>NZ_CP133838.1:920969-1227959 GCF_031432975.1 Buttiauxella selenatireducens | reverse complement strand
TGGTTGATGGCAACAAACTTACCGCGTTTTTCTGCCGGGCTGACCTCCGCGATATACATCGGGCTTAGTGCCGAAGCCAGGCCGATACCCACTCCTCCAACGATACGGAACACCACAAACATGTCGAAGTTGCTGGCTATCGCCGTCCCCCAGGCCGATGCGCTAAATAAAATAGCCGACATAATCAGTGGGACTTTGCGTCCAAATTTGTCCGCGCTCCAGCCAGAAATCAGTGCGCCAAAAACACATCCCGCCAGCGCGGAACTCATGGCCCAGCCGGACTGTGCAGGATCGGTAATTGAAAAATAGGCTTCGTAGAACGGTTTCGCGCCACCAATCACAACCCAGTCATAACCAAACAGCAAACCTCCACAGGCGGCGACCAGACAGATAGTCCAGACATAGCCCATGCGTAATTGTGTCTGCACAGTATTCATTGTGAATCCTCATTTGTACTTGTAGAGATACAGAGGGACGGGTGTGCCGTTTTTAAAATGCCACCCGCCATTTTTTATTTATTCAGTTATTGGATAAACACACCACGCTGCATGGCAAGCCTCAAGAGATGGGCTTTGTCATGAGCAGGGTTTTGCGACAACAAGGCTTTCAGTGCTAATTCAAACTCGGGATATTCCTCCAGTCCGAGATGCCCAAGCGCGGCAACAAACAGGCAATGCTGCTGATGAGCGGATTGACGGTCAGCATCCAGCGCGACTAAATCAGGTAGCGAGACCGCGAAGAAGTCAGGTTCTGAGCGATCGTTAAAATGCTCATCTGCCCAGGTAATAAAGCTGCGGAATTTCTGCTGAGCCAGGGTCTTGTCGCCGATTCGCGCCAACGCCATCGCTTGATAGAACAGGTAGTCGACAGGCTGATCGTTGTAGTAACGCCCCGCCTCCAGAGTGGAGCCGCCTTCCAGCGCGCGTTCAAAATAGTGCTGCGCACGTTCTGTCTGTTGCAGTTGCTGCGCACACCAGCCGAGCAGATACCAGATATCGTTATCGCTTTGGCCCACTAAGCGCCCTTCACCGAGGTTTTCGGGGTAGCTCAGCGCCTGCTGAAGTAACGCTTCCGCTTTGCCAAACTGCTTATCGGCAATCGCCTCCAGTGCCCGACGTTGCAGGTTAATCAGATACTGCCCGGTCACTTTGCCCTCCCCGCCTTCCCATGGGTGGAATTTACGTTGAGCCAACACCTGAGCTGCGGCATCAGTTTCACCATGAATGTTCCATAAGCTGAGTAACTCAGCGGTCAGATCGTCACGTTTGAGTACTACATCGCGGTGCGCAGCGAGGTTCGCCAGACGCTGCTCGGTTGAGCGCCCGGTGAGTTTTTGCAGATAATCGAGTTCAAACAGGAAGCGGGCATTTTCCGGTTCACGCTCAACCGCCCGTTGCAGATACTGTTCCGCCATTTGCGCATCGTGTTGCTTATTCCAGGCATGGATCCCCAAAACACGCTGCACCGCACCAAACTCAGGCAACTGCTGCGCTGCAAATTCCCAACAAGCGACCGCTTCGGAATAACGGCGTTTGCTGTACCAGAAACAGCCCAACAGATATTGCGCGAAGCCATCGTGCGGCAGACATTGCAACATCTGTACTTCATCGAGCGTGTTAGGGAAACGCACTTTGCGAGCAAAGCAGTCCTGCGCTTGTTTCACGAAAGCAAGTTGCTGTGCGTGGTCGCTTTCTAAAGCCGCTCGCCACAGCATCGGCATCGCTTCTTGTGAATCGAGAACGCTCAACATCTTTTTGGCGGCAGTGTCCAGACCCAGGCTCACCAGCCATCCCGCCAGAACACTGGCATTGACGCCGCGCCGCCCGGTGACTCGCACCAGTTCAGCTTTGTCAGTTTCGTTTTGCGTGATGGCCCAGCGTGCGTAATGCAGCACGTAGCTCAGCGGATACTCTTCAAGCTGCTGTGTAATCCACCGCTGTGCCTGCTGCGAAGCCCCTGTCTGGTGCAAAACCAGGGCTTTCAGCCCCATTGCCAGATTATTACCGCCATTAAACTTCAGGCTTTGATTCACAAACACCAGCGCCTGGACCGCATCACCTTTTCGTAAAGCCAGACGTGCCAGCGCGTAAAATGCAGCATCGCGGCAGTTACCACTCCAGCTTGCTTTGAAGTAATCATCAAACGCCCCGTCACAGTCTCCTTGTTTCTCTTTTGCTGCACCGCGCAGCATGCTGGCGTCACCATTTTGTGGGTTCTTGTTCAGGCGATGGGCACGTTTCAACGCCGCATCCGCCAACTGTTCAGCAAGCGCCCAGTTAGCACGGTTAAATTCAAGCTGTCCGAGTGCGACGTTGCAGCGGTAATCTTCGGGGTCGAGCGCCAGCGCGCGCTGGTAGTAATCGAATGCCGAGCGGCTGGCGTGCAGGTACTGCTCCAGGTGCTGGCCGATAAAATACAGCTCGTCGCAGTTTGTGATTTCATGCGGTTTAGCGGGAACGCAGGCCGGTTGCGGCAGAGGTAAATCTTCTGGAATGTGCTCGCAGTAACTGAGAATGAGGTTGCCGTGTGCGTCACGAAGATTCAGCGTCAAACGCTGCGGCCAGTTGTCTTCGAGGGTATCTTGCCACGCCTGTGCCGGTTGCAGCGTCAGCGACGTTTTCCAAAGCAGGTTTCCAGCCGATTCAATTTCAAGCGAGGCGTCAGTCAGCGGCGCGATTGCATAGACACCAAGGTGCAGGTCACCACCGTGGCGCTCCAGTTTTATTGCCGCCTGGGTGTTGGCATTCTGCAATGTGCCAAGCTGGCTATATGGCAGGAAATTCTGTACGAAGATTTTCTCTTCATAGGGCGCAATCCAGGTGAAATCCGGCTGATTGTCGGTGAAGACGCCGGTCATCAATTCGATATATGGACCGTTCTCATCGGTCAAATTGCGGTCCCAGGCCTGGCCGAAATCGCAGTTACCCCATGTCCACTGCTTTTTGCCAGGTGAAACATGGTGATCGGCGATGTGCAACAGCCCGCCCTGCTCGCCGTGATGGTATGCGCCGACAAAATCGTAATCTGATTTATCCGCCATGTACGACGTCGGAACGGGGATGTTTTTGTAGCGTGAGATGTCGACACCCGCGGAATAGTCGACTTTGTAGTACGTCCCCTGGGCAACCGGAAAGGCAGAAACATCGCGTTTGCCGTGATCAAATACCGCAGTGACATCCGGTGGGAACACGCTTTGGTGCTCATCGCCGCCTTTAACTGCGGGGTTCGCCCACCATAAGAAATGACGTGGTGTCGCGTTGCCGTTGAACACTTTGCCGGTAATTTCGATCAGCGCTTTTTCAGGATACAGCGTAAAACCGGTCATCACCTGCAAGCCGCGCATGGGTTCCACTTCACCCAACCAGACGGTCTGCGCACCGCTTTCATGTTTCTGGAACGTCACATCGACCGGCATGAAGGTGGTTGGGCGATGGTGCTGTGGCCAGTTAAATTCAATGCCGCCGGAAATCCATGGTCCCACTAACCCCACCAACGCCGGTTTCACCACTTCGTTGTAGTAAACGAAGTCACGCTCCATCACTTTGTCATATGCGCGGTGAATACGACCGCCCAATTCAGGCAGCAACATGACGCGGATAAAATCGTTTTCAATCCACACGGCTTTGTAATTACGCATCTCACGCTGGCCGGTGAGAGTGTCAATGACACCGTAAGGATAAACGGCACCTGAAGATCCCTGATACACACGGTTTTCCAAAAACATCGGATTCGGGTCTTCCGCACCGGCAGTCCAGGTGGGTAAAGCAATGGTCTCTTGCCAGACGTTAACGGCTCCGTACATTTCGACTCTCCAGTAAAAAATTAACAGTTAACCAGGATATGTTTGCAGTGTATTTGACTCATCACGGCTTAAAATGCTTAATGCTCACGCAATATAGTTAACGGAGTTAAGTGAAATGCAGACTTCAGGGTTGAATAACCAACGGGTGCGACAGATAAATCGCCAGACCATGATGAAGCTGGTGTGGCAACATAAGCGGCTCAGTAAGTCACAGTTTTCCCAGTACACCGGTCTTTCGATCCCGGCGGTGAGTAAGATCCTTGAAGAGCTGGTCGCGGATGGAAAACTCAGCCATTCCCATGAAAATCTCAGCAATCGGGGGATCAACAGCGGCAGCTACCAAATCCCGCCCGACGGTGATTTCATTCTTTGCATGAATGTGACCCCGACCAGCATTGAGAGCCAACTTTGCGACGCCCAGCTTTCGCCGCTCGGGGAATTTGAAACCATTCATACCCACGCCTCAACACCGCAAGCATTGCTGGCTGCCATAGAGAGTGTCTGGCGCAACCAGGGTAAAATCTGGCCGAAAAAGACCATTAATCTCGCTTTAGGTATTCACGGGCAGGTCGACCCGATAACCGGCGTATCACAAACGATGCCGCAAGCACCGTGGCGCGAACCGATAGAAATTAAATATCTGCTAGAAGAAAAGCTTGGGATCTCAGTGCGGGTGGATAACGACTGTGTGATGTTAGCGTTGGCGGAAAAATGGCAAAACCCCAGCAGCCGCCAGGATTTTTGCGTCATCAATGTGGATTACGGTATCGGTTCTTCGTTTGTGATAAATGGGCAGATTTATCGCGGTAGCCTCTATGGCAGCGGCCAAATTGGCCACACGATTGTGAACCCCGACGGCATGGCGTGCGACTGTGGAAGATACGGATGCCTTGAGACTGTAGCCTCACTCACTGCGCTAAAAAAACAGGCGCGGATCTGGCTAAAATCACAACCCATCTCGCCAAAACTCGACCCTGAAACATTAACTTCAACGCAGTTAATTACCGCCTGGCACGAAGGTAACGAGCAGGTACGTCGCTGGGTTGAGAGTGCCGCCAACGCCATTGGACTGAGTTTGTATAACTTCCTCAACATCCTCAATATCAACCAGATTTGGTTTTATGGAAGAAGTTGTGGGTTTGGGGATGAGTGGCTTGCGACCGTCGCTCGGCAGATTGGCTTTAATCCATTTGATCACGGCGATGCGCTAAAAGTGAATGCCACCCAGATTAGCTTTGGGCAACTCACACGACCGCAGCAAGTGATGGGAATTGGCTATTTGTATGTAGAAGCCGCGCTAAGTGAGGAATAAGACATGACCCAGGCAGCATTGATTTTTTGTGGGCTTTTATTGGCAGGATGTGCAGCTCAAACCGTTAACACGCCTCCCCCTTTATCGCCGATGGATGAATGTATCCAGGCGACCAAAAACAATGATACGGCCGGGGCGGCGAAGAACTGTAGTTTGGTGACGCGCGATCGGCGGTAGGACATAAAACAACAAAGCCCACATAACGTGGGCTTTTGAAGATCTTACAAGCTAAGGATTACGCGTAAACCGGCAAGCGGGCGCAGATATCCAGAACTTTCTTCTTAGTGCGTTCGATGACCGCTTCGTCGTTGATGTTATCTAACACATCACACATCCAGCCAGCCAGCTCGCGAACGTCAGCTTCGGTGAAGCCACGACGCGTTACCGCAGGTGTACCGATACGGATACCAGAAGTCACAAATGGGCTCTTCGGATCGTTTGGTACGCTGTTTTTGTTCACGGTGATGTTTGCGCGACCCAGCGCGGCATCGGCTTCTTTACCCGTCAGATTTTTATCAACCAAATCCAGCAAGAACAGGTGGTTGTCAGTACCGCCAGACACCACTTTGTAGCCACGGTCCAGGAAGACGGCGACCATTGCTTTCGCGTTTTTGGCAACCTGCTGCTGGTAAGTTTTGAACTCTGGTTCCATCGCTTCTTTCAGTGCAACAGCTTTACCCGCGATGACGTGCATCAATGGGCCGCCCTGTGCGCCTGGGAATACTGCGGAGTTCAGTTTTTTGTACAGCTCTTCGCTGCCACCTTTAGCGAGGATTAAACCACCGCGAGGGCCAGCCAGCGTTTTGTGCGTTGTGGTCGTCACAACGTGTGCGTGCGGAACTGGGTTCGGGTAAACGTCAGCGGCAATCAGACCGGCAACGTGCGCCATGTCCACGAACAGGTATGCGCCAACCATGTCTGCGATTTCACGCATTTTTGCCCAATCAACTACGCCTGAATAAGCAGAGAAACCACCGATAATCATCTTCGGTTTGTGTGCTTTGGCCTGTGCTTCCAGGTCTGCGTAATCGATATGACCAGACTCATCAATACCGTAAGGAACGATGTTGTACAGCTTACCGGAGAAGTTGACCGGGGAGCCGTGAGTCAGGTGGCCGCCGTGTGCCAGGTTCATACCCAGAACGGTATCGCCTGGTTCCAGCAGAGTGGTGTATACCGCGAAGTTAGCCTGTGAACCGGAGTGCGGTTGCACGTTAGCGTAATCAGCGCCGAACAGCTCTTTTGCACGGTCGATAGCCAGTTGTTCAACCACATCAACATATTCGCAACCGCCGTAGTAGCGTTTGCCTGGGTAACCTTCAGCGTATTTGTTGGTTAACTGAGAACCCTGAGCCTGCATTACGCGCGGGCTGGTGTAGTTTTCGGAGGCGATCAGTTCAATGTGCTCTTCCTGACGTACTTTTTCTTGCTCCATAGCCTGCCACAATTGGGCATCATAATCGGCAATGTTCATTTCACGCTTTAACATCCGCATCTCCTGACTCAGCTAACAGTAAATATTTAACAGCTTTAATGCTGCCATAAATACAACGGGCAACAGTGTAAACCGAAATACCGCTGGGTAATAGGCCTTGGCAGAGGTTTTTACGCAAACGATTGGCTTGGCATGGAATAAGGGATTGATGGCAAAAGCCCTACAGAAGCTTTCAGGAGTTTTCTTCATCGATGATGAAGAAAATTCATGTTCTGTGAGCTACATCGACACGCCATGTACCCATTTACAAAGTAGTGCTTTTATTTAACATTGCACTCTTATAAGATGCATTTAAAATACAACATTAACTTTCAATGTTAAATCAAGGAGCCACCATGCTTGACGCCCAAACCATCGCTGTCGTGAAATCCACCATTCCCCTACTCGCCGCCACGGGCCCAAAACTTACCGCACACTTTTACGATCGCATGTTCAGCCATAATCCTGAGCTGAAAGAGATCTTCAATATGAGCAACCAGCGCAATGGCGATCAGCGTGAAGCGCTGTTCAACGCAATTTGTGCCTACGCCAGCAATATTGAGAATCTTGCAGTACTGTTGCCTGCGGTAGAAAAAATCGCCCAAAAGCATACCAGCTTCCAGATAAAACCTGAGCAGTACGACATTGTCGGCGGTCATCTGTTAGCAACACTGGATGAAATGTTCAGTCCGGGCCAGGAAGTGTTGGATGCATGGGGTAAGGCGTACGGCGTGTTGGCGGGTGTATTTATCAATCGTGAAGCAGAAATTTACCAGGATAACGCGGCAAAAAATGGTGGCTGGGAAGGCACTCGTGCATTCCGCATTGTGGCAAAAGAGCCGCAAAGTTCGCTGATCACCAGTTTTGAATTTGCCCCGATTGATGGTGAAGCCGTTGCTGATTATCAGCCTGGTCAATATCTTGGCGTGTGGCTAAAACCTGAAGGATTCCCGCATCAGGAAATCCGACAGTATTCACTTACCCGTCGTCCAGATGGCAAAACCTATCGTATTGCGGTGAAACGTGAAGATTCAGGTCAGGTTTCAAGCTGGCTGCACAATCACGCACAAGTGGGTGACGAAGTGCATCTTGCCGCACCGGCCGGTGATTTCTTTATGGACGTCAAAGCCCAAACCCCAGTGACGCTGATTTCTGCTGGCGTCGGTCAAACACCAATGCTGGCGATGCTGGATACGCTGGCGAAAAATGCCCATAGCGCGCAGGTAAACTGGTTCCATGCCGCTGAACACGGCGATGTGCATGCGTTTGCCGACGAAGTGAATCAACTTGGTAAGCTGTTACCGCGTTTTGAGCGTCATGTGTGGTATCGCACGCCGGGCGAAAACTGCCGTGCGCAGTCAAAATTCGACAGTGAAGGTTTGATGGATTTACTCGCACTGGAAAGCAAAATCAGCGCGCCAGATATGCAGTTTTACCTCTGCGGTCCGGTCGTCTTTATGCGATTTGCTGCGGAGCAGTTAGTGAATTTGGGTGTTGCGCAGGACAAGATTCATTACGAGTGCTTTGGACCACATAAAGTGATGTGATTTGGGGCATATGGGATGGGGAGAACAACCCTCATCCCGACCCTCTCCCTGAGGGAGAAGGAGTTTATCCCCTCTCCCTCAGGGAGAGGGTTAGGGTGAGGGCAAACAATGCGAATTAAATCGCGGCGTCGTCTTCTTCACCCGTACGGATACGCACTACGCGCGCCACATCGAAGACAAAGATTTTACCGTCACCGATTTTACCGGTTTGCGCGGTACGAATAATGGTGTCCACGCAGGTATCGACGATATCGTCAGTGACCACGATTTCAATTTTCACTTTTGGCAGGAAATCCACCATGTACTCAGCACCACGGTACAGTTCGGTGTGCCCTTTCTGACGACCAAAACCTTTTACTTCTGTTACCGTCATGCCGGTGATACCAACTTCTGCCAGCGCTTCGCGAACGTCATCCAGTTTGAACGGCTTAATAATCGCATCAATTTTTTTCATGGTCTTCCCGGTTCCCGCACAACTTAAGTGTGCTGCTTGGATACAGTAATTGTGACTTCAAATTACCACAGACTACTCTTTAAAGTCATTGGCATCGAGTTCATGCCGCGAGAGTAATTTGTAGAATTCAGTGCGATTACGCCCCGCTACACGTGCCGCTTGCGTGACATTTCCTTTCGTCATTTGCAGCAATTTGCGTAGATAGTTCAGCTCAAACTGATTGCGCGCTTCGACAAAAGTTGGCAGCGCAGTATTTTCCCCTTCCAGTGCCTGTTGAACCAGCGCTTCGCTGATAACAGGAGCGGAGGTGAGTGCCACACATTGTTCAATCACATTGACCAATTGACGCACGTTACCCGGCCAGCTCGCCGCCATCAGGCGTTTCATGGCATCGGTCGAAAAACTGCGCACGAAGGGTTTATGGCGGTCAGCAGATTGCCGTAACAGATGATTAGCCAACAACGGCACATCTTCAGCACGCTCATGCAAAGCCGGGATCTTGAGGCTCACCACATTCAGACGGTAGAACAAGTCTTCACGAAACTCGCCCCGCTCCATCGCTTTGGGCAAATCCCGGTGCGTTGCAGACAGAATACGCACGTCGATATCGAGGTCGCGATTGCTGCCCAATGGGCGCACTTTACGCTCCTGCAACACGCGCAACAATTTGACCTGCAAAGGAATCGGCATATCGCCAATTTCATCCAGGAATAACGTTCCACCTTCTGCGGCCTGGAACAAACCTTCTCTGCTGCTGACCGCGCCGGTAAATGCACCACGCGAATGGCCAAACAGTTCGGACTCCAACAGTTGTTCCGGTAATGCACCGCAGTTGATGGCGATAAAGGCTTTTTTGTTACGCGGGCTGGCGTTATGAATGGCCTGAGCGAGGATCTCTTTGCCGGTGCCGCTTTGCCCGTTAATCAGCACGCTGACATCAGACTGCGACACCATACGGGCTTGTTCCAGCAAACGCTGCATGATGGGGCTGCGCGTGACGATAGTATCTCGCCACATGTCATCCCCGGCGATTTGCGAATGTGACAGCGCTTCGTCAATGGCTTTGTAGAGCGCGTCTTTATCAACGGGTTTGGTCAGGAAGCTAAAAACACCCTGTTGCGTCGCGGCAACCGCGTCAGGTATGGAACCGTGAGCGGTCAGAATGATGACCGGCATACCTGGCTGCACTTTCTGGATTTCGGCAAATAATGCCATGCCATCCATTTCATCCATCCGCAGATCGCTGATCACCAGGTCAATTTTTTCACGCCCCAGCAGACGCAACCCTTCTGCACCACTTTCCGCCGTTGAGACCGTGTAACCTTCGCTCGTCAGGCGCATACCAAGGAGTTTTAACAGCCCCGGATCATCATCAACCAGCAACAATCTGGCGGGTTTACGCTGCGTCATGGTTTCGCCTCCTGCGCGGGTTTGGTGTTGTCCGGTAACTCGGCAGTGGCCGGTTTACGGTTGGAAAGCTGACGTTCAATATCCGTGAGGTTTTCCAGCTTTCGGGTAGTCAAACTTAACTGGCTTCTGAGGCGCTGCTGCTGCTCGCGCAGCGTATCGAGCTCATTGTCAGAGCTTTGCTGTAATTTGCTGTAGCGCGTGCGTTCGTCAGAAAGCGCCAGCAATGAAGCCTGTCCATCGCGCCAGACCTGGAACAACGAACGCACTTGCGCCGGGACGTCAGCGGTCATGGCATCCAGCTTAGTCATGTAACGACGACGTTCGGTAGGTGTAATTTTGGCGTTAGAGAGCAAAATGCCGCGCTTGAAGGTGTCGCGCCAGTTATCGGATGGCCAGCGGCGGGCTTCCGCTCGTGCCTGAGCAGGCGCTAAACGTTCGGAGCAATCCATCGCACGCAGCCAGTACAGCGGGTTGGTGGTGGAGTCATGGTTCTGGTTTTGCCAGATATCTTCACAATTCGTCGACAAGTAATCAGCCAGTTGATGCTCCGGCTCTTCGACGATTTGTGGATGTTTTACGTCTTTCGGTGCCGTGTTTTGTACACAGCTCGCCAGTAATAACGGCACTAACAACGCTGAGATTGGGCGAATCGAAACAGAGCTGCCAGGGCGAGATAACCAGCCGTTACGCAGCACGCTAAAAATTGTCACTTTCATTTTTTATTTTTTCTCGGGAAATACAGGCAACTCGATACGGAAGCAAACATCTGCCGTTTCATCGTCAATCAGGTGCAATTCGCCATGCATACGACGAATACAATCCAGGGCAATACTCAGACCCAGACCGCTACCTTTTACTGCACCTTTTCGCTGGTGGCTTCCCTGATAAAAAGGTTCAAAGATCATCTCTCGCTCTGCACGTGGAATGGGGTCGCCAGTATTTGCGACATCAATCTGGAGCATGTTACCCCTCTGCGAGCTTCGTAGATAAATGGTACCGGATTCAGACCCATAGTGCACCGCATTGGAGTAGAGATTATCCAGCACGCTCGCTAACAACATGGGTTCAGCCAGGCAAGCCATCGGGCTTAAATTGCACTCGGTACGCATCATTTTAGCCCGTGCTGGCAAACTGTGAGCGGCAATAATCGCATCCATGAGTGGCCCGAGCTCAACTTTCTCCAGTTCGACCGGTACGTCTGCCAGTTTGCGGTTGTAATCCAATAATTGTTCAATCAATTTTTGTAAGTGACGGCTACTGCTATCCAGAATTTCTACGACTTCTTTTTGATCGTTCGTCAATGGGCCGACGACCTGATCGGCAAGCAGTTCGGTGCCTTCTCGCATGCTGGCAAGAGGGGTTTTTAGTTCATGGGAAATATGGCGTAAAAACTCATGACGCTGGGATTCAAGCCACGAGAGGCGCTCGCTTAGCCAGACAATCCGCTGCCCCACCGAACGCAATTCGCGTGGCCCACCTTTGAATAACACCGTGTTGCCCAGCGAGTGCCCTTCCCCAAGCAAGTTAATCATCCGTTCAATGCCTTTTACCGGGCCGATGATCATGCGCGTGAAGATAATGACCAGCGCGAAACTCAACAGGAATAACACCAGCGCCTGCCAACCAAAGTATTGTCCACGCTCGGCAATTTCTTGCTGAAGTTGCTGCCCACGGGAAAAGACGACCGCCCGAGTGGCTTGCACCATCTCAGCATTTTTATTGGCAAAGGTTTCAAGATTTGCAGCGGCGGCGGTATCGGGCCCGCTATTTTTGCATTTTATGTCGGCAAGGTCGTTTAGCGACTTGCGCAGAACGTCATAAAGTTGATTGTCAGGCAAGACACCCGCATGGGCTTCAAGCATCTGCGCGTAACGCTTACGCTGGCCCTGGTAAAGCGTGGCGAGCGTGGCGTCATCCAGCACGCAGTACTGCCGGTAGCTACGCTCCATTTCCAGTGCCACGTTCGTCATGGCCTGGCTGCGACGAGCATCGACAAGCGTTGTACGGTTGGTGAGCGCCGCTTGATCGCTTAACGCATTAAGGCTTTGCCAGGCTTGCCAGGCCAGAACCAACAGCGGAACCAGCACCAACAAAAAAGCCATTATCACAAGCTGGCGTAAAGAGCGCGGGAAAAAGTGCCACTGGTTCAAAAGCTTCATCTCATTGGGATTGCGAGTTATTCGATGCTAGCGGGGATTGGAGGGAGTTTAAAGTTCAGAAACGACAAAGGCAGAGAATAATCTCTGCCTTTGTTCTGGAATTAGGCGGCGCCTTACTCAACGTTTCGCCCGGAGCATGATAAAGCAGTACGAGACTGGCGATAATCAAAAGTCGGACGGCAGGCACCTTGTGTGCGTCATTCTAAGGTTTATGTAGCACAACCCTTGCGGGGGCTGACATAAGAGGGTGAATGAGCCACTGCGCAGTATTATGCAGCATGCGTGCCATGTTTGCTATTAAGTTTATATATTAATGTTTTTATTATGTTTATTTACTGTATGGCTTATTTGCTGGATTGACTACTTTTCGCTCTTAACGTCGCCATTTAGCAACGCTTTAAACATCTATTTTTTATATATCACAAAATCAATCAGTTAGGTGTCACCTATTTGAGACAGTTATATTTGCCACATGTCGGGAATCGGTGACAAAAAAATCCCCTCGCTCAGCGAAGGGATGTGTTCATTAATGCCGTGCGCCCTCACTCCAACCCTCTCCCGCAGGAGAGGGAGAAATCATACGGTTTTTTAACCAAGCTGCTTACGCGCATTGCGGAAAATGCGCATCCACGGGCTGTCCTCGCCCCAATCAGATGGGTGCCAGGAGTTGCTGACTGTACGGAACACACGCTCTGGATGCGGCATCATAATGGTGACGCGCCCGCTTTCGTTAGTAACCGCCGTTATGCCGTTTGGTGAACCGTTCGGGTTAGCCGGGTAGTCTTGCGTGACTTTGCCGAAGTTGTCGATAAAGCGCAGCGCCACCAGCCCCTTGCTTTCCAGTGCAGCCAGATGCGCCGCATCGCGTACTTCAACGTGACCTTCACCGTGAGAAACCGCGATTGGCATATGTGAACCAACCATGCCCTGTAACAGCAATGACGGGCTGGAGGTCACTTCTACCAGGCTGAAGCGTGCTTCAAAGCGATCTGAATGGTTACGCACAAAGCGTGGCCACAGGTCGCTGCCAGGAATAAGTTCACGTAAGTTCGACATCATCTGGCAACCGTTGCACACACCCAATGCCAGGGTTTGTGGACGATGGAAGAAGGTTTCGAATTCGTCACGCACGCGTGAGTTAAACAGAATCGACTTAGCCCAGCCTTCGCCCGCGCCCAAAACGTCACCGTAAGAGAAACCGCCACACGCCACCAGCGCCTGGAAATCTTCCAGACCGCGACGACCTTCCAGCAAATCACTCATGTGAACATCGATGGCATCGAAGCCCGCACGATGGAAGGCCGCAGCCATTTCAACGTGAGAGTTAACCCCCTGCTCACGCAGCACGGCAACTTTAGGGCGAGCACCTTTAGCGATAAACGGCGCCGCAATATCTTCTTTGATATCGAAGCTCAGTTTAACGTTCAGGCCAGGATCGTTGTCATTGGCTTTTGCTTCATGTTCTTGATCAGCACAGGCCGGGTTGTCACGTAGACGCTGCATCTGCCAGGTGGTTTCTGCCCACCACATACGAAGCTGAGTGCGGCTTTCGCTAAACACGGCATGGCCATCGGCTGTCAGCGTGAAACGGTCACCGGCAACGGCTTTACCGAGGAAGTGAACACACTCCGCCAGACCGTGATCTGCCAGGGTTTTCTCAACGGCTGCGCGATCCGCCGCTTTCACCTGAATCACCGCACCCAACTCTTCGTTGAACAGTGCTGCCAGATGATCGTGACCCAGCGTGGCGATATTCGCCTCCACGCCACAGTGACCGGCAAACGCCATTTCTGCCAGCGTCACCAACAGGCCACCGTCGGAACGGTCGTGGTAAGCCAGTAATTTCTGTTCCGCCACCAGCGCCTGAATCGCATTAAAGAAGCCTTTAAGCTGTTCTGCGCTGCGAACATCAGCAGGCTTGTCGCCTAACTGACGGTAAACCTGAGACAGCGCCGTTGCGCCCAATGCGTTATGGCCAGCCCCCAAATCAATCAGCAACAGGGCGTTATCTTCGGTGTGCAGTTGTGGTGTCACGGTGCGACGTACATCTTCGACACGGGCAAACGCCGTGATAACCAGTGACAGTGGAGAGGTCATCTCGCGCTGCTCGTTACCTTCCTGCCAGCGGGTTTTCATCGACATTGAGTCTTTGCCCACTGGAATCGTCAGGCCAAGCGTCGGGCAAAGTTCTTCACCGACGGCTTTCACGGCTTCGTACAGACCCGCGTCTTCACCCGGATGGCCGGCTGCTGACATCCAGTTTGCTGAAAGCTTGATGCGATTGAGTGCGCCAATTTGCGTAGCAGCAATGTTGGTCAGCGCTTCACCGACCGCCAGACGGCCTGATGCTGCAAAGTCCAGCAACGCAACCGGTGCACGTTCGCCCAGAGACATCGCTTCGCCGTAGTAGCTATCCAGGCTTGCGGTGGTGACCGCACAGTTAGCCACCGGGATCTGCCACGGCCCAACCATCTGATCGCGAGCAACCATACCGGTTACTGAGCGGTCACCGATGGTCACCAGGAAGGTTTTTTCAGCCACTGTAGGCAAGTGCAGCACACGGTTTACCGCATCAGCAATAGTGATATTTCGGCAATCCAGCGCATCGCCCTTCGCTTTCAGGGTTTCAACGTTACGTTCCATTTTCGGGGTTTTACCGAGCAGAACGTCCAGCGGCATATCAATCGGCTGGTTGTCGAAATGGCTGTCGCTGAGCGTCAGATGTTTTTCTTCGGTGGCTTCACCGATAACGGCGTACGGCGCACGTTCGCGGCGGCAGAGTTCATCAAACAGTGGCAACTGGTCAGGTGCAACGGCGAGAACATAACGCTCCTGGGATTCGTTACACCACACTTCCAGCGGGCTCATGCCAGGTTCGTCGTTGAGAATTTTACGCAGGTCGAAGCGCCCGCCTCGGCCACCGTCATTCACCAGTTCTGGCATCGCGTTAGAAAGGCCGCCGGCCCCCACATCATGAATAAACAGGATTGGGTTGGCATCACCTAACTGCCAGCAACGATCGATAACTTCCTGGCAACGACGCTCCATTTCTGGGTTGTCGCGCTGTACAGAGGCAAAATCCAGATCGGCATCTGACTGGCCGGAAGCCATAGAAGAAGCCGCACCGCCACCCAAACCGATGTTCATGGATGGGCCGCCGAGGACAATCAGTTTTGCGCCAACGGTGATTTCGCCTTTCTGAACATGGTCAGCACGAATGTTACCGATACCGCCTGCCAGCATGATGGGCTTATGGTAGCCACGCAGTTCTACGCCGTTATGGCTGTTGACTTGTTCTTCGTAAGTACGGAAGTAACCCGTCAGCGCCGGACGACCGAATTCGTTGTTAAATGCTGCACCGCCCAATGGGCCGTCAGTCATGATATCCAGCGCCGTCACAATGCGGTCAGGCTTACCGAAATCTTCTTCCCACGGCTGTTCAAAGCCAGGAATACGTAAGTTGGAAACAGAGAATCCGACCAGACCCGCTTTGGGTTTAGCACCACGGCCTGTCGCACCTTCATCACGGATTTCACCACCGGAACCGGTCGCGGCACCCGGCCATGGAGAGATAGCCGTTGGGTGGTTATGCGTTTCGACCTTCATCAGGATATGCGCATCTTCCTGGTGGAAGTCGTAGCGGCCTGCTTCGTGATCGGCAAAGAAACGCCCAACCACCGAACCTTCCATAACTGCGGCGTTATCTTTGTAAGCCGATAACACGTAGTCCGGGGTTTTCTCAAAGGTGTTTTTAATCATTTTGAACAGCGATTTAGGCTGTTCAACGCCATCGATAATCCAGTCGGCGTTGAAGATTTTGTGACGGCAATGCTCAGAGTTCGCCTGCGCGAACATATACAGCTCAATGTCGTTCGGGTTGCGTCCCAGTTTGGTGAACGCATCCTGCAAATAATCGATTTCGTCTTCTGCCAGGGCAAGCCCCAGACGAATGTTGGCTTCAACCAGTGCTTCACGACCTTGAGATAACAGGTCAACGCTTTGCACAGGTGCAGGCTGATGATGTGAGAACAGTTGCTGCGCATCATTAAGCGAGTCAAACACGCTTTCCATCATGCGGTCATGCAAAAGTGCGGCAACGTCCTGGCACTGCGCCTGTGTCAGCGTGCTGCCCGTTACATAGTACGCCACACCGCGTTCCAGTCGCTTAACATTGGCAAGCGCGCAGTTGTGGGCAATATCAGTCGCTTTAGAGGACCAGGGTGAGATGGTACCAGGACGCGGCGTGACCAGAATTAAGTGGCCGGTCGGGGCGTGGTCGGCAAGGGTTGGACCATATTTCAACAACCGTTGCAGACGGGCGTGCTCTTCAGCCGTTAGCGGCGCATCGAGATCGGCAAAGTGAACATACTCGGCATAAATGTCGCTGACCGGAAGGTTGGCGTCATTAAAACGGGCCAGTAATTTGTTAATACGAAATGCCGATAAAGCGGGCGAACCACGCAGAATTTCCATCATCAAAGATCTCTCGTCTTCGAAACGCCAGGGGGACGCTTCAGTGGGCGCAAGGGGAAAACGGGCGCCATTATAGATAATCCTCCGCCATGACGAAACCGTTTGCGTATAAATAGTTGGATTAGTTTTCGTTGATGAAACATTAACCAAAAATGTTGAATAAGTTGCACAGTGGCGTTTTGTTAAGCAAAATGCGCCACACCTTATTGTATAACCTCCATTTTTGAAGCCTGTTGTTAGCTAAGACTCGACGCCTTATCGCAGATTAACTATTTGAAAAGATTTAAAATTAATTATCTGCTTATCGGTGCCGTAACCGTGTTGCTGGCAGTGGCGCTTTGGCCCTCCATTCCCTGGTTCGGACAAGCCGAAAACCGCATCGCCGCCATTCAAGAGCGGGGGATTTTGCGCGTCAGTACAATTGAGTCGCCTCTGACTTATACCCTTTATCAGGGCAAACAAATTGGCCTCGATTATGAGTTAGCAGAACAGTTTGCCCATTACCTTGGCGTAAAACTGGAAGTGACTGTTCGCCCAAATATTCAAGAGCTGTTTGACGACATTGATAATGGCAAGGCCGATATTATCGCCGCGGGACTGGTGTACGACACGCAGCGCAGTCAACATTATCGGGCAGGTCCGGTCTATTATTCCGTTTCGCAGCAGATGGTTTATCGCATAGGCAGTCCGCGCCCGAAGACGTTGGCTGGCATCAAAGAAAACCAATTGGTGCTTTCGCCAGGTGTCACATCGCTTAGCGCGTTGAACAAACTTAAACAACAAAAATACCCTGATTTGAGCTGGCGCATTAATGAGCAGCTCAGCAGTACAGAACTGATGCAGCAAGTGGTGGAAGGGAAGATTGCTTTTACCATTGCCGATTCTGTCGCAATCAGCACTTTCCAGCGCGTTCATCCGCAGCTTGCTGTTGCCCTGGATATCACCGACGAACAGCCAGTAACCTGGTTCAGCGCATTAGACAGCGATGATAGCCTGTCCGCCGCCCTGCTCGACTTCTATAACCGCCTCAACAGTGACGACACTTTTGCGCGTCTGGAAGAAAAGTATCTCGGCCACGTTGGGGATTTTGATTACGTCGATACCCGCACGTTCCTCAAAGCGGTAGATGCCGTCCTGCCAGAGTTACAGCCATTATTCGAAAAGTATGCCACCGAACTTGACTGGCGCTTGCTGGCAGCCATCTCTTATCAGGAATCACACTGGGATAACCAGGCTACCTCTCCAACCGGTGTGCGCGGGCTGATGATGCTCACCAAAAATACCGCACAAAGCCTCGGTGTCACCGACCGGCTAGATCCGGAGCAAAGCATTCAAGGGGGAAGCCGTTATCTGAAGGATATGGTGGCAAAAGTCCCTGACAGTGTGCCAAAGGATGAACAGATATGGTTTGCGCTGACGGCTTATAACATGGGTTATGCCCATATGCTTGATGCCCGCCAACTGACGGCGAAACAAAAAGGCAATCCGGATAGTTGGGCAGATGTAAAAACACGGCTGCCGTTACTTAGCCAAAAACAGTATTACTCGAAAACAACTTATGGATACGCCCGTGGTCATGAGGCGTATGCGTATGTGGAGAATATCCGGAAATATTACATCAGCCTGGTAGGGTACTTACTCGAGAAAGAGAAACAGGAAGCGCAAGAGCTTAAATATGCCGAGGCGTATCCAGTCGTTGCGCCAGTCGAGTTGGCTATTCCGAGCTTCGGGCCTTTTCCTTTAGGGCCTTTTTCTCAAGACGGCGGGCTCGAAAAAAATCACTCAGCATGGCCGAACACTCTTCTGCCAAAACGCCCTCAGTCACCGTAACCTGGTGATTCATACCAGGATGACCCAGCACATCCATTAGCGATCCGATTGCGCCGGTTTTGGCATCACGCGCGCCAAACACCAAATTACCGATGCGGCCATGAACCATCGCCCCAGCACACATTACGCAAGGCTCAAGGGTGACATACAGAGTGGTTTCCAGCAGACGATAGTTTTGCAAAACCAAACCGCCCTGACGCAGCGCCATAATTTCCGCATGCGCTGTCGGATCATGTCGGCCAATAGGCCGGTTCCAGCCCTCACCTATCACCTGGTTGTTATGCACCAACACCGCGCCAACCGGAACTTCACCTTCTTCCCATGCACGACGAGCGAGGGTCAATGCATGACGCATCCAGTGTTCGTGGGTAAATTCGCGTTCTGACAAGGGACTCTCCGGGCTAGATTTGGGCGGCGCATTATACACATCGACTAACCTTACCCAAAATAATTCGAGTTGCAGAAAGGCGGCAAGTGAGGGAATCCCGATGAGCTTACTTTAGTAAGTGATTCGGGTGACCGAACGCAGCCAACGCATCTGCAGCTTGAAGTATGAAGGGTAATTATTCCAACTGCTGCAATTGCCCTTGTGGCGTGACGCGCCAGCGGTGTTGGCAGAAATAGAGCAAGGGGTTGTCCTGATTGCTGTCGCTATACCCGCTGTAGAGTTGCAATGGCGTACCAATTTGCTGTTCGAGCTGTGATACTTTTTCATGTCCCAGGCAACGCAATGTGAGTACCCACCCACCGTGGGAGCGCTTGATTTGGCTGGCGATAAGCTTAACTTTTGGTAGCCACGGGGTATCAAAATAAACCTGCTGCACCAACGGTTGCGGAGAACCGGTAATCAACCACACATCAGCATCTGAACTGGTGAGGTAATCGGTCAGGCGCTGCTGTACCACGGGAAAAGCGGTAACGCGGCTGCGAAACCATGTCACAAAATTTGTTTCCAACTGCTTGAGGCGCGTTTCACTGTGACCAAAGGTTGCGCCCCACAATAACAGGCTCATCGGCCAGCGAGCGGCGCGTCCTTTTATCAGCAACGCGCCACCTATCACCGGCAGGAGCGGCGCGACAAGTAACAGATTGAGGGGTTGATGGCGCAGCAGGTAGCGCAAGAAACTGCCGAACATATCCTGCTGATGCAAGGTGCCATCTAAATCGAAAAAAACCACCCGACGCTCACTCTGAATTGCCAAACGTTACTCCTCTGGATCATTAAAGCCCATAAACCATGTAAATAAGAACCCGGCGATTACCGCTATCAGAAAGCCTAACAGATAGAACATCACTTTTCCGGCAACATTAACCTGAAATGCTAAAGGTCACCACCATCGCCACTTTCCAGTAACTGATTAGCACCGCCCAAGCATGCACCGATATCATGGCAAGCAAAATTTACGTTACTATGGCGTCGCTCACATAATTGCCCCGACTGACTGGAGAGGAAATGAACTGCTTACTGCGTATTCGAAGCCGCTACCCAACCCTGGCACAAAGCGACCGTAGACTGGCTGACTTTTTGCTGGAGAAGCCCGACTACGCGCGTCATTTAAGTTCACAGCAGCTCGCCGCCGAAGCGGGTGTAAGTCAGTCCAGCGTGGTGAAGTTTTCCCAAAAGCTGGGTTTCAAAGGCTTTCCTGCCCTCAAACTGGCAATCAGTGAGGCGCTCGCCAGCAATCCTGAACGACAATCCGTCCCAGTTCATAATCTGATTTTGGGTGATGACCCGCTGCGTTTAGTGGGTGAAAAGCTCATTAAGGATAATTTGGCGGCGATGCACGCCACGCTTGATGTCAACAGCGAAGAAAAGCTGCTGGCGAGCGTGGACATGTTGCGAAATGCACGACGCGTGCTGCTGGTAGGAATTGGCGCGTCCGGCCTGGTCGCTAAGAATTTTGCCTGGAAGCTGATGAAAATTGGCATTAATGCCGTGGCGGAGCAAGACATGCACGCATTACTGGCAACGGCGCAAGCCTCAAATAGTGACGATGTGCTGTTGGCGATTTCCTATTCTGGTGAACGGCGTGAGATAAATCTCGCCGCTGACGAAACCTTGCGCACCGGGGCAAAAATCCTCGCCATTACCGGCTTTACCCCCAACGCATTACAACAACGTGCAACGCTGTGCTTGTATACCATCGCCGAAGAACAAGCGACGCGTAGTGCGGCAATTTCATCGACCAGTGCGCAGATGATGCTGACCGATTTGCTATTTATGGCGCTGGTACAACGGGATCTGGAACACGCACCGAAGCGTATTCGCCACAGTGAAGCCCTGGTAAAAAAACTGGTTTGATCAGAGATTGGGCGTATAATGCCCGCCCTGTTTCTGTTGTTTCTGAGATCTTCCCATGGCGCTGCTCATCACCAAAAAATGTATTAACTGCGATATGTGCGAGCCGGAGTGCCCGAACGAAGCCATTTCCATGGGGGACAGCATTTATGAGATCAACGCCGATCGTTGCACCGAGTGCGTCGGACACTACGAAACACCTACCTGCCAGAAAGTTTGCCCGATCCCTAACACCATCATCAGCGATCCTGAGCGCATCGAAAACGAAGAGCAACTGTGGGATAAGTTTGTCCAGTTGCACCATGCCGATAAGCTCTAACTTTCAATGATCACTGTAGCGCACGCATAGTGCCGTTCATCGGCAAGCGTCACATGCACCGAACGGACGCCCATTCTTTGCGCGACTCGCTCGGCCTCTTCCCAAAAGCGTAACTGCGGTTTACCCAACGGGTCGTTAAATACTTCGAACTGATTAAACGCAAGACCGTTACGTATCCCGGTGCCAAAGGCTTTGGCCGCCGCTTCTTTTACAGCAAAACGTTTAGCAAGAAAGCGCACCGGTTGCTGGTGCGCCTGGTATTGCAGCCATTCGTTGGCACTGAGCACACGCTTCGCCAGTCGGTCACCCGAACGCGAGATAACGCTTTCAATACGCGCTATCTCAACGATATCAGTACCAAGGCCGAGAATAGCCATTAGCTACGCGCTTCCTGCATCAGACGTTTCATTTCTGCCACTGCTTCTTTCAAACCGCTCATGACCGCACGGCCAATAATCGCATGACCGATATTCAGCTCATGCATTTCAGGCAGGCGAGCAATGGCTTTAACATTGTGATAAGTCAAACCGTGTCCGGCATTCACTTTCAGGCCTTTACCTGCTGCGTAAGTTGCCGCTTCAGCGATTCGAGCCAGTTCTTTCGCCTGAGTCGCTTCGTCTTTTGCATCGGCGTAGCAACCCGTATGAATTTCGATATACGGTGCGCCAACGGCTACAGCGGCATCAATTTGTGCGTGGTCAGCATCAATAAACAGGGAAACCAAAATATTGGCATCCGCCAGGCGTTTGCAGGCATCACGCATTTTATCGAGCTGACCAGCGACATCCAGCCCACCTTCAGTCGTCACTTCCTGACGCTTTTCAGGCACCAGGCAACAAAAATGTGGTTTGGTTTCACAAGCAATCCCAAGCATCTCTTCAGTGACGGCCATTTCCAGATTCATACGCGTATCGAGGGTCTGGCGCAGAATGCGGACATCGCGGTCGGTGATGTGGCGGCGATCTTCTCGCAGGTGAACCGTAATACCGTCAGCGCCTGCTTGCTCGCAGATAAATGCCGCCTGCACCGGGTCTGGATATGCCGTGCCGCGTGCATTACGCAAAGTTGCGATGTGATCAATGTTTACGCCTAACAGTAATTCAGCCATGACAATCCTCGAGTTCAGAATAGGTTTGAGTTCCGGCAGTTTACACCCGGTAAGGAAAGCATGGCTACGACCAGGCGTTATTGCGGGTCTTGAGGTGATTTAAGTGGTGGTTTTTTGGGCACAAACTGACGGAATAACTCGCGACTTTTGAGGGGTTTGCCACCCAGATAGGGTTTCAAAGCCATACGAGTAAAGCGTTTCGCAGCCCGTAAGGTTGCGATATCAGGAAATTCACGGTTCGCGAGAGCTTTTAATTCATGCCCGGTGAAACTGCGGTTATCCACCACCAGGCTTGCGATAAACCCTTTTTCTTCACGATAGCGGTAAGTCATGGTGTCGCTGACTTCTTCCCCGCTGCCTGCGCAGTGTAAGAAATCCACGCCATAACCCAGGTGCCCCAGCAGCGCCAATTCAAAACGGCGCAAAGCCGGTTCCGGTGAACCGCTGGTTCCCGCTAATGCCTGGATACAGTGGAGGTAGTCGAAGAATAATTCGGAAAAGCGCGTTTCATCTTCCAGCACGCGTGAAACCAGTTCATTCACGTACAGGCCGCTGTAGAGCGTGATACCACTTAGAGGGAGTGCCAGTGAGACAGCTTCGGCGCTTCGCAGTGTCTTGACTTCACCACGACCGCCCCAGCGAACCAGCAAGGGGGTAAAGGGTTGTAGCGTCCCTTTGAGGTTAGAACGGCGAGAACGAGCGCCTTTCGCAATGAGGCGAACACGCCCGGACTCTTCAGAAAAGAGATCAAGTAGAAGGCTGGTTTCGCTCCAGGGGCGACTATGCAGGACAAAAGCCCGTTGCCAGCCTTCCATTTTCTTATTTCAAATCGTCGGTGTAACCCAGGCTACGCAGCGCGCGCTCGTCATCTGCCCATCCGGATTTCACCTTAACCCACAGTTCAAGGTGGATTTTGGCTTCGAACATCTCTTCCATATCTTTACGTGCTTCGATACCGATGGTTTTGATCTTGGCGCCTTTGTTGCCAATCACCATCTTCTTCTGGCCTTCGCGTTCGACCAGAATCAGGCCGTTAATGTCATAACCGCCACGGGCGTTAGACACGAACTGCTCGATTTCAACAGTCACAGAATACGGCAGTTCAGCACCGAGGAAACGCATCAGTTTTTCACGGATGATTTCAGATGCCATAAAGCGCTGTGAACGGTCGGTGATGTAATCTTCCGGGAAGTGATGGGTCGCTTCTGGCAGACGTTTACGAACGATGCTGGCAATAGTGTCCACGTTCATACCGTTTTCAGCAGAGATCGGTACGATATCGAGGAAGTTCATCTGGCTGCCAAGGAACTGTAGATGTGGCAGCAAAACGCCTTTATCCTGGACGTTATCAACTTTGTTGACCGCCAGAATAACCGGCGCACGAGCGTCACGCAGCTTGTTGAGCACCATCTCATCATCTGCGGTCCACTTAGTCCCTTCAACCACAAAGATAACCAGCTCAACGTCACCGATAGAACTGCTGGCCGCTTTGTTCATCAAACGGTTGATAGCACGCTTTTCTTCCATATGCAGCCCTGGGGTATCAACGTAAATCGCCTGATACGGGCCTTCGGTATGGATACCCATAATGCGGTGACGAGTGGTCTGCGCTTTACGAGAAGTGATAGAGATTTTTTGCCCAAGCAACTGGTTTAGCAGCGTGGATTTGCCGACATTTGGGCGACCAACGATGGCCACGAATCCGCAAAAGGTTTGTTCTTCGCTCATTATTCCAGCTCCAGCTTGATAAGCGCCTGCTCAGCTGCAGCCTGTTCCGCTTTACGGCGGCTTGAACCGGTACCAATCACCGGCTCAGGCAGGCCACTCACCTGACAGTGAATGGTAAATTCCTGATCGTGCGCTTCACCACGAACCTGCACAACCAAATAAGATGGCAGCGGTAAGTGGCGACCCTGCAAATACTCTTGCAGACGCGTCTTAGGGTCTTTTTGCTTATCGCCTGGGCTAATTTCATCCAGACGAGATTGATACCAGGAAAGAATTAAACGCTCAACATTCTGGATATCGCTGTCGAGGAACACACCACCAATTAAGGCTTCGACGGTATCGGCCAGAATAGATTCGCGACGGAAACCGCCGCTTTTCAATTCGCCCGGCCCAAGGCGCAGACATTCGCCTAATTCAAATTCGCGGGCAATTTCTGCCAACGTATTTCCGCGTACCAGCGTCGCACGCATACGGCTCATATCGCCTTCATCTACTCGAGGAAAACGATGGTATAGCGCGTTTGCAATAACGTAGCTAAGAATGGAGTCGCCTAAAAACTCAAGACGCTCATTATGTTTGCTGCTGGCACTGCGATGCGTTAATGCCTGTTGCAACAGATCCTGATGTACAAAAGTGTAGCCCAGCTTACGCTGCAGCCTATTAATTACGATGGGGTTCATGCGATACCAATTAATGAATGCGTCAATTATTCAGCACACGGAACAGACCTGAAAAAAAGAACCAACGCTGTTTCGTTTGCCGTGGCTCCCTTTCGGGAGCCAACCTAATACGGGGGGATATTCTATACGCAACGACAAGGTATGTCGTCACTTGAATGGATTTAATTGATCAATGAATTCCGCCAATACGGCTTAAACGAACACCCGTTGGCCATTCACCCTCTTGTTTATCAAAACTCATCCAGATTGCAGTCGCTTTACCCACCAGATTCGCCTCAGGAACAAAGCCCCAGTAACGGCTATCAGCGCTGTTATCGCGGTTATCACCCATCATGAAGTAATGACCCGGCGGTACTATCCACGTCGCCAGTTGTTGACCAGGTTGCTGGTAGTACATCCCCAGTTGGTCCTGTGCAATTGGCACGGTCAGAATGCGGTGAGATACATCACCCAGTGTTTCTTTGCGCTCAGACAGGCGGATACCGTCTTCTTTGGTCTGGTTCAACGGCAACTGGAAGAAACCAGAGTTTGCTTCACCACCGTTACGACGCGCAAAAGTCTGCACAAAATCACTTGGCTCTACATGGCTATAAGTGATTGGCAGTGCGTTATCACATGCCTGGCCAGAACTACAATTTGGCTGAACAGTCACTTCTTTAGCGACAGGATCGTAGCTGACACGATCACCCGGCAAACCGACTGCACGCTTGATGTAATCAAGACGCGGATCTTGTGGATATTTGAACACCACAATATCGCCACGTTTAGGATGACCCGTTTCAATTAGCGTTTTCTGGTAAATCGGATCTTTAATACCGTATGCAAATTTTTCCACCAGAATAAAATCACCAATTAATAACGTTGGCATCATTGATCCTGATGGAATCTGGAACGGTTCGTAAATAAACGAGCGCACGATCAAGACAATAGCGAGCACCGGGAATACGGATGCCCCCGTTTCTAACCAACCTGGTTTCGGTGCGACTTTTTTTAGCGTTTTGCTATCAAGTGCATCGCCAGTGGCAGCTTGCGCTGCCGCCTGTTTTTCCCGACGCTTTGGCGCAAAGATAAATTTATCAATACACCATAGAAGACCTGTTACCAGCGTCGCTATCACGAGGATTAGCGCAAACATATTCGCCATGCCAACTCCTTAATTTATTTGCTGTCTTTGCCAACATGCAGAATGGCGAGGAAGGCTTCCTGAGGCAGTTCGACGTTGCCGACTTGCTTCATACGCTTTTTACCGTCTTTCTGTTTCTGCAACAGCTTTTTCTTACGGCTTACGTCACCGCCGTAGCATTTTGCCAATACGTTTTTACGTAACTGTTTAACAGTAGAACGCGCAATGATATGTGCGCCGATCGCCGCCTGAATTGCAATGTCGAACTGTTGGCGAGGGATCAATTCTTGCATCTTCTCGACCAGCTGACGTCCACGGAACTGCGAATTACCACGGTGAGTAATTAACGCCAGGGCATCAACGCGATCGCCGTTAATCAGTACATCAACACGCACCATGTCTGACGTCTGGAAACGCTTGAAGTTGTAGTCCAGGGAAGCATACCCGCGGGACGTTGATTTCAGACGGTCGAAGAAGTCGAGTACCACTTCAGCCATTGGGATTTCATAGGTCAGCGCAACCTGGTTACCGTGGTAAACCATATTGGTCTGCACGCCACGCTTCTCGATACACAGCGTGATAACGCTACCCAGATATTCCTGAGGCATCAGCATATGACACTCAGCAATCGGCTCACGCAGCTCAGCAATGTTATTCAATGCTGGCAGCTTGGATGGGCTATCTACATAAATCGTCTCACCACTGGTGGTTTCGACTTCGTAAACTACGGTAGGTGCTGTGGTAATCAGATCAAGATCGTATTCACGTTCCAGACGTTCCTGAATGATTTCCATGTGCAGCAGACCCAGGAAGCCGCAGCGGAAGCCAAAGCCTAACGCGGTAGAGCTTTCTGGTTCAAAGAATAAAGACGCATCATTCAGGCTGAGTTTGCCCAACGCATCACGGAAGTTTTCGTAATCGTCAGAGCTTACCGGGAACAGACCCGCATATACCTGCGGTTTCACCTTTTTAAAACCTGGCAGCGCTTTTTCTGCCGGATTACGTGAAAGGGTCAAGGTATCGCCCACTGGTGCACCGAGGATGTCTTTGATTGCACAGACCAACCAGCCTACTTCACCGCAACCCAGCACATCACGATCAACACGTTTTGGCGTGAAGATACCCAGACGGTCAGCGTTATAAACCTGGCCGGTACTCATCACCTTGATCTTATCGCCTTTCTTCATAGTGCCGTTTTTAATACGCACCAAAGAGACAACACCAAGATAGTTATCGAACCAGGAGTCAATGATCAGTGCCTGCAGGGGCGCGTCCGGATCACCTTCAGGTCCAGGGATATCACGGACCAGACGTTCGAGAACATCCGTTACACCAAAGCCAGTTTTTGCCGAGCAACGCACAGCGTCTGTTGCATCAATGCCAACGATATCTTCGATTTCCTGCGCAGCGCGTTCAGGATCGGCTGCTGGTAGGTCAATTTTGTTCAGGACTGGAACCACTTCCAGATCCATTTCCATGGCGGTATAGCAGTTTGCCAGGGTCTGAGCTTCAACACCCTGACCAGCATCTACGACCAGCAAGGCACCTTCACAGGCAGCCAAAGAACGGGAAACTTCATAAGAGAAGTCAACGTGGCCTGGGGTGTCGATGAAATTCAGATGATAAGTTTCACCATCGCTTGCTTTGTAATCCAGCGTTACGCTTTGCGCTTTAATGGTAATACCACGTTCACGCTCCAGATCCATGGAGTCAAGAACCTGGGCTTCCATTTCACGATCGGACAAGCCACCGCAAATTTGGATAATACGGTCAGACAGCGTCGATTTGCCGTGGTCGATGTGGGCAATAATAGAAAAGTTTCTTATATTCTTCATAAATATGGTTTTTTATGCTCGCTATGCGGATTAATTCTTTTTGATGGACACAGCGGTGGACACTCCACAGTAACTACCCCATCAACGACTGGCGTGCATATTACACTGTAGTGGCTAACTCGTCAGCATATGGGTTCTATACTTTCTGTTCTACCGGAGGTGTCCATGTGTGGAAGATTCACTCAAGTTAAATCTCGCGACGACTATCTCGAGTTTCTTCTGGAAGAAGCCGAGAGCAGTATCCCCTATGACCCCGAACCGATTGGCAGGTTCAATGTTGCGCCTGGCACCAAAGTTCTTCTCCTTAATAACAGAGAAGACTCCCTTCATCTCGATCCCGTGATCTGGTCATACGCGCCTGGTTGGTGGGACAAAGCACCACTGATAAATGCCAGGGTAGAAACTGCGGCCACCAGCCGGATGTTTAAGCCGCTGTGGAATCATGGCCGGGCGATTGTGTTTGCTGATGGTTGGTATGAGTGGAAAAAGGAAGGAGACAAAAAGCAGCCGTATTACATCTACCGGAAGGACAGGAAGCCACTGTTCTTTGCCGCGATTGGCAAGCAGCCGTTTGATGTGGGAGATGAAGCAGAGGGATTTTTGATAGTGACGGCAGCCGCCGATCACGGCTTGGTCGATATTCACGACCGCAGACCTTTAGTTTTCTCACCTGCTGCAGCACTGGAATGGATGGATCCGGAAACTACTGGGGCACAAGCCAGCGAACTGGCTCATGACGCTGCGGTGCCAGCCGATGAATTTACCTGGCACCCGGTAACGCGAGCCGTTGGGAATGTGAAGAACCAGAGCCCGGAACTCATTGAACCGATAAGCAATCCAGCGGCATAGTTAGATGACAGGCCTGTCGTCTTGCAGCACCGATAAAATCGTTTTCGTGACCTTGCCGATAATCACCACATCATCCAGTGCTTCGCCCTCTATCGCCTCACCATCTTCGGTAATGAAAGCATTACCCTGAATTCGTGCGAACTGAGAGTTTCCACAGAACTGAATCAGTACCGTGTCACCCTGCATGGGTTTTCTGGTTTTACTGAGCAGAACATAACCATTCTCAGTTGTGACAAGCACCGAATCACCCGGCGTGACACCGCAGATATCATTAAGATCGAGAGGACGGGCGACGTAATCAGCAGCTGGCGAAGGAAATCCCATGACTAAATCCACCCATCAGAGTTGTACAACATGAAGGTTCTGCCCTCGCCTTCCACGGCAGAGATGTCTTTGAACGTCGTGACATAATATTCAATCCACACGTTCGCTTCCCTCTGACTCCAGTACCAGTTCAGCTTCGCCAGTTCCTTGACGAAATCAACTGTGGTGACTGTGCGCCGCCCACTCTGTTCATGTTTGATAGCGTTACGAAACGCCTGCTCGATATCAGATTTACGAGGCATAACTCCCCCTTAAAATGCACTGTATTTATATACAGTAATTCTAATTGAATAACTGATCAAGCGAACCGACATGGCAGGCGGGCATCGTTTTGAGCTTCAGATATGAAAGGGCTTTACTGATGAAGGGATTACACGTTGTGTAAATTTTTCAGGATTACGCTGAGGTTGATTCTTCGTGGGCTTTTTCCGCTGCCGCTCTTTCAGCGTCTTCCATCGCTTTTTTCGTTGCCATTATCTTTTGGTTATAAATACTGTCCTCGGGCATTTCCACACGTACAGAGATAAACTGGTCCGCAGGGATATCTATAGGATCGCCATCAGCAACGCCATCAACTTGATTTCGAGCGAACGCTGGGGCGGCAGGATGCGTACGATGATAAGTTTTAACAAGAACCGAGCCATCAGGGTTAACTTCAAAATCGAGCCAGATAAGCGGCTGTCGATTGCGGTCCTGAGGAACATCGAAACCACCATTAATGCCGCCCCAGGCAGCATCCGCATTCAGCCCTATGCACCCCTGAATTAAGTATTCACCGATCCCCTTACGAACGACCGTTACGCCCTCTGACTCGTCGTTTGACTCCGATCGTCCATCATGAAAGACCTTGATTACGGGGGATGCTGCCTTCAGGGTGCCGTCCGCTGCTTTAGTCGTGTTGGCATCGGTATAAACCTGACTTAATTGCCCATTATACTGAGGATCAACCGATTGAAGGCGGAGATGTATACGAGGTTTTGCGCCAACAATTGTCGGGAAGATTATTTGGTATTGCGTATCCGCGTTAAACGGTACGACAAGTATTGACGCATTATTATCAATCCCTCCCAGCAGGGCTTTTGTAAGGAACGTTCCACCTGGCAGGGAGGAACTTAGCGCTTGCTGCTGTAGCGTCTGAGTCCCCAGACCAAAAGCGCCAACTTTCAAAATTCTGCCTGATGTGATGTCGGTTGGTCCGGTTTGCGGAACAAGTCCCAGGGCAGACTGCGCCCCAGACACTGTATCAGCGCCTGTGCCACCAGCGGTGACAGGTAATGCTGGTTTGATACTGTCTTTGCGTAAAACCATAATCTTTCTCCTATGCCCAGACGCGAGCAGGTGTAGCTGGGGTAACTATGAATGGCGCTAATTCGGCGGTATCAATGTCATCAACAATACGCAGATTAATGTGCCAGCCCGCTTCAGGTTTATATTCTGGTTCCTCGGCCTCCGAGTCATCAGTGGTGTAAATCGTGCCGATGACATCAATGCAAATACCAGGATGGTAAATGGCATCACTTTCGTCCTTCACGAGACCAAACTGAATAAGCACCTGCCTCGCCTGCTCTTCACTTGGAAATTTCAGATAGATATCTTTCATCAGCGGAGGCTCTTTAGTTGTGCATCAGTTAATGCGCGGTGCCAGATGCGGAAATTGCGGATGTGACCATAGAGGTGTTGGTTATTTGAACCTGTATTACCAATGCCCACATTCTGAGAATAAACACGCGTTTTAGTCATGTTCCCATTCATGTTGCCGACACTGCCATTGTTCAGATACTTGGCGTTATTATTATCTCTGTCGGCCATTACCCCACGAACAAGCATACTCCCTGGAGTGGCCTGTGCAGGGGTTAGCAGCGCTACTTTTTCGTTACTAAAGAATTGGATATTTGCTGAAGTAGCATCGGTATAAATATATGTAACTTGATCTCCATAAGCGTGAGCACGGAACCCTGAGCCTATTCCCATATAATTACACTCAAGCGTGACGGTATAAGGCATCCCCAGCGCTGGTAAATTCAAAGCTGACTGAATGTTACAATTATCCGGCGCTCGTGTTGCTGCTGCTCCATTTGTTGGGATGTAACTGGTTGCGAATGACAGGGCTTCAAGCTGAATTCCCCATAATGAAAACTCCTTACCTTTTGTATTTACATAGAGTCTTAATATGGAGTCACCCGTAGCAAAAGCCTTTGTAACTACATACCGTGCCCACGTGCTGGTATTTTGTACAGTTACGAAAGTGCCAGAGGTATCCCCGGATCCAAACCGAATAAAGAAGATGATCTCGCTGTCAGATTCGTTTTTTACCCAAAATGAAAGCGTGTAGGTAGTTCCCACCACCATCGGATTTGCATCACTGGTATTAATCCCGTCACCTGCGACGGTCATTTTTAACGCCGTACTCGTGCTATCCGGTGCCAGTTGACCAAAGGTTTTGACGTTACCCGTCGCATTGGGCTCGCCCCAAGTACCGAGTGAGCTGGCAAATGAGCTTGTCCGCAACAAATTAGTACTCTGCCCCTCAATTAGAAGCCCCTCCTTCTCAAATCGAGGCTCATTAATCGCTGCTGTTTGAAGAACCCCCGATTTATCGATATATGTCGCTGTACTGGCACGGGTAAATGTCGCGCTGCGGGACGGTAGCTCTAAGTAATCGGAGCCGATGGTGATGCGATCATATGGCCCATTGCCTGCCAGCATTTGCAGACTGTCATTGAAGGGGATCCAGACATCCGGAAAGGGTGCACTTTCCCAGTTATCCGGATTGGCAAGCTGGGCACGGTCAGCATCGGCTTTTGCACTTGCGGCGCTTGCTGCTGAATTTGTCTCGCTGGTCTTTGCCGCGTTCTGGCTGGCTAATGCCGCTGCAGCCCGACTGGCAGAATTTGTTTCGCTGGTTTTGGCGTTGGTTTCACTGATTTTCGCCGCATCTTTTGATGCACCAGCGGTGACTTTATCAGCTGCCACTTGTGTGGCGTCGGAGTGCACCTGTGCCGCCACAGTAGTAAATGCAGGAAGATCGGCATCAGTGGCTAACTTCACAAGCTTAGGCCAGCTTGGTCCTGTTTTCTTTTGCCCGTTTGCCAGCTCGATTTCAACATCATCCGGACCGGTGAGCAGTTTGTCCTGGTTACTGATATCGATGCGCGCCTGGCGGAAAGCTTCCGTCACCGCCTTTGCTAAATCGTCATCAACTGTTGCCATATTTCGTATCCACCATGAAATGAAAAACCCGCCGAAGCGGGTTAATTTGAGTGCGTGATTTAACGTGAAAGCGAGCCCGCATTGCGTTGTAAAAAAACATGGTAATTGGCATCAATCGTGGTTCTGACACTCCCTGAACCACCACCGCCATGCCTGATTTCATAGGTCAGAGCCATAACTCCTGACCCGGCAGGGACATTGAGTGATAAGGCTCTCACTTGCGCGGTACCAACCCCATTCATGCGCCATACTTCCGCACCGTTAAACAGGATGCGCATGTACGTATCGCCTCCACCACTGCTGGCAGATAAACCCATCACGATCGCATAAATGCTACCGGAGCTGATAAGAGCCACTTTGGTGGGAAAAACCTGCTGTCGGACACTGAACAACGTGCCAGACATCGACTTCCCGATACCACCAGACTCATCACGCGTTTCGTTCTGGCCAATGATAAAATCACCGATATCACCTTCAATCTTCCCAGCGTAGACTGTCCCCTGGAACCAGCCGTCAGTGGCGTAAACCGTGCCACGAACAGTGACGTTATTAAACGTAGCCCAGCCATCCTTCACTATCGCCCAGCCCTGTGCCCCGCCAGAAGAATCCCAGTTATAGGACTTAATGACGTTGCCGATTTTGGCGTCTGAAATGCTTCCGTTCTGAATGAAGGCATCCCGGATAAACAACTGCCCACCTGTTGCAGCAAACACGATGTCCTGCCCACCACTGGAAGGGTTGTAAACCGCGAAGGTATCAGCCGAAACGAGGAAGTTTGACGAACCGGTTGCATCGATGCCCAGCTGGATACCCGCAATACGTTTCACACCGTTGGCTTCCGTCTGGACTTTCACACCCCACTGCGCACTCAGTTTGCCATTGATATCCGCAACAGCCTGACTGGTTGTCTGCACATTGGCATTGGTCTTTCCGATAGACGCGGTGACCTGTTCAATGCTTGTCGCTGTTGAGCTGGACAGATCCGATACAGCCTTATCAATACGCGTAATGGCTGCGGTGTTGACTTCCCCGTTATGCTCTACCGTGGCTTTGAGTGTGGTGACCTGCTCGGCGAGTGCACTATTCGCATCAGCAGCTGTCTTCCGGACATCATTAATTTCAGCCAGCGTTTTCGTTTCACCATCGGCGAAGGTCACTCGCTGAACGGAGAAAGATGTGAAGGCAGCCAGTGCGTTGGTAACATTGGCAACAATGCCACTTTCCCCACTCGCCGTGTTGCCGTCCACATCAAGCTTTAACGTATCAATGCGACGACCAAGCGCGCTGTCTGCATCCGTTCTGGCCGTCGTTTCGGTACTGAGATCTGAGGTATTTTTATCAGTAGTAGCCTTAACGGCATTGAGTGCTGTGGTCTGTGCGTGGTCATTGTCAGTGACTGCTTTGGTGATCACTGTAATATCGGCGGTGTTCTTGCCAACAGAAGTCTGCAGCCCCGACAGTGTGCTGGCCTGCGCACTTTGCTCTGTCGTTAGCGTCCCCAGTTCCTGCGTAACGGAAGCATGGTTGCTGTTCACCGTTGATTCGAGCTTTTTACGCTCAGTAACTTCAGCTTCCTGCGCGGTAATGCGAGCCTGACGCTCGGTGTACAGCAGGCCCGATGCCAGTTTTGACGGATCATCGCCGGTATAACCACCGCGAACCTGTGTGGCCAGCGTTTCACGCGCCGTGGCTTCAGCCTGATCACCCGTCACCCGTGCTGTCGATTCCTGTTGCAACGCCGCCATGCCCGCGCCCGGAGTCGGACGCCCCACCGCAATCCAGTCTGCCTCAATGTAATCCGTTGGACTCGGTGCCACGCTGGAAACAATGCGGAACTGTTTAACATCCGTACCCCACGCAATATCAGCGATTTCAACAGTCGAAATTCCGCCCGAATCAAATACCGGCGGTGCAATATCAACATGATGCGGGAAGCCCGTTTCGGCGCCCTCACGCCATTCAAGTTTGAAGGTTGCACTCGTCTGGTTTCCGGTTTTACGGATCCGCAATTTCACAAAGCGATAAGAGCTACCACTGACTGCGACTGCCGGGGAAACCAGCGCTGTATCGGTACTTTTGATCCAGCCATTGTTAAACACCGGGTCGGTACCTGCTCCCGTTTTCCAGCCGTCAGCGTTAGTATCGAAATACCAGATTTTCAGTGGGTCAAACTGCGAACCGGTCCCCGCTGAAACCTGAGCGATTTGTTGTGCCAGAGAATCGGTACTGGTCTGAATCGACTGATTGACGTTGCTGATGTCCGCAACGCGTTCATTCTTCTCAGTGAGCAATGCCTGTCCACGTGCGGTAGCCTCATCCGAAATGGCTTTGGTACGGTCAGTAACTTCCTGCGCCAGACCTGCTTTTGTGGTGGCTGACTCAGTAGTCACAGCATCGATATCGTCCTGTGCCGTCTGAACATCCCCGCTCAGATCAGTGATTTCTTTAACGAGGTTTTTGTACGAATCGGTTTGCTGCAATTGGTTGTCGATATCAACCAGGTAATCGCCCGCCTCAGAAGAAGAACTACCGGCGATCCACGTCGTCCATGCAGACTGGTTACCAATGCGGTCTGTCAGTCTTGCGCGGTACCAGAATCCCTGTCCGGCTTTCAGCCCCATCTGGGTATACATATGCTGCGGGTACGGCACATCCGTGAGCAGCATCGGGCTAACGCCCGTTGCGGTCGTCGAATACTGAACCTCAGTTTGCAGCGTATCGGCGGTATCAGCCGGAAAATCCCAGTCAATCTGCACACCCCATAACAGCGGCGAGGTGCGGAAATTCTGTGGCATAGGAGGCTGTCCAACCTTGCCCGTCAGTTCAATTTCAAGTGATGAAGTCCACACAGAGGAAATGTCACTGGAATTGATAGCGCGGATCCTGGCGGTATAGCGCCCGGCATAGATACCCTGCACTTCAAACCCCAGTGAACTGGTACGCGGTGCATTCACCCAGTCGCCGTTATCTTTGCGCCATTCACATTCATACGCGATGGCGTTCGGTACCGAATCCCATGTCACCCGCATCGTTTCGACACTAATGTTCTGAACGACCCGGCTGTAACTGGAAATGGCTACGCTTGCGGGCGGTGCCTGCACGCCAGGCGGAATTGCAGATATCGGGCGCTCGTCTAACCGCGCTCCTGTATCAATTGCGGCATATTTATCCGGGTTGTGGTTAATGGCCGCGATGGTAAACGTGCCGTCGTCATTGTCAGTAATACCGGTGACTCGATACTGCTGAACAAATAAATCATCGGCATCCACAGACCACACCGCCTGCACTTCCGGTGTTTCGCTGTATGCCGTGGTCACAGTAATGACTTTGTTATTAACAGACTGAACCGTACGCGCCTGGGAGATGCCTGAAGGCAGGTTAATCAACAGACGGTTACCGGCTATCACATCCGCAACGCGATCGAGAGTAATGACGCGCCCATTCACCGCACTGATACGCCCACCCATCACTTTCCCGGACAGACTCTGATCAGCCACGCCGATGATATGTCCCGGCAAGGGAAGCATCCCCTCCAGCCCTGTGGAGAAGGTCACCAGACGGTCTTTCGCATTAGTCAGTAAAGCCCAGCGGCCACGGCGATTTGCTTCGGTGCGGCGCACACACCCAATGGCGGTAATTTCCGTCTGCCGTACACCATAACGGCGCACCAGATCCTGCTCAACGACCGCTTCCACTTCATCGGCATAATGATTATCGGGATTCGACCAGGACACCATGGCAGTGGAGTAGCGATTACGTTCGCTGCCACCGGCATAGACAAACTTACCGCCGATGACATTGGCACGCGTAAACACATAGGTCATATCACGGGGCTGGTCAGCCAGGGCGAAAAGCTGATTGTTTGCCCAGTACGTCATCCCTCTGAAAATACTGGCCAGATCGCGCAGCACATTGAAGGCTTCATTCTGGCTCTGAATGTATACATCGCAGAGGAAACGTGGTTCGGTACCACTGCCACCAAGACCGTCGGGAACAAGCTGATCGCAATACTGCGCAATGCGGTACAGCTCCCATTTATCGATCTGCGTGGCATCCAGTCTGTCACCCAGACCAAAGCGGGGATTCAGAACCGTATCGTAAAACACCCAGGCAGGATTGTTGGAATATGCCCATTTGAACGCGCCATCCCAGGTACCACTGTAAGTACGCTGAACCGGATCGTAAGTCGTCGGTACGCGAATCAGTCGACCAGGTGCTTTAACGCTGATTTGTGGAATGTTGCTGAACTGTTTTGCATCAAAAGTGACGAACAAAAGCTCGGTATTCGGGTAGCGCAGTTTGGCATCGATGACTTCTGAGTACGCTTCAATATTGGTGGCATCAGCCACGCGGTTAGAGACGGAGTCAGCGGTGATACGCGTGACGCGAACCTGCCAGCCAGTCGTGGACTTTGGCAGGTCAATGCGGTGAGAACGCTCATACAGCGACGTGGTCTTGCCATCGAACGCACCATTCACAACGATCTGGTATGCGCCGCCATCGGTGGCCAGCTCAATTTTGTACTCAACCCGTGAGCCGACCACGTCACCATTGTCTTTCTGTTTTTGCAGTGCAGGTAGCCCCAGGCGAATACGCAACGCGGAGAGCTGGATGTTGCTGATGGCGCGGGTCCATGGCTGGGATTGTTTCAGCGGCGTGTTGATCGAGATTTCATTTTCAACCGATGGAATACCCTGAATATATTCCTGCGCCTGGGTACCGGAACGGTATTCCCATGTCACCCCCGGAAAGTTTAGGGTGCCGTCCTGTGCACGAACGGGAGTGCCATCAAGATAGATATCTTTATCGGTAAGCCCACCAGCACACTCCCCTTCACTTAACGCCAGAAGGATTTTTGCCGTTGCGACGGAGTGAAGCGAGTCAGGCGACTCTTTTGGTGACGACGCGTTATTGCCACCACCTTTGCGTCCCTGGATATTTGCCATATTGCGCCCACAAAAAAGGGCCGCCTGAGCGCCCCTGTAGAGAAAGGAGAGTGTTACTGATAATCGTCGGTGTAAATCCCGGCAGAGATAATGGCCCCGCCACGTTCACGAAGACCATATGCCACGCCAATTGGATTCCCCATGGCGACGGTGTTAACCGGACCACCGAAAGCATACGACGGCATATTGTCCGGATCCTGACGTGAAGCGAGCCCTTTTGCCTGTGGTGAAAGCATCTGCACTACACCACCGATCATCATGGCTGCACCGAATTTAATCATCCCTGAAGCAGCGACACCTCCCACTCCCGTCCAACCGGCCACAACACCAACAACAATGCCAGCCACAACCATCACAGCCCCGAGAATAGTCTGGAGCACGCCAGCTCGTTTACTCCCGGCAATCACCGGAACAATACGGATAACGTCATCACCGCTGTTATGCTTCAGCTCTTCTTTCGTAATGTTGTGCTTACCTTTGAAAACGGCAAAGCGAAGCCCTTTGAGATGAGCGTTTTGCATGAACGCTTCAAATCCGGGAATCGTGACTGACAAAGCACGGCACGCTTCTGCTGGCGTATCGATAACCAACCGGTGTTTGCGACCAAACATCGCTGCCAGACTTCCGCTAAGCAAGATAGTTTTATACTGATTCATGGTAAATCCTTATGCCGGACAATCAGAGCAGTGCGCTCTCGCCAGTAACCACCGTAGGGAGTTTTACAGGACAGTTGCCCGTAGAGATGATGAAGAAGCTGGTTATTTTCAAGGAGAATACCGGCATGATTGACTACCGGTGCGGAAACTTGCATCAACACCATGTCGCCTTGCCGGGGTGTATCAACTTCGCGAAAGCCTTCGGCGTACCAGTTATCGAGATAAAGATTTTCGTCTCCAGACTCCCACCAGGGTCGGTCTACGCTGTAATTTCTAAGTTCAATACCTTGCTGTTTGTGCCAGTCCATAATCAGTGACCAGCAATCAGCATGACCCAGAACGAAACCGCGGCCTTCAAGTTGTCGCTCACCACGTGGGTATATAGTGCGGATATCCCCTTCCGGCCATGAAGCAATAATCCACGGGATACCATGTGCATCACACTGCAGCATATCCAGTTCGCTTGGTTGTGTTGTTGCACCATCCCCCGGATGACTGTGCACAATGGCAGTGATGGTTCCCCTATCTTCTGCCGCCACGTAGTCCTCCGGACAGAGCTCAAATTGTTCAGTGGGTACCGCGGTGATGTTCCTGCAGGGAACGTAGCGCTCCACCCGCCCCTTCTGAATAACCAGACCACAGCATTCCTGCGGATACTCGATGGCAGCGTGGGAGAGAATGTCATTCAGCGTTTTATCAAGCATGGTTACCTCCGTAACAGGCTGGCACCAGGAAAGCCGCCAAAGTCGAGTGGATTGTCAGCCCCGAACCGTTTTTTACAATCGACCATCAAACCAGAACACTTATCCTGAGATGGGTCAGACACTGCGTTACCTTTGAGATCAAACATCGCAGAACCGTTGTAAGAACAACCATCACCGGAGCGATATTTATTGCGGCACGCCCATGTGCAAATTGCTGTGATTTGTCTTGTTGGGATCAGTAGCCCCTGCAAATCCATCGGGCTGGACAATCGAAACTCAACAATCTCATCATCTTCACTGGTCTTGGAATCGATATACCAGGTCTGCTTTTTCACCTGTTGCGGATCAGCGGTCGCGTTACCGTTCGGGAAGTTTTTCGCATCAAGATAATGAGTGAAAGTATCAAGAACGGTGACTTTAGCCTGCGCCATATCATCAAATCGCAGACACAAAGCAGTCACCACACCATCAAGGTTTGCTACTTTCAGCGAGGGCTCTGCCGTTTGTCCGTCACTGGAGGATTCCAGGCCTGTGATTTCGAAAGGCCAGGCGCTAAATTCCTGACCGCCGAACCAGACGGATTTCGCAGGTAGTTTGTTTTCATCACCACCAGCTGCATCAATTTCAGCAGGGGTGTGAGGAATTGTGTTGGCGTGAAAATAAAGATGGCCCGAACCAAAGGTCGAGCCATCAATTTCAACCAGGCGTATTTTATTGCCGGGTTCAAGTTTCTGAACGTCATTATTAATCATGGTGCAAATGCCTGTTCAAACGTCGCAGTCACGATTAGCAAAGTTTTTCCTTTCACGGCTCTCTTTAATGAATCAGCTGCGACCCGATAAAGCCCCTTCTCTCCATAGGGTGGAGTGAAAATAAAAGCCTTTGTTTTATGTCGTGAAAGGAAGTTATAGATTTCCATCGCTCGCATTGAAGGACCGGTGAAAGAATATGGGAATGATAATTGCGAAGGATTCAGTCCATCGCCCGTTACCTGCTCATAGCCATCGCCAAATTGCGCTTTGCGGATTCTGTCTTTTACGTCGAGAGTTGGTTGTGTGGCTGTCTGAATTGGCCAGTTGAAAGTTTCGACTGTCATAACCCCTCATAGATAAAGAAAATCAAACCTGTAAGAAGTTCTAAATCAAAAAAGCCCCAATCAGGGCTTTTTCATTTATTAATTTATTTGGAGCAATCTATATTGTCCTGCCGTTCCTAACTCCGTTTGGTATTCCCTGTATTTACCATCTGCATTCAACGTTAAAGATTTTTTCCACGCAGTAAGTGCGCATGAAAATCTAACTGATATGTCATGTTCACCCCGAGTTAAGTAAAAATCTATATATTGGTTTTGCTGAAGACCAGCAACTTCAATATCGTCTACCTTTAAAACAAGAGGACAATCCTCACCTAATCCAGAACCAGTAAGCTGTTTGATTCTATGAACGCGGATATGTGTGGAATCATCCGTTTGTTTAGTGAACGAATGATTATAAATTGTAGAGGTTGGAACAAACGGCCTATCAGCGCAGCCGGTTAAGCCAATTACAATACAGGCAATTAATAAGCGCTTCATTATCATCCCTTTGAGCGTTATGATTTTGCACATACTAACCAGGGGTGAAATAAAAGTAACTATCGCTTCTGATTCGCACTCCATATAATCCCGCCAGGCCGCAATGCCTTCCGGATACCTTCCTGAATGCTGGAATCAATCGTCTGCTGATATGCCCTACCTACAGCATCATCGCTACCTGTTGTTTGTGACGTTGATTTATCACCCTGGACATACACATTGCTTTCAATATGAATCCCACCACCAGAAGAACCAGCGACGACACCCAATTTACCATTAGCTCCACGACGTAAAGGTAATATGGCCTCTGGACCCGCCTCACCCATAACGCCTGCGCCTTTTGCAAAAGCAAATAATGTGGGTTTACTGACGACCTTGCCACTGTATGCGCTGAGGCTGGCAGAGTTATAAACGCCCCCGTTTGCATTGGCTTCTAATCCAAAAAGAGAGTTCACGCCGCTTACCAGCGATTGCTTGATAAGGATCTGCGTCAACATACTCAGGATAGATTTGGTGAAATCAGCAAAATTCGACTTACTGCTCATCAGCATGTCTGACAGCCCTTTACCAAGACCATCGAATGTTGCAGTGGCAACTGATTGCATTTGTCCGTATGCATTACCCGCCGAATCAACGTAATCAGCCCAGGCGGTTTTCCCGCCCGCTACCCAATCATTGCGCAGCTTATCCTGCTCACCGTAATAGCCTCTTAGCGCCACCAGCTCATTCTGGTAACCTTGATCACCTTCAGCACCACCGGCATTTTTCCAGCCCTGCAACAGTTGCGCTTCCTCCAGGCGTCGCTGGATGGCACGACTGTTCTGCCCAGCGCTTTCAGATAACGCTTTGGTCTTTTCTCCCATCTGTGTGACATATTTCTGCGATGCATCCTGGAGGCGGTTAAGTCGTTCCTGAATAACAATCTGGTCGCCCAGGCGCGCGTTTATCTCAGCCTGTGCCAGCACCTTGTCTTTATTGGCCAACAGCGATTTTTCATCATCGCTGAGCGTGCGGGTACGGGATGCCTGTTCAAGAATGGTGAATTTGGCCTGCTGCTTCCAGAGCTCCTGGCGCTGCTGACTGATTTTGTCGTTAATACCAGAATGCTGGCTGAGCACCTCAAGCTGGGTCTGGAGCTCAAGGGTCTGAGCGTTAGTGCTATCCGTCAGTTTTGTGCCGCCAGGCGTACGTGTTTTCGTCGGCTTCTTTAACGAATCCTCATACTCTTTTTTGGCGGCAGCCATGTTGACGTTGTAGTCAGCCTGAACAATACGCCCTTCTTTAAGTGCCTTGTTCAGTTCGTTCTGGCGTGCGGTGTACTTCTCAATCGCAGACTGTGATTTGGTGTAATTCGCCTGCGCCTGCTGCGCGTATTTCAGTTTGTCGGCTTCTGCGTTCGCTTCACGCTTTGCATTTTCCAGACCCAACTGGGAATTACGGGCTTGTTGTTGCGCCATATCCAGCGCCACGCGAGCCTGCTCTCTGTCAGTCCAGTAACTCGCCCGGGCATCATCTTTAACAAATGGGTCGTTCTTACGCAGGCTCCAGATTTTGTCTGCTTTATCGAAAGCATCCTGCGCTTTCTTCAGCATCTGCTCGGAGGTATCCGGACGCCCGATATCCAGCGCCGCATCCCACATCGATTTGAATGCTTTAGATAATGAGTCAGCCGCGGATTCAATTGTGCCCATGTTGTCGCGGATAGACTTACTCTGCTCGTTAAAACCGGCAGTAGCTACCTCATTTGCCGCCTGTAACGCACCCGCGGCATCACCTGAACGCTGGAGTGCGGCAACATGCGCAACCTGTTCAGCGGTGACATTATGGAATTGCTGCGCCATGGCCAGCAGACCCGAAGCGGGATCATTTGCCAGTTTACCGAAGGCTTCAGCCACCTTCTCAACCGGTAATCCGGAAGCGCTGGTAAATTTCGCGACGGAAACCGCCAGATCTTCAAAGTTTGCCCCGGCCCGCACACCCGAATTGACCAGGGCGGTTAATGCCTCGCTTGTCTGGTTGAAGGTCAGACCCGACTTTTCACCCGCTTCGGCAATACTCTGCATACGAAGCGCGGTTAATCCTGCTGTGTTCCCCGACAGCACCAGTGTTTTATTGAAATTAGAAAGGGTGGCAGAACCCTGATAAAACGAATATGCCAGCGTGCCCGTTGCGGCAGCCAGCGCGCCAATTCCCAGAGCAGCCGGAGAGATGGTACTCAGCAAAGCTGAAAACATCGGCCTGATACCGCCGAACATGTCTTTCACCTGCCCGCCCTGCTGGAGCAGGATCAGCCAGGGACTTTGTCCACCTGCCAGCTGCGTGGCCACGTCGGTAAACTGTGCAGGTAGCATCCGCATGGCGTTGCTGTACTGCCCCACAGACAGGCCTGCTTTTTTCGCTGCAACTTCCTGTTTAGAAAATGACTGTTGCACCTGAAGCGCAGCATCATTCGCCGCCTTACCGGTTCCACCAAACGACTTTTTGACCCGTTCAACCTGTTCCTGGAATTTTGCCGCATCCAGATTAAGGTCGACGACCAGATCACCCACTGCCTGGGCCATAGCGCATACCTCCTAAACTTTCAGCGAGTGACATCATGGTGTCGTCATCCATCTCACCAGGTGCTTGCATATCAACAGGCAGATCGAGAAGACTAAAATCACGAGGGGTAACATCGATGTCTTTGCAGAGCATTGACACGACAAGATGACTCAGACGAGAAAAGTGGGTATCGAGCTGATCAGTTTGAAAATACTGATGGCTGTAAAAGTTGCCCCACTCTGCAAACTCAGAAGATGACATGCCGGCGAGCATGTTGCGCCAGTCAGGACGGTTAAACTCCCTCGCCAGCTTCATAACGAAATTCAGCTCACCGGCGTAGGCTTTTCCGCTGTAATGTCTTCCTGCTCCGCCTGATTATCATCAGTAACGGGTACCGGGTCTGGCGGGAGCATATCGGATAGCTTTTTGACCATAAATTCAGCCGCACCAATCATTTCTGGTGACCAGCCAGACATCACCTGCTGATGTAAGGTTTCGACACCAGGACCGGCAATGTCAGCCTGCCAGAGAGACATGGCGACCAGCCGAGCCCCGGCGTGAATATTTCGCGCCACCAGCAAATGATAATGTTCTGCTTCATCAACATTATCAGGCAGGTCTTTATTCAGTTCGGCGAAGTATTTCAGGTGCTCAATTCGCTGCAACGCGGACAGTTCGTAGAGCGTGACGGTATGGCCATTAAATTCAAACGGCGCAGATTTCAGAAACATGAGTGACTCCGGGAAACAGGGGCCGCAGCCCCTTTCATCAGGAAATGGTGACTTTGTCGATACCCACGAACAGGCCGTCGTTCGTCATCACAATGATTTCAGCCGCACCGGTTGCCTTACCCGTGATGCTCAGCACGTTGCCGTTAACCGTGACAGTTGCTTTGGTTGGGTCAGAGCTGGATACACGGAAGGTTTTATCGGTGGCCCCCACAGGGTTGACGGTGACGTTAACAGTATCTTTCGCACCCACGGCAATCGTGGACGTGGTTTTATCAAGGGTTACCCCCGTGACGGCGACAACCGGCGCACGGGTTTCTTCCGCGAGTGACGGTTTACCGTTGTTGCTGATTTTCACCGAGCGGGTGATCACTTCTTTTGCCGGGATGGTTTTACCCAGGCTACTTACCCACCCTTTGAACACATCGACAGTGCCGTTCGGGTACTTAATTTTGTATGCGCGGACATCACCGGCGTAGAACCAGTCCACCAGACTCTGTTGGCCAGACTCGCCTGGCTTCCAGGCCAGGGTAAAGCTCGCTTCACCGGCAGACTTTTCCCCCTGCGCGGTGTTCGACCAGTCCGCATTCGGATCATCAAGGTAAGTATCATCATAAGATTCAGCGGTTAACTCACCGGGCGTCAGCTCTTTAACTTTTGCCGTTCGGGTCCAGTCAGTATCAGATGTTGGGTTCGCATAAGCATCACCGCTGCCGGTGTACATCCAGAGTGTGGTACCGGCACCTTTTACGGGCTCAAGCGGATTCGGGGTAGGCATAAATTCCTCACATTATGTAAGAGAGTGAATATTTCATATCAGCAGAGCCCCACGTCGCCATTTCATCATCGCGCTGGTAGTCGTAGCCCTGCGGTGACATGGTTTCAACAAGGTCACTCAGGCCGGGGATGCTTTCTAAGTTGGGATAAATGCGACTTTCCATCCACTCATCCAGAGCAGAGTCTGTCTCGGTGGCTTTCAGGAAAACTTCGACATGCAGAATGGCACTCCACATATCCTCATCAATGGAATCTTCCGTTGATTGCGCATCCGTTAAGTAAACGGCCAGCGCGGGGAGGTCTTCTGGATCGAGAACGGCAGGTCGGCCATCGAACCAGGTGACGGGCTCGATAATTCCGTTTTTTAGCGCAGCGAGTATCGCCGAGCGGATTTGCGGATGTTTCATTTAATCAGTACCAGTCGGAGTTGATTGCGAAGCGTGGCACCCAGTTCTTTTGGCAGGTCCGTTTCCAGCAGCCTGGTGCTCTGCGCCTTAAAGGCGGTGGTCAGTGGCTCAGCCAGCGGAATACTGACCACTTTCAGTGGATAGCGCGCCGCCGTTGTTCGTTGCAGAACATGCCAGCGACCGTTACTTAACTGCTGGATGAATGCCCCCGGGAAACGGAAGCGCCCCACCCGTAACTCGCTACGCACTCCGTGTTTATCCCGCTTACGCCGGGACAAGCGAACACTGGCCGGACCTAACTTGATGGCGGGCAGGTTTCCGCGGTTCACCCTGATGGTGGCCTGCGGTTTCCTCACCGTCGCTTTTTTAAGTCTGGCTCGTTGGTTCACCAGCTTTCGCTGTACTTTTGTGTCCTTCGCCACCTCACGGGTACTACGACTGATGGCGCGAGTAGCAATACGGTTGATGGCCTGTGAGGATGCGCGGGGAACGGCGGTTTTACTGATGCTGTCGAGATTGGCAATGGCCTGCTCCAGTCCTTTGATGGACATGCTGCCTCCTACTCAATCCAGATTTGAGGTTTCCCGTTAAAGAGCTGCTGGCGAGTGACTTTATAGGTCTTTTCTCGCCAGATGACTTCGTCACCTTTTCGGGGTTTCAGCGTGGTGGAGAACACCACCAGCGACAGGCCATCACCAATCAACGGTCCCATTTCGGCGACAAACTGACTTTCTACAGCACTGGAAGATTCACCGTTTATCAGAACCGGCTCCCCCATTACGGTCACTGTCGCCGCATCCATCCGCGCCGCAAACCGGGCAAAAGGGCTAGCCATTCAGACGAACGGCAACCGTAGTGGTATTTGCCGCTGCCGCCTCCCAGGCTTTTCCGGCCGGAGTCGCGCCCGTTGCATCAATCTGGATTTTTCCGTCTTTAATGTTGAGCGCTTTTCCCTGGGGAATGTTGTCGGCAGCCAGTTTCGGCAATACGACCACACCGCTGGTAATCCCCTCGCCATATCCTCCTGCAGGAATATCGGCAATCGCCACGGCCAGCACATCGCCGACAGGCACGGGAGTACCACTGAGAATGGCATCAGTTCCCGTATTTTTAAGGGTGATAGTATGACCATCCTGGAGATAATTTTTCATCGGTAAGCTCCATGGCCCCCGGCAGGGAGCCATATTTCAGACATAAAAAAAGCCCTTTCGGGCCACTGGAGGGAGGTATTGATTACTTACCGGTGGATTTCACCAGACCACGATAATCCAGTGGCGCCACACCTGCATCGATGCGCACTTTCGTCGCGATACCGTCAGTGGTGAAACCTTCCTGCTGGTCGATGTATGGCGCATCCACACCATTCAGATACGCCACCTCGATGGTGTCAGTACCCTGTGCAGCGGCCAGATACCACGCAGCCGCATCAGCATCATCCAGACGCGGCTCGGCAATAACCTCAGCAAAGTTCTGGATCGGGTTAATCACACCGGCATTCACATCAGCACCTTTCACGCTGGCTGATTTAATGGTTTGGTTTGCGAGTGTTTCCAGCGCCACTGGCACCAGAACGTAAGCCGGACGAATATTAAGTGCACGCTTGCCTTCTTTCTGCAGGCGCATCAATTTACGCCCCTCATCAAGAGATGCAGTCGAGATAGCGCCACTAGAAAGGTTGCTGTGGTCAGCATGGAATAGCCCTTTACCATCGGACAGTTTGCCATTTGCCGTCAGTGTGGCGTAAACCAGATCCCCGATAGTAGCCTTGGCTGCGCGACCCATCTTCATCGGCACATCGGTCAGCTGATTCAGATCGTCGTTAATAATGGCCTGGCGGGTCACAGAGAAGATTTCACCATAAGTGGCCAGCGCGATGGTTTCGCCTTTATCGCCTGTGGTGATGTATTTGTACTCTGCACCTTCACGCACCTGGCGCAGAGACGGGAAACCGCCCATGCCGACGCGGTGAGCCGTTTTAAAGTCAGAGAGCTGGCCTTTTTTGGTCCACTGCTCGAAGGTTTCTGCCGCTTCATCCCAACCCTGCAACAGCGCTTTGTTTGCCACATCCAGCAGGATATTGCCAAAATCAGAAGTGCTGTGGGTCAGTGCAAAGCCAACCATTTGCATCGGGTTATAGGACGCCACGCCAAAACCACGCTCAGTCAGTGACATACGGGCCAACTCACGCAGCGTTGTACCGTTGTAGACGTTATCACGCTGCATGTCTTCGTAACCTGCTCGCGCCATCAGTGCCTGGCGAATACCATCACCAACGAAGTTACCGTTACCGGCGTAAACATGCGCCTGCGTTTGAGTCTGGGTGGTTTTGTTGGAAGGTGTTGCGCTCTTACCCAGTTCAGCCAGCAGCTTATCTTTGGCTTGAGCAATGGAGCATTCAACATCAGAAACACACTGCTCCTGTAGCTCCTGGTGTTTGCCGCCAAACATAGCGAACAAATCCTTAATTCCGTTTACGCGGGCTTTCTGCTCCGCCAGCACCTGCTGGCGAATTTCAGTTGCGTTAGTGTTTTCTGGCGCCGTAGTTGTCTGCGCAGGGGTAGTTTGCTGTGGTTCACGCGCTGCAGTGTTGCGTGGAGGGGTGATCATGTTGCGAATTGTGCGTGGCATCTTCTCGAATTCCTCAATACGTTTTGACTGGATACAGGCCATAGCCTGAAGGGATGGAGTAACTTCGTCGGCAAAACCCAGAGCCAGACATTCAGCACCGGATAGCCATGTTTCGTCCTCCAGCATGGCGGCAATCTCTTCCTGAGACTTTCCGGTTTTAGCCATGTATGCCGGGATAAGTACGCCTTCGAGCTTATCCAGCAAATCGGCGTAATCGCGCATGTCATTCGCGTCACCACCGGTGAAGCCCCAGGGCTTGTGAATCATCATCATGGTGTTTTCCGGCATGATAACCGGATTACCCACCATGGCGATGACCGATGCCATCGATGCAGCCAGACCGTCGATATAGGCGGTAATCGATGCGCCGTGGTGTTTCAGGGCATTAAAAATGGCGATGCCATCAAAGACATCACCACCCGGGGAGTTAATGTGAAGGTTGATATGGGTGATATCACCCAGTGCTTTGAGGTTGGCCACAAACTGCTTTGCCGTCACACCCCAGTAACCAATTTCATCGTAGATATAGATGTCGGCTTCGCTTTCATTGCTGGCCTGCATCCGGAACCAGCTATTTTTTGCGCTGGCTTTCGGGCGGTTCATTACCCGGTTTTTCTTCCTGGCCACTGGTGGCTCCTTTGTCATTAGCCGGGTCGGTATCGAATACCAGCCCCTGTTTGCGGTTTTCATCGACTTCCGCTTTACGGCGTCGTTTCACATCATCCGGGTTAGCGCCTCGAGCACGCACCCATTCGCTTTCTGTTGCAGCGCCACCCCGCAGCAGGATCCGCCAGGCGTTCGCTTCTTTTACCGGATCAATCCACGGCATCACCGGACCGGAGAATACTGCGCTGTAGAGCGATTCTTTATCCACACCAGCCGGAACGGTGATTTGTCCGGAGGCAATGGCCATACTCAGCCAGGCGCGGTACATGGGACGGGTCACAGCGGCAATGAAGGCATCCTGGAGAATGAAATAGCCTTCGGTTGACTCCACCAGCTCCTGCCGTTGCGCGCTGTAGGTACCGTCATAATTACGGGCGATGCTGGAAAAGCTACCGCGTGAGCCTGCGGCGACAGCTCGCAACTGACCATTGCGGAAGGTTTCGAGGTTGGGGTTCGGGCGATCAGATTTAATCATCCCGATATCTTCACCGGGGCGCAGATCGTCAAACAGCATGCCCGGTTCAATGTTCAGTTCTCTTTCACCACCAGCACCATCTTCCGGATAAGACTGCCCATCCCCTTTTTTGATGAACATACCCAACGCCGCAGCAATACGAGCAGCCGTCAACTCTGCATCTTCGTACTCTTTGAGCGCGGAAAGACGCATCAGTACACCTGCAAGTAATGAATTCCCACGGATCTGGTGAAGACGACGCATGAATTTCAGGTGGAGCATACTGTCTGCGCCAATATCTTTGGTGTCACCCAGCTTCATGCCTTCTGCTGGGAGGTTTTTGAACACCATATATTTGGTTGGTCGCCCCCAGTTATTGAGGTAGACGCCCTGACATAGTTTGTTAGCCGGGTCGCTACGATCCATCGGCACAAAATCAGGCTCCAGCGCTTCCAGCCAGAAAGGTATACCCGCAACCGGGCTTAATCCGGTTCCGGTACCGCTAACCAGTTGGGCAAAGACTTCCCCGTCGCGCAACCAGGTTCGCGCCATCAGTCGCTCGAGTACGGGGCGTGTAAATTGCCCGGTAACATCGGGTGAAACTGACCATTCTGCCCATCTGGTACGAATATCTGTGGCAAGTGTTGTGGCCAGGCCTCCGCTTTTAAGTAACGGCTGAGGTTCAACAATGATCCCTTTCGCCCCGACAATGCGCTCTTCAAGTTTATCCAGCAGGCCAATGACTAAATCGTGATTGCAGTCGAGCCAGCGCGCTTGTTCTCGCAGCGAGCGACCACCAAACTGAGTCAGTTGATTGGCAGAACGGTTTTCACGCTTCGCTTTGTGCGTTCGGGTAGGTAGTACCGCCTCGTAAGCCCGGATCATCATGCGGGATTTGAGTCTTTCGGCTTTCCAGCCAGGAGAGAACAAACCAATCAGATTGTCGAGCGAACTCATCGTGGGAACCTCGCCAGTTTGAACCCACTACGACCACCACTGGTCGCGTTAGCCATAGAAAGCTTACGCTCCCACTCCTGGCGACCCTTACGAATCTCGCTGAGGTTCTCCATAGTCATCTGCTGACCATTGAAGATGATGGATTTCCCCTGAAGGATTGCCATCTCTGCTTCGGTGTAGCGTCGGATCATGTCCTGAATATCATTAAGCGTCACACCCAGCCTCCTGAATTAGATGGTGCCCACGCCGATTCACGGGCAGGTTTCGTTGTCTTTGTTGCAGATACTGCCGGTAGCGGTTTCGCAGTTGATGCCACAACTGGCGCATCCGTTGCGGACTCATCCACAAGATAGGTTTCACGACGCGCCCACTCTGGCGCATCAGGCCATTTAATCTTTTCGTAGCCATGCAAAATGACCAGAGCGTGCGCATACACCATAAGGTCAAATGCTTCGTTAGCGCCCTTACCGGGCTTTTCCCACTTCCCATCAACTGAGCGCTCCTCATAGGTCAGTTCGTCGTAGAACCAGCTGCCCAGCCAGTCCGGAAAATGCACATAGTTCGGCCCCGGCACATCACGCCATAGCGCGTTGTTGATCCGGTCCTTAAGAGCATTGGTCTGAAGAAGATAGAGAGGAACATCACCCGCCACTCGCGCACGTCGGGCAGAACGGTTCGTGTTATCCGGTAAGGTTTCAGTGATCAGTTTGGCGCGAGCTTTGCCATCCCCTTTGAATAAGCGGACTTTCCGTTGTAACCCATCACGGCGACAACGCCGCCAGAATGCATAGGCATTATCGGTAACCCCATCCTCACCACCAGAGTCCACTGCCATGGCCATCAGGCTCATACGCTTGCCGGGTTCGCCATCGAGCGCCCAGGTTTTGTCGAGGACATCGGTACGCAGTAAATCCCAATCTTCGGGATAGCTGCCCGGGTCAATGTGGTGACTTTCACCCTCAGCATTGCAGCGTATGGATTGGGTGATGTTGTAGCGATCAACAATCCAGCGTTCACCCTGGGCACCATAACCCACCACCTGAACGACAAACCGGCGGTTCTTCCCGCCCTGCACATCGACGGTCGCCACCAGAAATTGCACGCCAGCCGGTACTCTTCGTTTCTCAACAGTCTCCGCACGCAGCTGAAGTTCTTCACCTTTGCGCTGCTCGATGCTGGATCGCGGCAGATAAGGTAATCCCCAGTCGGTATTGATAACCGTCTTGAGTGTTTCTTCGCTGCCGTTGACTTCATATTCCTGCTCAGCCGTCAGCAGCTTATAAACCAGTTGCTGCCAGCTCTGATAAGCAGCGGCCGGACCTTCCATCCAGAAAGAAGCGATACGAGAACGACGGGCTTCACCCGTAATGTTGCCATCACGGTCAATTTGTTGACCTTCACGCAACCAGATACCTTTCATGTTCAGGCTGCGTTTCATATCGGCGGTTATCACACCGGCGCACGACGGGCAGATAATATGAGCAGCTTCGCTTGCCTTTACCGGGTCGCTGATTTCGCGATACCCGGTCATAGCTTTCATCTCTGGCTGGAAATGTTCACCACAGTGCGGGCACGGCCAGTACCAACGACGGCGATCACCTCGGTTATACAGAGATAAAATTCCGGTCGTTGGGGGCGCTTCATGCTCTGAGCTGCGACGCCATTTGGTATCGCGGATATCACGCCCAGGAGAGCTTTCCACCAGCGTCATACCGGAAGACATAAAAGTGGTTGTACGTTTCGATGCCAGGGAAAAGGCATCGCCCTCCCCGTCTATATCTTCGGGGAAGCGGTCATAGTCCGTCAGTGCCACGCATTTGTAGTCTGATGAGGACATGATGTTGACGGATGGCCAGCCTATCTTGAGGTAGTTACCTGCACGAAATGTCCGGTCGTAAACGTTGTTGTCGTTACGTCTTGGGCTGAGTCGTTTTGCTACCTGCGGGCTACAGCGAAAAGTACGGTCGAGACGCTTTTTGGAGTGCTCACGCGCCTTTTCTTCCGTCATCTGGATAATCAGCATGTCGGACGGATCACAGACGACGTTATAAACCACCCAGCCATCAATCAGGCCAATCGTCTTACCGGTACGCGCAGGTCCGACAAAGACCACCGCGTCATACTCACGCGATGCCAGGCAGTTCATTGGCTCGATAACGTACGGGGCCAAATTCGGGTCCCATGGGACTGAGTTTCCTGCCCCCATCGGGACACGCATGTATTCACTGACCGCATCGGCCACCAGCATGCGGCTTGGGGCACGAAGTATTCCAGGCACATCCCTGCGGATGCCCCGGGCAGATGCCCGCTTCGCCATCAGTCCTCCTCTGGCTCTTCCTCCTCCGGTTCAGCGTCCAGAACGCGCTGGGCGATCTGGTCACGCAAATCATCAATCACACTTTGCACCCTGCTCACCGCGACAGGAGTCAGTGCGCAGTCACGCTCAAGGATATCCGGCAGTGTTTCGAGAACCTGCACCACAGCTTTCGCCATGACAGAAAATTCGCGCGCCACTTCATCCGCCGGTATCAACTGACCGGTGTCCTGCTCGAACTTGAGGCGCTCGTTCTCGGCTTTCCAGTGCGAAAGCCTGTCGGATGGCTGCATATCTTCAGTGGATACGGAAACGCTCGGGATCATCAGCTCAGTTAACACATCAGTGATGAGATAGAGCTTCAGTTTGCTGTTGCTGCCGGGAGCCGGAGGGACGTTTTTAAGACGGGCGGCGACGGTCTGGCGATGAACACCAGTAATCCCGGCGAGTTGATTGATGTTGAGTTTCTGGGTAGCTACTTCCTGGTCCATGATGGTGAACACTTTTTAAACGTTTCGACATCTTTGTAATTTGCTATTTAAATAAAACAGCAACTTACGCACATGATGATGATGACCCTAGATCATGAAAACTAGCCGCTTTCCGCGTGCCCGCCGCCTCGTGGCAGGCCGGATCGCCGGGAGTACCTTTTCAAATGAGAATGAGTATCAATTGATTGATTTCAAGGCTGACGGGTCAAAATCCGAGACGCACACGCCCTTCTGCTTCGCCTGCATTGGTAGTGATCCACGCAGTACCAGCCACTGCATGCGCGACGTTGCTGCCGTCTTTATCCTTCGCAGTGAGCTCACCATCAGCAGTCAGCCACAGGCGTGCTCCTCGCTGCCACGTCTCTGCTGCGACTTTCGGAAGAACGAAGACACCCGTCATCATCAACTCACCGTCAGCATCAACAGGGATGTCGTGTTGTGCGATACCTGTAACCGCACCGACGCTTACAGCCTGACCGGTTACAACAGCCTTACTGGTACCGTTCTTCCAGTCCATGGTATTGCCGTCCTGATAGTAGTTCTTTGCCATTGAATTGCCCTTAAGAGATGGATGGCTGCCCATAAAAGGCAGAAACAAAAAAGCCACCAGCAAATGCCAGTGGCTCGATTGGATAATAGCGATGGGATAGTACTAGTTATGGCGATTAGAACCGCCATCAAAAGGTTAAAAAAACTTACACCTTAATCGGACCATACATGCCGGTATTGATAATGGCATTCCATACCGTTTTCATCGCTTGCCCAGTATCCTGGTCTACCGATAAGGAAGAACGAGCACCATGCGGTCGACCTAAAAAATATGGTCTCATCGTCTCCCAAGTTTCAGCTAACTGTGCATCTCTCCACTGAGGAATCTCTTCCTCTAACATTAAAGCCACAGCTAATGATTTAGGAATGGTTTTATCCAGGTTCAACGGGCGACCCCAATCACAGGTGACTAAAATTGGGGTTGCGAGCGGATGATAAAGAACAGCATCAATTTCAGCTGCAGTAATGCTTGCGGCATGATGTTCTGGTCGATTGCTAACTGATGCTATTACCTCTTTTCCGCCATCGTATGGACAAGTGATGAAGGCGTTCGCAAATAACACTGTGTGATCTAAACCTTTATACCCATTTTCAGGGCAAGGTCTCGTCAATGGCCAACCTTGTTTGTTGGAGGTTGTTACCAAAGGGTGCCAAGAAGGATAAGAGTCAATCACCGGACCATATTTTTCGCAAATATCCATCAAAACATTTTTCGCTTTCTCTCTTACTTCTTTAGTTCCCTCTTTCGGAAGTAGTCGACTTAAAGCGTATTCAAAATTTTCTTGTGCGGACTCATATGATCGGAAGGCCATGCTATCACTCCACTAATTTTCAGTGGACACATAATCACACTATCGCGCACAAAAATCAATTTCGTGCGCAAAATTAAATTTAACGCATGTTTTAATCTTTAAGTACGTAATCCATTATCAAGCCCACCCGCAGATGAGCTTTGTAATGGCGTCTGCATACATACAGGGCACATTCTCTCGATTCCGATACATCTGAATGCATGTGCTCAAATGGTTGCGGACTTAACGGCTACACTAGATAACCTCAATTTTGGGGCTGTCTCCGTTAATCATTTAGGAGGTGCCATGTCCTTAGCTTTAGAACTAGCCATTATTTCAGTAATTTACCCTGTTACAGTTTTCATTCTGAGCCTGATTCACTTCCGGATAACCGGGCATCCTCTACCTTCCTGATGTCCGCCTTATCTCGGTTGCACATCCCCAGCGCAGCCAGCAGACTAACGTTTAAATCCAGACTGGCCCCATAAGTCAGCGGATCGGGAATAAACGGCTGTGGTGTTTCAGCTGTCAGGCTGGCTGGGATTTGTTGTTGTGGCACTGGTACGTACACTGTCCGCGTATTGCTGCAGCCGGTTAGCTGCACCAACAGGCACAGGCCGACTAGCGCAATCATCACCTGCAACAGCACTTTTGATGTCACTCGAGGCACTCTGAGACTCCAGTGCGATCTGGTTTTTAGCATGCTGATTGGTTCCCAGAACGATGTTAGTGATTGCGACGGTGCGAAGCATGTTGTCTGTAATAGCTCGGTTGCTGTCGTTCTCACCCTGCAGTGTGGTCAGGCTGGCGCTGACACGTGTATTTTCATTCCAGAGCCAGGCGAACGTTACCAGTGCGGCGATAGTCAGCCACCAGCGCCAGTGTGTTTTAAGCGAAAGCAGAAAGTAAGAAATCATGCTTCATTCACCGAACGGCTTCCGTTTAACACAGGAAGCGGTCGTGAATCCTTTGGCTCGTTCACTGGCCAGCGATAACCGGATACTCGCGAACGCTGAAATGCACGGATATTGATGGCATCGGACTGATTACCGCCCAGTACCATCAGGTCGCCGTTTTCACGCTGCCCGACGACAAATCCAACATGGCCGCCGCCGTCGCGACTGAATACCACAACACAACCGAAGGCTGGTTCGCGTAGCTCGGCACCCCAGTTGAGGTAGGACTTCGCAGACTCAAAGCGGGTTGATTTGATTCCGACTCGCTCGAGCATGGAACCGACATATGCTGCGCACCATGGCGTTTCATCATCTTTGATTCCGCTACGTTTAATGTCTTTCCAGAACTGGATAATGAGAGGGTTATGCCGAGGGCCTTTGATTTCTAACTGACCTATATACTTGCGTGCTTCCACCAGCCAGCGTGGTTCTTGCATAGCTAACTCCTTCTACCAGTAATATTCCCCCGCGAGTTCAACATCACCAGCAGGAGTATGAAGTTCACAATGACCTCGGAGCGGTCCACTACGGAGTAATTACCAATCCAGATGCGGATCGGAATTGAGATGAGAGCAATCATCGCCAGCCAGGCAACGAAGGAATAATGCGGTTTATGTCGGGAGTTGTTGCGCTGGTAAGAACCGATAACGATCACCGCTAACAGACCAATAATCGCATTGGCCTGAAGCCAGATATTTCCCCAGTCGATTGTCATTTCCCCTCCTCAGCAGCTGCTCGCTTCTCCAGCCGTGATTTGTACATGAGGACAAAAGTGATAATGACCGCAGCAGCCACCAGCGCGCCGATAGACTCAGGAACAGGGATAACTTCGGTACCAGGGGCAATCTTTCCCAGCATGGTATTCAGTGTGGCGTTGAGGATGGCGGTCATGTACTTCGCGCCAATCAGGCCAGACAGGAAAGAAGCCAGCCCGTAAAGCAACTTTTCCCACCAGTGCAGGTTTCGGGAAGTCAGTACATAAAGAGTGGCGCCAGCGAAAGCACCAAGTATCACCCCGGCATCAGTGTTAGCCCATAATCCGGCAAAAGTGACAGTAGTCACCGCAGCATGAGCTATTGCAGTGCCGGAGATAGGTTCTGCGGACATTAAGCCCCCCTCTTTTGCTGTTCATCCTCTCTGAATGAGGGGAATAAGAATGGGTGTGACTTCAACACCCTAATTGATGTTCGTTTATTGTACGAATATGTGATCTAGGTCATGCCATCTAAGAACAAAATATATACCCCAGCATTCAGCCTCTTTTCATGCATGATAGAATCGTAACCCTCTATACTTTCAGGAGGTTATATGATCTATCTATTGGAGGATGAAACCTTCGTTGAGTTAGACGATTGGCAAAAAGTTTGTAAGAGGGCAAGCTACTTATCAAACTTGAACGTAGCTAATAAAAAACTAGAAAAAATCATCGGTTACTATGAACTCCCCAACAAAGTTTCTTGTGGCCTATCTAATTGCCACACACCTCACTTTAAGGGTTATGTCGTAGAAACGGATGATGGTTCGGAGACCAATATTGGGCATGCGTGCGGTACTAAATATTTCGATGTCGTTTTTGAACAGATGTCTTCAGATTTCATCAACGCGCTTGAAGTCGCTAAAGCCCGAGCATTTATTCATGAGAACAAGAAAAACGTTTTTGGTTTTTGGCAAGACGTCAATGCTTTGAGTGTTGGCAAGAAGAACATCCGCTGGGCGATAGACCTATACAAAAAGATAAATGATTCAGAATTTATAGGGCTCGCAGCTTATCGCGCATTACGACAGATGCTTGCAATTAGTAGTGGGAACGTGATCAACTCAAGACCTCCCACGCAAAAAGAAATCGAACTCGCCCAAGTCTCAGGGCAACCTATTCCACAATCAGTAGATATTATCGTTGGCTTTATTTCTTATATTGAATTTCTGTCCCCAGATAATGACCTGGAGAATATCTACGAAAAACAATTAAGAGGTTCTGTTCAAAGCTTGCAAGATGCAGATCCCGAAAAGCTATCCAGAACACAAATGAAACCAATTGTAAGCGGTATTAATTCACTAAAAAACAATATAACGAAGGCAAGTGAGCTTATCGAGATAGCACGATTATTTTTCACAAAAGAAAATCTTTCAGAGCTATTGAAAGGGCTTAAAGATAATAAAAATATTGGTCAAGCTGATATCCGACGCTACGAAGAATTTATTGAATCTCTCTAAAACAAAAAACCCGCACTCGGCGGGTTTAATCTATTAAAGTTGCTCAGTTCGTTTTTACGTCCCGAGCTTAGCACAATTCAAACAGTTTCCGCGCAACGATGCAAGCTAAATCTGGTGCTATTTGTGTCGAATACATCACACATTGGTGCGTATAGCATCGATTCCGCTAAATTTAACCAAACATCAATACGGGTTTCACAGGTCCTCAGGCACCATTCAGGGTGTTTGTAGTGTAGATCCCGCGCCATGGCCTTTTTGCTCATACGGCGTTGATAGCGGTCATTTAAATATCCGACAAGATGGCCATATCCTTGAGACTTCAGCACTGCGCCAATCACACCATCAATCTTCAGCGCTTCCTCGTCTGTACAGAACGCCAGGTTGCTTTTGTGTTTCCCGTTCAGGATATCCTTCAAAAACTCTTCCAGTTCCGGTTTTGTAATACCCGATTTCTTCATACGGCGAAGTGCTTCATTAATGGCTGTTTTGGTTAACGTCTTTGTAGCCAGAAGTTGGTTAAACATATTGCCGCCACTACCACCACCAATAAATGACCAGCGGCCCCACATGCGGAGCTTGCCCTGAATCCAGACACTTTCTAATGTGTGTAAACGAACCATCTCACCGCTTTTGCCAGTTGCTGTTGCATTAATCATTATTCGTCTCCCTTACGCCAACACGCCGAGCGCGCAAGCCCGGTCAAGAATTCGGATTATCATTGCCGGTTGCGAGCCATGCTTTTGCTCAAACTTAACCGGGTCGTTATGTAGTTCTGTATGGCAGATACGGCAAAGGGGAATCGAAAGAAGGTCATGAGCTTTCGTGCCCATCCCACCTTGTCCCCAGCCAATTAGGTGGTGCGGATCGTCAGCTGGTGAGCCGCAGCCTTCACATGGCTGTGTTTTCACCCACTGAAGGTATTTGGGTTTTTCCAGACGAATACGCTTTGGACGACGCATTAATGTTGCAGGGCTCTCCGGATCCACCTTCAGCTTGAGTACAGGTTTCACTTTCTCCTGGATAATGCTGGTGGCCGGTAACTCTGGAACAATATGGCTCTCGCGGCTTACTGATGGGATGGTTATCCTTGGCATATCAAGGGCACGGCGGGCCATACCCTCAGGCAGTGCCTCGACAAGCTCCATAGTTGTTGCCCACCAGCACAGCTCAGGTAACGTCAGGATATGGCTATCGTTAAACCTGAGAGCTACGCGGGCAGTATCAATTATCCAGGCAACAACGTTAGCTTTCGCCATATTGGATAACTGTTCAGTGTGGTGATCACGAAGTTTGTTATCGCAGTGCCAACACAGACGTATAGAGCCAGAATGAAACCGCGTCGTTACCAGCTCGTTATGGTGATAATCGGAATGTGGCCACTGGCAATCGATGGGTTTTCGCATTAGCCAGGCATCGAGCCCATTAAATCCACCAGCAGCCTGAATTACCTTCTCATTGGCGAAAAATGGTGCCAGAGCCGGATCATCACCAAGAGATTGTCTTGCGGGCGGCAATGCACCTGAAGGCCACTCAATCATGTACTCCGGCGCGTAATCGATAAGAACCCGACCAGAAAACAGCGGTAGTAGTTCTTTCCCTGGCTTGAGTATCGCCATACCCAATTCAGTAACTACAACAGCACTAAGCAGCGCTCTCATGACACCTTCCCGATAATGATCTGCCCTTTCTCACCCCATATTTTGGTAATGCGGCAATCCCAGATGCTTGAGTCATCGTCAAAGAGTGCGTCCATTAGAGCTTTAAGCATGTTGTCGCAATCAGGTTTTGACTGGTGTGGCTTGCCCTTCATCTCTGCGCGCTTCCTCTTGCTCCAGCTCTGCGGCATAGGCATGACGAAAGTGATATGGGCGCCTGACTCAGGAAGGTCAATTTGGTGCAGACGTGCATCATCGCAAAACATTCGATAGCGCATTACCTCTGGTCGTTGCTTCCACTTATCGGCGCGGGTCATTCGAGGCTTACCTAACGGCGTGATGTCGTAGGCGATCATATAGCTTCACCCTGCAGTTGAATCAGCGTTAGTTGCCCGGTAAACACTGCACCACTGTCAATGTAAAGCTGGTTACCGAATTGCACTGGTGATGTCACAGGTGTGTGCCCGAAGACAAACAAATCAGCACCCTCGATATCGCTCTTTCTGCCTTCCTGTGATTTGTTTACACGCCCGCGATTCCAGATCACTTGCTCAGCACAAACTGACTTACCGAACTCGTAAGAATCATCAGGGTAGTCAGCGTGGGCTATAACAATCGTTTTATCACCGGTCACTAACTCAAGAACCAACGGAAGCCTGGCAACTTTGACCATCAATGAGCGCATGAGTATTTCTTTGTCGGCATCGAGCTGATAGAACCAGGCTCCGCCATTACCCACCCAGTGACGAACACCAGATATGTTTTTGGCATCAATAGCCATTTGCTCGTGGTTACCGCGAACAGCCTTGAACCATGGCATCTCGATTAACGCCAGGCACTCGCAACTATCCTGGCCTCGGTCAATTAGGTCACCTACTGAGATCAGCAAATCTTGTGAAGGGTCGAAAGCAACCTCTTCAAGTTTGCTCATCAGCAGCGAATAGCAGCCATGTAAATCACCCACAACAAAGATATTGCGGTACTCAGTGCCAATGATTTTTTGATAGCCGTTAACGAACCCCGTATCGGGATTGGCTTTTAGATGTGATGATTCTCTGGTATCGGCATTAGCCGGTATCAGGAAAGAAGTGGTGTTCTTGATTTGGTTTATTTGCGCCATGGTGTTCACTCCGTGGCGCATCGTAGTCAGGTTATCGGTTGTTCAGGCCGATTCGCATATTATGCAAGGCATGTACAATAAAGGTCAATTGTTGGCAGATATCTCTCTTACCATCTCAACCAACGTTGCACGCGAGATGACGCGCTCATCCTTCTGAAGATTCTTATGACCTATTTCTAGACCATCGTTGTTCAATAGCACGCGCTCCCCCGCCTTGAGTTTAAAAGAGCATGCTACTGCACCGTCGGAACGCCTTACTAGATAGTAAGAATCACTCCCCTCAGAACTAACTTGAGACACATCAACCCCCTTACGGATTGCCTAATTACCGGGACCCAGAATCCCACTTTGCAAAGCCATCTCGGCTATGCGTAACCACTCTAGCAAATTCGACTTTTTTCCTAATAACCTGCGAGGAAATAAAAATCCAAAAAATTGCATTCAGTAGTTTTTGCTACCACTACTTAAACATACAGCATACAATAACTGTATATAAACACAGTATTATTTTCTTTTCCCAAGTATGCACAAAAACTATGTATCTATGCAAGGCTATTTATCTAACTGATTTAAATAATCTTTTTCGCTACATTAGATCAAAATTTGATCGTTACTATTAACGAATGCCTGGCGGCAAATTTGTCGAGCTTAACTGGTTGAATGGCTGCGCTTCGTCACTACCTGTCACTCATTGACACTGCTTAGTGTCGACGTAAACGAATCTTAAACGACCACCAGCCAAGTTAGCAGGTTGAAATTTTGTTACTGTTATGTGCTCACTAATTAATCACTTTCATTGATCAATATGATGCTATCGATCGGTAAAATCGATCATGATTTACTGCTAGCTTGAGCAAAATATTCATAAGCGCTATCATTTCGCCTCGGCCTTTTTCCCGGCAATACAATTGAGGGTTCTTTATGTCCCAATTTTTGGTTTGCCCCGAGATTTCTGTTTTGTATTTTTAAAACGAAGAAATCCCCTCCACGGGGAAAAAACAAAGAAGTAAATTTGGAGGGCGCGCGAAAGCGTGAACAGCAAAAATAAGCCGGGGCAACCCGGCTTTCCCTTTCATGTCAGGTAGTCTGATATTTCACTCCGCACATTTCTGGCAAATTAGCCCTCACCAGTGCCTCAGCGAATGGCGGCGGTAGTCATAGACTAAAGCACTGCACACTTCCGCTTCATCTCTGCTAGTTCATTGGATAGCTGCATCATGCCGTTGTGGTGAGGTTGAGATTCCAGTTCCGCGATGCGCTGTCGCTGCTGGTTAACTTCATCGAGCAATTCGCATGCATTACGACCTTGCTCTTCGCTACGCTGTTGCGCCTGCTCTAGCGCCGCTATCAGAGCCTTGGCTTCATCTTCCTTCAAAATCACGTTGTCAAAGCTTTCAGTCTGCTTTTTGATTTTGGCAATCAGCGCTTCGAGTGATTTAGTCATTGCCTTTTCCTTTAACAAAAAGAATCCAATGGGTTTTATCGTTCTTGCCAGTGCGCTGCGTGATAATCGGTTTCTCATCCGTTAGCGCCAGAATTTCCCGAGTCGGTATCTGCGTTTCGTTCCATTTGAAAATGAGCACGCCGTGTGGCCACAACACCCGGAACGCCTCTGCGAATCCATCGCGCAAATCATCACGCCACGTTTCCTTATTCAATTTTCCGTACTTCTTACCCATCCAAGCGTTATCACCAACACGCTCAAGGTGTGGCGGATCGAACACGACAACAGGGAATGAATCGTCGGCAAACGGCAATGCGCGGAAATCGGCAATTAAGTCCGGTCGGATTACCAGGCGGCGGTCATCGCAAAGCGTGTGCTCTTCGCTGCGAATATCACTAAATACAGCACGTTCATCCTGCTTATCGAACCAGAACATGCGCGAACCGCAGCACATATCGAGGATTGAAGGCAGCGCTTCGATGTTATTGCTCATCAGTAGCCTCCACTCGACGAAATTCAATTACCCATACCCATGGATTGGCTTGCCAGCTCTTTTCGCCGTAAATGGACTCCCATAACGTGGCAAACTTGTTCGTGTGAGATGCCTTTATTTGGTCTGTATATGCAAGGTTTTCCCATTCATCCTCTGGCACCCCCTTACCGGCAAACCACATCGCGGTGCTGACACCTTCTGCCCTGGCATCATCTTCGGTAACGGCATTCAGCCGTTCAACTCGCACCGCGGTAATTTCCAGCAGAATGCGGCTGGCCCAACGTGGCATGTGGATTGATGGCGTCCACTTATGTAATGGCTGTTTGGTGCATGTAGCAACCGGAACCGTGCGTGTTGATTCAGTGAAGCTATTGCGCTCACTTGCCTTGTACATCAGACGGGCAACATCAGTAGCGCAACCCATGACACGGAACGTTTCACGAACCCAGATGCGGTCGCCTACGGACCCGAATGGGCAGCAGTGTTCTTGAAGGAAAAGATGGTAATCGGTAATAGGTGAATTGCCTGGTATGAGGTCAGAAACATGCACCATGCTTTTTAATTTATTCGATGAAAACCAAAAATCTCCTGGTCTTGTTTCTGATTGTTTCGGCTGAACCTTCATAACCCGCCGTGTCTGCGTCTTCCGTCCGTCGAGAATGGCGCGAACCATCTCACCGTTGAATATCATTCCACGCTCTTTCATACAGCAGCTCCTTTGCGCAGCTTTAACGTAATCCGAATAGCGTTTAATACATCGCGCACATTATCTTCACTAACGGTCATCTGGCGGTAAGCTGGCATTCTGGCTAAGAGTTCTGCAGGCTCAGTGCTCAGGATCTTCTCCACGCCCATTACCTGAATGCTTGCCAACATGACGCTTGTTGCTGGTAGCGCGTCAGCATGTGAATACCAAAGCTTGTGCATATTAGGGCCATCATAAGCGCCATCTGACTCATAACCGCGTAGTTCTTCAGAGAGGCAATCATTCATCGTTTTGATGGTCGAGTTCTCGACCGCAAGGTTAACCACCTGCTGGTTTAACTCGTCATACTGTTTGCACTTCTCGCGTAGCGCTAAGGTCGTTATGTCCAGTTTGTCGGCCAGATTGCTAATCATCTTCGCAATTTCAATAATGGCTGTTTCTGAGGTCATCATGTCGCGGAACTGGCGACCAGCTGCTGTCAGTTCTGAGTTGTTCTGGTTATTCATGCGCGTGCTCCACTGCCGAAAATTTTGTGTACCTGATAGCCCTGCCAGTTCTGGCGACATTCTTCGCAAACGATGTTGATTTCAGCTGGTTTGCTCTTTGCGCCGTTAACCAGATTTTCAGCTCTGAGTGCGCGCTGCATCTCACGGTATGCTGCGCAATTCGCACGGCGCTTTGTCAGCCGTTTCTCACTTGAAATCTCAATATACTTTTCGTAATCAGCAAAATTCAGGAAGTACCCTTGCTTGTTGTGCTTGTAGATATCGCCATTCTTGAGGGCCTCATCGAGAAAGGCCCTTGCCGCCCAGTCTGTCTCGTTTATCAAGATCCGAATGTCTTTGAGCATCAGACGTAGAACAACTGCCAGCTTTTCTCGAACAATACTCAGACGAGCTTGATAAATTGCCATTGGGTCCGCCCGATCCGGAGACAGCGAATAAACATAACGGCGCATGACTCCAGTGCGTATCAGTGTTCCGTCGCGCAGCATGGTGCCGAGTAAGTTTGAGCACTCTCGAGGATTCATTTTCATGAAGGCTGATATCTCAGGAAGCATGGCCTCTTTGTCATAAAGAAAGCTGATAACCGCCTGCACTACACTTGTTGTTTTCATCAGAAACCACCCCGCTTTTGTGTTTTGCTATCCTGTTGCTGGCGCTTCATCGCAGCTTCTTCCTGGATACAGTCGTAAATAACCCCGTAACGCTGCTCGCAATAAACAACGCCGGTATTCCCATGGCGGTTAAGTCGCAACAGTAATTCGGTATCAGCCTGGTTTGCTTGCTCGTCGTAGGCACCTTCGCGATAGATACCAACCCAGTAATCACAGTCCTGCTCAATCTGGCCCGTATCACGAGAGTCACTCGGCAACGGACGCTTGTTGGTTCTCTTTTCCAGATCGCGGTTTAACTGAGTCAGCAAAACAACGACACAATCCAACTCCTTCGCCAGGTTCTTAAGCCCCTTGGTAATAGCGCCAAAAGCCAGGTCATTTCGCTCAGCCTTGTCAGCGGTCATAAGCGTCAAGTAGTCCACCAGCACCATGCCAACCTTGCCGCGCTGACGCTTGATGCGTCTGGCTTCAGCAACAATGTGAGCAAGTGATGGTCCGGCCGTATCGTCGATGTAGAGGTTGTTGGTATTGATGAGAGCAGCTAAGACACCCTGGGCCTTGTTGAAATCGCCCTGCCAGTCCCCTGAATAACCAAAGTCGGATTTTTTCATGTCCGGATAGAACACATTCGGGTTAATCCGCGCCTTCTGTGCGATGATTTTTTCCAGAATTTGTTCGTCAGGCATTTCCAGGCTGAACATCAGCGCAGGCTCGTTTTCTACGGTGGCACAGTTGATGGCCATACTTGAATACAACGTCGTTTTACCCATCTTTGGACGCGCACCAACAACCATCAGCGAACCACGCACTAGGCGTTTCACCCCAAGCAGATCATCAAGTGAACCAATACCGGTTGTCAGGCCACGAACCTTCTCACCACTCATTCGCAGCTCAAGTTCATTGGACCAGCTATCGGTCACTTCCAGTAATGGGCGCAGACCACGACGGCTCCCTGTTTTGGCATGATCGGCAACATCGGTAACCAGCATCTGGATAGCGTCAAATTTCTGGGCCGTTGTCATGCCGTTACGGGAATGAAGCAACTCAATAGCATCAGTCAGCTTGCCAATGCCGTAACGCTCCATGGCCTTCTCACGAACTACGATGGCGTAGTGCACGATATTGGCTGAACTGGGTGTGTTCTTTGAGAGCTCAGCCAAGTAAGCAAACCCACCCACAATTTCAGCAAGGGATTTAGCTTCAAGAGATTCAACCAGCGTGATTAGATCAATCGGTTTTTGTTCGGAGATTAGTTGGCGCATTTCAGCAAAAATCAGCTGGTGAGCACGCCGGGAGAACGAATCAGGCTTGAGCATTGCCATTGCTTTCATGCTGCGCTCGCTGCCGTTATCCAGCATCAGCCCACCCAGGACACTCTGTTCAGCCTCAAGATTCTGCGGGGCAAGATTCAGATCAATTGTCATCACGATCCCCCTCGCGCACTTCGAGATACAGCGTGGCAGACAGGAAGCTGTCGAACTTCATGCGCCGCCAGGTTCTGCCAGTGCGATTGTCCGGACGGTCTTCCAACATCCAGCGACAGCTACGGCTGATGTACTGGAGATACTCGCGAAACCCCTGAATGGTCAGCGGCTGCCCGTCATCGAGCTGACGAGCGATTCTGTTAGCTTCGAGCCAGAACTTGCGGATCAGATTGCGACGTTTGTCACTCATGGCTCTCCAGCCACGAGCTTCTGGCAGTTCGTCTTTCAGGCATTGCCAGACTTCTTCGCAGGAAAACTTATGCTTCTGGACAGACGGTTTTTTGTCGCCAGTTGCACACTTAATACCGTCAGGTATTAAGTTATTAGTATTTATATTGTTTGTGGCACTTTGTTGGCACTCTGTTGGCACAACCTCGGCTACAGGCTGCGCCCTATCTGGGTTTGCGTTGGCATTCTGTTGGCACTCTGATGGCACAAAAAACTGCTGATAATCGTCATATTTCGTGACAGTCAGGAGCGTGAATTTCTTATTTGCCAGCGTGGTGATCATGCCCATTTTGGTGAATTTATTGAGCAGGTATTTGACTCTGTCCGGAGTGATGCCAGTCTCTTTAGCAAGCGTATGACGACCTGTTATTGCCTGCCCACGACCAACGGGATGATCTCCAAATTCAGTGGCAACCATGCCCGGTGCAGAGTTCACTTTCATGATGATATGAACCCACAGATGCACAGCCTCACTATCGGTTTTATAAAACGGTAGACTCTGAATTTTACGGTGCAGGAATACCAACCCCTGACCTGTTGGTTGTGGCATCTCCATGGGCTGCGCAGCCCCTCTAAAATCGGATAAACGAAGGACATTACTCACGACCTTCCCCCTTGCGTTTCAGTTCTTCCAGGATGGCGCGCATCTTCTCGGCCACTGTCGGATTAATCGAACGTGCCAGGCGGTCACGAGTATTGTTTTTATGTACAGCGATCTGGTAATAGCGCGGTTTATTTGCCATTATTCCTCCTGCATTTACTTCCGTATGTGCACCTGAGAGCCGTTGGTGTTCGCGCACCGCGGCTTTCGCCTTTTTGATATCGTTCATCTCAAACCATCCCCAACATGGTTGTGACCATTGCCATCAGTGGACCTGTTAAATCGGGGTCTATTCGAAACATTTCCACAATACCTTCGCTCAGCTCTTTCAGCTTTTGATGCTTCGGCGCTCCCAACATGACAACCTGTTTTGCCTCACTCACTTCTTTTTCCAGTGCTGCCAAACGCGTCATGATGTTGTCTTGTGGCTTCAACTTTCCCCGATACTCAAGCGGTAGAGCACCGAGGATGGCCGGAGCCAGTAACTCGATGTTTTGCTGATATCCAGCAGATCCACGTTTGTTATCCAGCCAGCGGAAAAGCTTCACTTTCCACACTTCAGGTTCGTCTGCGATATCCAGACCTGTTAGCCCAAGCGCTTCGTACTCGAGCTGTATTTCGATTGCTACCACCAGCTGACCTGCGTCAGCTGCCCAGGAACGTACTGCTACGCTAATTTCTTCATGACTGGCATTTGCTTTTGGTTGATTTCGATATATCAACCGCTCCGCTGTGTGTGAGCTATCATTCTGAAAAGCGATGGTTTGCATGGTTATGGCTCCTACTTTGGTAAACCATCTGTAGGGTTTGGGTAGGCGTTGGGGTCGATCTCATGAGGGGTAACTTTCCAGTTAAGGATTCGACACAACGGCAAAATTCGACCGTGCGGGACCTTCCCCTTACGCAGCCATTTGCCAACGGCCTGAGATGAGATGCCGAAGCACTCGCCAATACCTACCTGAGACATGTAGCTGCTGATTTTTTGTTTAATTTGGTTATCCATTTGCTGTCCTAGCTGTTTGCTTAAGGTGATCGGAGAATAGCACTTAAAACTTTTGGTTCCAACAAAAATCAAACCAATAGTTCTAATGAACTATCAAACCATTGGTTGTAAAATGAAAATATGAATAAAATTCCTCACCCTGTATTTGCTAAAAGAATCCATCAAGTGATGGAGGAAAACGGCTGGAGCATGGCGGACCTCGCGCGGCGCGTTATGCTTTCCCACACATCCGTGAGAAAGTGGGCCAATGGCGCATCAGCTGCGAGCGGCGAGCGCCTCAAAAGGCTGGCTGCTGTAACCGGCAGACCTGAATATTGGTTTTTCATGGAACAGGGAGAGGAAAGCGAGAACGGCGAAGAGCTGCCAGCATTACCGCGCGTGCTTGATGAGAGAGAAGAAACCTTACTTTCCCTTTTCAACCAGTTGCCGGATGCTGAGAAGTTACGACTGATTATTCACACCAGAGGCGTGGTTAGAGAGATGGATCTTCTTAAAAACGATGTATACGACATCATTCACGATTTGAAGAAATAGACCCTTTCAAACCCTCTCCATAACAAGGCACCGTATCGGTGTCTTTTTTTTCACCCTTAAATAGAACTATTAGTTCCACTTTCATTTTACACATCGAACCTTTGGTTGTATCTTCAAGCCATCGACAACAAGCGCAGCGTTGTCAGGTTAAAGATTTGTTCTGGCAGCCGGGAAGACGGTAAAGGGGATTTATATGGTTCACCAACACTACGGCACCATGCCGATGATTCGTCAGTGTGTGGCGCCGGGAATGATGGCGTTACATGAAGGTCGCACCTACCGCGTATCAGCTGTTATCAACGAACGCCAGTGGGTTTACTTGCACACCGATCTAGAAGTTCTTCGCATCAATGATTGTGTGCTTGAGGTTTTGTTAGATGGACACGGTGATCCGTTAATTCATTGATGAAGCTGGCAATAACCCGGTGTACGGGCGCGGCTAACAACCACCAGCAACAAATTTAAAAGTGGCCACGAGGCCGAAAAGCTGATGAAGAAAGGGAATAAGGACAATGAGTGAGCAAGCAGTTGAAGAAGCATTAAACGAGCCTTTGCTTATCGCAAGCCCATATTGCCAGGCACTGAAAGAGCTGCGCAGCCAGCCGGAGCATGTACTGAAAGAAGTTGGCGATCAGTGGTGTACGCCAGACAACATCTTTTGGGGCATTAATGCGATGTTTGGCCCACTTGTTCTGGACCTGTTTAGCGATGGCCATAACTCAAAGTGCGCTGCGTTTTATACCGCCGAAGACAATGCTTTAACTCAGGACTGGTCAGCTCGACTTGCCGAACTGAATGGCGCGGCATTTGCTAATCCGCCGTACAGCCGTCCCGCAAAACATGGCGATCAGTATGTTACGGGCATGCCGTACATCATGAAACATGTCAGCGAGATGCGTGAAAAAGGTGGTCGGTATGTCTTTCTGATTAAAGCGGCAACCAGCGAATTATGGTGGCCTGACGATGCCGATCATGTGGCTTTCATTCGTGGCCGCATTGGTTTTGATTTACCAGCCTGGTTTGTTCCAGCTAATGAAAAACAAGTCCCAACGGGCGCGTTTTTCGCAGGTGCAGTTGCTGTTTTCGATAAGAACTGGCGCGGCCCAGCGATGAGCTACATCAACCGAAATGAACTTGAAGCGCATGGTGATGCATTTCTGGCACAGATCCGCAAAGAGGCAGAGCGGTTGTTGCCGCAGATGAAACAGCCTGATGCTATCAAGCCAAGCCAGAAAACACCTGCGGTAGAGCCTGAGCTTCCACTGGCCCAGCACGACATTCTCGCTAAAAGTGGTATTGAGGTCTGGGGATGCATTCGGGCGGCGTTCGGAGACAAGGCCGCGTACACATTCAATGAATCGAAATACGCCCATGTGTGGGCGGCTGATTCTGTCGAAGCACCGGATACGGTCGCAGTGCCAATTGACGTTATTGCCCGCGCCAAAAAGATTATCCGTGACAACTTAGTTAGCAAGGGAGTCTCTCAATGGCTTATTCAGCAACCTTTCGAAGGTGGAATTGCTCCTCCAGATATCGTGGAACGCCTGGAGCGTGTAGCCGAAGAAGCCATTGAAGATTATGGGATGACAATGACTAGTTTTCTGGATGCCATGAATTCTATTGATCGTGAGCACTGGAACAACATCAGACATCTCAGGGCGAAGCTGGCGGAATACAGAGAGCAACGGGAAATAGCTGCATGAAGCTAACCCCGGAGCAATTAAACGCCGTCAGATCACAGACGAAAATTTGCGCCCGGGCATTGAAGGATGCACTGAAAAAAGCTCAAGAAAACAGGCTCGATATTATCCGTGATGTGATTACGGATCATCACAGAAAGCTCGAACCCATGGGTATCAGCAGAACTCTCTTCAAGTGGCATATCGGTGTTGTAAACAAGGTATTTAAGGAGAAGGAATGAGCGACATCATTGATAACGCCAGCGACCTGGAAGAATTGCAACGCAACGCAGCATTGAGCCTTATACGTATTAACCGAAACGCAGTCTCAGCATTGCACTGCATGGAATGTGAAGAGGAAATCCCGGAGGCTCGCCGGAAAACGATTCCCGGTTGTCAGTTGTGCGCGAGCTGCAAGCAGATTGATGAGCTGCGGAATAAGTCGGGGTCGCGAAGAAGCTGACTCAATTAAACGAGACATTGAAGAACCTGAACATATTGAAAACTGCGTGCACAAAAACTTGCTGCAGTTTGATTTTGAATTATCAATTTTTACGGCCCCACTCGGGGTCTGGGTGAGGAAACTATGACTGACAATGAAAGCTGGATGGATACAAAGCGCGTATGTGAATTCTTGTGTGTTTCACCACGCACATTGGCCCGGTACCGTAACAAAACGGAAAACCCATTCCCAGAGCCAGCTTACTCATGTATGGGTGCATCAAATCGCTGGAAGCGTGCTCAGGTTGTTGCGTGGCAGACAGCAGAACAATCCCTACCAAAACGCAAACCACTTGAGCACATTCATCGCGAGCGGGATACCAAGGGGCGTGTTACATCGCTTCGCGCGGTTTGAACTCTAGAACGTCAGGCTCAACAATACTCATGAGCCTGGCCCACCACTTGCTGTACGCTTCCCGCATTTCACTTATGTAGCTGTGTTTGTCATACACAGCCCATACGCCAGGCAGTTTGTGCCCCAACATGATTTCAGCAATATGCGGCTCTGTCAGCTCTGAGAAATTGGTTCGCGCAGTTCTGCGCAGATCATGAATGGAAAAGTGCGGTACGTTCTCGCTGTATGCCTTCAACATAAACACCCGTAGGTTGTTACTGATGCTCAGATGGAAAGTTTCTGTCATGGGTTTATCGCCATAACGGGAGAAAATAAACCGCCCTGGTTCATCGGGTTTATCAGGTAAGCGTGGTGTCAGTTCCATTGCCCGACTGATAAGCGGAACAATCTCTGGAATAATTGGGCGCACCAGTGGCTTCTTAGTTCGACGACCGGTCTTATGGTTTTCTGGTGGGATAGTCCAGATTCCATCCTCAAAGTTGAAATGCGAACGTTCGGCAAGGCGCAGCTCTGCGATACGGCACCCCCACAGCAGGCAAAGTTTAACGAGGATCTTATTACGCTCCATCAGACGTGAATCTTCCACTGCTCGCCACACTAGCGCTATCTCATGACGTGAAAGCGTGCGCTCACCTATCTTTTTCTCAATGCCAAAGTCTTTCCCTGAAAGTTCGGACAGTGGGTTTCTTTCAAGAACCTGCCGCTTTACCGCCCATGAATAACACTGTTTACCATTGCTTATGACGCGGCGGGTAATTTCACTATAACCCTCAGCGAGGCGATCCAGAACGGTGAGCCAGTTATGAAGAGTTAAATCTTCTGCCGGGTACTTACCAATTTTCGGGAAAACGTGAAGCTCGAAAGTTCGCAGTATCTGATCGGCGGTTACCTTCTGAATACAGACAATGCCATGCCATTCACGGAACAATTCTTCGAACGAATATCGCGAGTTTATTTTGGCACTGTCCAGCCCTTGGCGAACCCGTGGATTTTCTCCCCTGGCAAGAACGGCAGCCCACTTCTCAACTTCTTCCCTTGCAGCCTTAAGGCCAAACGCGGGGTAACTGCCGATCGTCAACTTGTCCTGTTTACCCAAGTAGCGATAGCGATAAAAGAAGGTCACTGCACCCTTTTTACTGATACGCACCCACAGGCCATCGCGGTCTGCTTTCTCTTCAATTTTGTCCCGATCTTTTCCGAGACAGGACTTGAGATAACTATCTGAAATCGCCATAGAAAAACCCCACCCGTGTCCACCGTGGACACACCCCAGTGTGTCCATCATAGATTATGGACACGCTGGTGGACACAAATTTGTTGGCTTATCGTGTCTTATGCTCGCAAATGGATGAGGTTGGAAATGCTGGAAGGTATTGGTATTGCTGGGTTTAAATGGGGGTTTTGGCAGATGGTGGCATATACTGACTTAGTGTCTATTATCGATGTGGGCAATAATAGAAAAGTTACGTATATTCTTCATAGTTAGAGGTTTTTATGCCTTACAAATCCGGGAAAGCTCGGCGCAATGCGCTGTACAGAGCGTGATGTCAATGGCTGTCTTTTGCCTGAAACGCCGCATTCTACACTACAACGAGAAAGCGAGGAAACAGGTCATCTTGCAAGCGTAGTTGAGAGATGAAAGACCTACGGAAAGTGTGTCTAAAAGATTGCGGGCAGCGGAGACGTCACTGGCTGTCCGCAGAAGTCGTCGTTTCGACTCTTAGAGCATTTGGCGGTAGCGCAACGCTGAGAATAACGGGTTGCCAGGTTTCACGGCGACTGAATTTCAATGAGAATTCACGCGCGATAAGAAAACCGCCCACTCCGCCGATCAATGCCCCACAAATCGCCGCAAGGTTGGTACCAAACAGCGCCTGAAACAGGGCTGAAACCACGAATAACCCAACCAGCGGGGACATATAAACCAGTAACGCAGAACCTATCAGGCTACCTTCAGCAATACCCAACTCGACTTTTTGACCCGCCACCAGCGGCGTATCACAAGCAACCGATAAGGTGTGATTCGTTTGCGGACCGAGTTTGTTGAGAATACGACTGCCACAGCCTGCGCGTGAAGCACAGCTACTGCATGACGCTTTTACGTCACAACTCAGCAATGCTTCACCCTTTTGCCAGGAGATGACTGTTGCCCACTCCTTGATCATTGCGCAGTCCTGAATTTGATGCTGTCAGCAATACGTTTTGCCGTTTGTGGCGGCAACTCACCGACGATTGTGATTTCAGTTTTATCCCGAACTTCAGAACTCACTGTGCGACGCCCAGTGCGCAGTATCTGATCGGTGCTATTGCTGGCAGCGCGACTAATGTTGACCGAGAAACTGAACAAACCGTCAGAGTAAAGGCGTGATTCGATTGGAACATCCACGGTCGGCAATGGACGGCGGCTGCTGGAGACTTCACTAAAACCTTGCGGCAACCAGGTAGGTGCCCAGGTAAAGTTAATTTTCTCAGCGCCAGGAACTGACAACAACGGCGGTAAATTCGCCTTCGCCAGACTTTGCATCATGCCATTAGCTTCTTTGCTGACGTTGAAAGAGATAACGCGGAATTGTTCCAGCGTCTCGCCATCACGGTCCAGCAAATCAACACGCAGCGGTAATTTCGTTTCCGAGTCCATCCACACCATATAGCTGTATCGGGTGCCATCTCGTGCCACGACTCGAATGACTTCGCACAGACGATCGGCAATACGCGTCCGTCCGACAGAAATGAAGTCGTAATAAGGCGTCAAGCGTTTGAAGTCGGTGTAGACGATTGATGGAAGCGAATCAACGATGTAGTCCCCCGTGAGCGTAAATGGCTCAAGTCCAGGTTCAAAATAGCTGATTTCACTGCCACGCTGGACAACTTCTCGGCGTGGGCCATCCATCTGAAGCAATTGCGCAAGTGGACGATTATCAAGCCTTGCATGGCGATAGCGTAAGGACTCTATCCCTTGCTTATTAATGCTGATAAATGCCAACTCATAATTGAGTGACTGACTTGCCTGGTTCATCTGCTGCAACAATGCCCCGGACGAAACAGTGTCCGCCGAGGCATTTGAGCTGAACAACAGGCTGCTTGTCATAAGAGACAGTGCATACCAAAGTTGCTTCATTACTGCGATTGAGTTCCTAACGTTTGGTTACCTGGCACTTGTACCGCAGCTTGCTGGGTTTGTGCCTGTTCAAACTGGAGTTGCTCGGCGTGTAAACGACGCTGCAATTCATAATCTTGCAGCATAGCATTGATACGTCGACGTTGTTCCTGTACCTGCTGCTGACCAGTGCTTGCAGTACTGTCAGAAGGAACACCCAAGCTTACCGGGCTCGCTTTACCCATCATAGGTAAAGTATTGAACACAGGTGCTTCAGGCTGAGCAGGATTGTCAGATTGGCCATTATAGTGCTGCACGCCAACAATTACCGCAAGCGATACGCATGCTGCAACACCCACTTGGGTCAATTGGCTGGCCCAAGGACGTACCTTTTTCCAGAACGACATTTTTTGCCATTGTTGAGGTTCAGGCTGTTGTTCTGTAATAAGTGGCGTGACATGACGCACTGGTTCATTTTCGATCGCCGCCATGACATTGGCTGCAATATCAAAATGAAGCAATTCACTGGTATCGCCGCGCATAGTGTCGCGGATTAGGTGGTAGCTCTCCCAGCGTTGCTGCAATGATTTGTCTTGTGATAAGACGCTTAGCAGCTCGCTATCCAGAGTTTCCCCATCCATTAAAGCGGAAAGCTGTTCTTTCTGCATGCCTAATTACCCTTCCAGTAACCCGCTATCGTCAACGCCTGATAAGCGGTTGAACTTTATTATCAATAGCTTCCCGCGCACGGAAAATACGAGAACGGACAGTCCCTACCGGGCAATCCATGATGGCGGCTATTTCTTCATAGCTCAAACCATCCAACTCCCGCAGCGTAATTGCCATGCGTAAATCTTCCGGGAGTGACTCAATAGTACGGAAAACTATTTGTCTCAGTTCTTCAGACAACATTAAGTTCTCAGGGTTCGAAATTTCTTTCAATGCACTGCCACTTTCGTAGTTTTCCGCATCAATTGCATCCACATCGCTTGATGGAGGACGACGACCCTGAGCAACCAGATAATTTTTTGCCGTGTTGACCGCTATACGGTACAACCATGTATAAAACGCACTATCGCCACGGAATGAATCCAATGCGCGATAAGCTTTGATGAATGACTCCTGCACCACGTCAGGAACATCTCCTGAAGGTACATAGCGGGAAACCAGGCTCGCCACTTTATGCTGATAGCGAACCACCAGTAAATTAAATGACTTCTGATCTCCCTTCTGGACCCGTTCGACGAGGACCTGATCCGTTAACTGCTCGCTCATCCGAGGTAATATCTCCCCAAACCTATTTCCACGCGTAATTGAAAAGCCATCCGAACTCTGCATAAATGAGCAAGTTCACGGTTGGAGCGCTCGATTTGAGCAAAGTTCCATTACGCCATTGTTTTCCTGATCTGTTCCACGAATTATCTCTTCTTGATTATAAGTTTCATGGCACAAACGGTGACACCTTTTTTGTCCTAAAAGGCGATCGCTATATTCATGCAGAGTATCGCATGAATCATGATTTTTCATTAGAAAATCTGCCACTAACGGTGAACTGGCACGAAAAAGTGCTTATTAACGCTATTATTCGGATGAAACTGAGTAAAACCCTCCACATGTTTAGTTGATATAACTCAGGTTTAAAAAAAGCGTGTTACAGCCCACATCGGGTGATATGCTGGCCCAACCTTTGTTTAGTAAATTAAACACGATGAACGCAAATTCCGAACTCGCTTGTGATGTATTAATCGTCGGTAGCGGAGCTGCTGGCCTCTCTCTGGCTTTACGGCTTGCCGAAAACTGCAAAGTTATTGTTCTGAGTAAGGGGCCAATAAATGAAGGCTCGACTTTCTATGCTCAGGGTGGCATTGCCGCAGTGTTTGATGAAACGGATAGCATCGATTCACATGTCGAAGATACGCTGATTGCAGGCGCCGGAATTTGCGATCGAGAAGCGGTAGAGTTTGTTGCCAGTAACGCACGCCATTGTGTGCAGTGGTTAATCGATCAGGGTGTGTTGTTTGATACTGAGATCCAGGAAAATGGAGCCGAAAGCTACCATTTAACTCGTGAAGGTGGACATAGCCATCGCCGCATTCTCCATGCTGCAGACGCCACGGGTAAAGAGGTTGAGACTACGCTGGTCGGCAAAGCGTTGAGTCATCCAAACATTCGTGTCATCGAGCGTAGTAACGCAGTCGACCTTATTGTTTCAGATAAAATCGGTCTACCCGGCACGCGACGTGTCGTGGGGGCCTGGATCTGGAACCGTAACCGAGAGAAAGTGGAAACTTGCCGTGCGAAAGCCGTGGTTTTAGCCACTGGTGGTGCGTCGAAGGTTTATCAATATACAACCAACCCAGATATTTCCTCCGGTGACGGTATTGCCATGGCATGGCGTGCAGGTTGCCGTGTGGCCAATCTGGAGTTTAATCAATTCCATCCCACAGCCCTCTTCCATCCACAGGCACGTAATTTCCTGTTAACCGAAGCATTGCGTGGTGAAGGTGCTTACCTCAAGCGCCCGGATGGCAGCCGCTTTATGCCTGATTTTGATGAGCGCGGCGAACTAGCTCCGCGGGACATCGTTGCGCGTGCAATTGATCATGAGATGAAACGTCTGGGTGCCGATTGCATGTATCTGGATATCAGCCACAAGCCAGAAGAGTTTGTGCGCCACCATTTCCCAACCATTTACGAAAAACTTATGGGGCTGGGTATCGATCTCACAAAAGAACCCGTACCCGTGGTGCCCGCTGCCCACTATACCTGCGGCGGTGTGATGGTCGATGAAAATGGTCGTACTGACGTTGATGGCTTGTACGCTATCGGCGAGGTCACTTATACCGGCCTGCATGGCGCAAACCGTATGGCATCGAATTCGTTATTAGAATGTCTGGTTTATGGCTGGTCCGCTGCGGAAGATATAATGAAGCGCATGCCATACGCTCGCATTTCCAGGTCGTTGCCTGACTGGGATGACAGTCGGGTCGATAACCCAGATGAGCAGGTGGTTATCCAGCATAACTGGCATGAGCTTCGTCTGTTTATGTGGGATTACGTCGGGATTGTGCGTTCCACGCGCCGCCTGGAAAGAGCATTGCGCAGAATTACCATGTTGCAGCAGGAAATCGACGAGTACTATTCCCACTTCCGTGTGTCGAACAATTTACTGGAACTGCGCAACCTGGTGCAGGTTGCAGAGCTAATTGTGCGCTGTGCCATGATGCGTAAAGAAAGCCGGGGTTTACACTACACGCTGGACTACCCGGATTTGGCCGAAAACTCCGGGCCAAGCATTCTTTCGCCGCTTTACATAAACAAATAGAAGTCCTGGGTCAGGCCACAGTAACCTTCGGAATATTGTTGGTCTGGCCCACGAATAATCAAACGATCGGTAAAATATTCCCCGTCAGTCGGCGAAAGCGCCAACATCACACGATGGGGCAACCGCGTTTCATTATCTGCAATATCAGTACGATAACGAACAAACCATCCTTGTGTTTTTGCCAGTTCAGTAAAAGCCGTTCCCGACGTTTCAGGCATAATCACACAGAAAAAACCGTCTTCAGTAATCAATTGCGTGGCACTGCTCAACAACGCTTGATGGTCAAGTGTCGTGGTATATCGAGCCTGCGCACGTTCAGGGGATGCACAATCACTACCCTGTGAAAAAAAGGGTGGATTGCTGACAATCAACGAATAGCGTTGTGTAGCTTGTTGCGCCCACTCACGAATATCAGCGCAATGAACATTGATGCGTGAAGCCCATTTGCATCCTGCTGCATTTTCTGCGGCCTGCTCAGCGGCAAGAGGATCAAGTTCTACGGCATCAACAGTGACATTCTCAGGCGTACGTTGCGCCAGCATCAACGCCAGCAACCCACTACCCGTGCCTATATCCAGTACATTTTTAACTTTAGCGACGGGAACCCACGCTCCTAACAACGTGCCATCGGTACCGACTTTCATTGCGCATCGATCGTGCGCAACAAAGAACTGTTTAAAGGTGAATCCATCACGACGCAAAACTACTTTTTGACTGCACATCTTAGCTACCCTGTAGAGAAACTGGAGTAGCATAGGGGAAACTTGCTGCCAGGAAAAGCGTCAGTTACCCACACAAACAGATGAAGATCGCAGCCATAACGTCTATAATCGGCGCCCTACATAGAGGAAGACCATGACTGTAACCACTTTTTCCGAACTGGAACTTGACGAGAGCTTGTTGCTCGCGCTCCAGGACAAGGGCTTTACCCGCCCGACAGCTATTCAGGCTGCCGCCATTCCACCTGCACTTGAAGGGCGTGATGTCCTCGGTTCCGCTCCAACCGGTACCGGTAAAACAGCCGCTTATTTGCTGCCTGTGTTACAGCATTTGGTCGATTTCCCGCGTAAGAAATCTGGCCCACCACGTATTTTGATCGTCACGCCAACGCGTGAACTGGCAATGCAAGTGGCCGATCACGCTCGTGAACTGGCAAAACATACTCATCTTGATATCGCAACAATCACTGGTGGCGTGGCTTATATGAACCACGCTGAAGTGTTTAGCGAAAACCAGGATATCGTTGTTGCAACGACGGGTCGCCTGCTGCAATACATCAAAGAAGAAAACTTTGATTGCCGTGCGGTAGAGACACTGATTCTTGATGAAGCCGATCGCATGTTGGATCTGGGCTTTGCGCAGGATATCGAAACCATTGCTGCAGAAACTCGCTGGCGCAAACAAACCATGCTGTTCTCCGCGACGCTTGAAGGCGATGCGATTAAGAATTTCGCAGAGCGTTTGTTAGAAGACCCTGTTGAAGTTTCTGCAACATCTTCAACGCGTGAGCGTAAGAAAATTCACCAGTGGTACTACCGTGCGGACAGCGTTGAGCATAAAACTGCACTACTGGTGCATTTGCTACAACAGCCGGATACCACGCGTTCAATCGTGTTTGTACGTAAACGCGATCGTGTGCATGAGTTAGTGGCATGGCTGCGTGAAGCAGGTATCAATACCTGTTATCTCGAAGGCGAAATGGTGCAGATGAAGCGTACCGAAGCTATCAAGCGTTTGACTGATGGCCGCGTTAACGTGTTGATTGCTACCGATGTTGCCGCGCGTGGTATTGATATTCCAGAAGTGAGCCACGTGTTTAACTTCGACATGCCGCGTACCGCTGATACCTATCTGCACCGTATCGGGCGTACGGGTCGTGCTGGCCTTAAAGGTACCGCTATTTCTCTGGTTGAAGCACATGACCATTTGCTGCTTGGCAAAGTCACTCGCTACATGAAAGAACCGATGAAATCGCGTGTCATTGATGAGCTGCGCCCTACAACGCGTGCGCCGAGTGAGAAACTCACTGGTAAGCCGTCGAAGAAAGTACTCGCGAAGCGCGAAGAGAAGAAAAAAGACGACAAAGAAAAGCCGCGTGTGAAAGTCCGTCTGCGCGATAAAAAGAACGTCGGTAAGCGCCGCAAACCAAGCAGTGCAAAAAACGAATCAGCTGAATAATTCGTCAGTGAAGATAAAAACCGTCTCAATTGAGGCGGTTTTTTTACGATCAGAGTCAGTGTTTTAACCGTTTCATAACAGTTACTGAATCAAACCCATAAAAAAGCCGGTGCAACAGCCACCGGCTTTTTTCTATATTTTGAAGACTACAGTTTAAAAATTACAGGCTAGCAGTGAAAGTACGAGCAATCACGTCACGCTGTTGTTCTGGAGTCAATGAGTTGAAACGTACCGCATAGCCAGACACACGGATGGTCAGCTGTGGGTATTTTTCTGGATGTTTAACAGCATCTTCCAGAGTTTCACGACGCAGAACGTTCACGTTCAGATGCTGACCACCTTCCACACGAACTTCAGGTTTTGCTTCAACTGGGATTTCACGATACTCAAACTCACCCAATTTGCTCACTGCTACAACTTCGTCTTCTGCAAAATCGGCTTTAGCACATACACAACGCGCTTCGCCTTTCTCGCTGTCCAGCAACCAGATAGAGTTCAGGAGTGACTCATTTGCAGCTTTAGTAATTTGGATACCAGTAATCATTATATTTCTCCCTAAGGGCTAATTTTGTGATTCTATACCCTAAATAATCCGAGTTGCAGGAAGGCGGCAAGTGAGTGAGTCCCCAGGAGCTTACTAAAGTAAGTGACTGAGGTGAACGAACGCAGCCAACGCACATGCAACTTGGAGTATGACGGGTATATTTCGGGCCTTTAACCGGCTCATTGGTAAAACCATTGTTGCGTTACTGATCTTTATACTAGCCAAACACACGCCAAACCTTGATTTAAATCAATTAATCCCATACCGCTGATGTGGCTATCATATCATTTATTTGTTTTACATCAACTTAGCTCATTTCACAGAAGTTAAAAATTATGTAAATTTTCAACTTTTTTTAGGTTTACCTCTTATCAGTAGCTCATTCATTTGCTTAGAAGAAAGAAGCCGTTAAGCTAGTCGCATTACGAATCGCAGGAGAGCGAGATGACAACCCACCTCACCTGGCACGATGTGCTGGCACAAGAAAAGCAACAACCCTATTTCACAAATGCGCTTGCAACCGTTGCTGAGCGTCGTGCTGCTGGGGTCACTGTATACCCACCGCAGAAAGACGTATTCAATGCGTTCCGATTTACTGAGCTTGGTGATGTGAAAGTGGCCATCCTTGGACAGGATCCATACCACGGGCCTGGACAAGCGCATGGTCTGGCTTTTTCTGTTCTGCCTGGGGTTGCTGTGCCACCCTCTTTAAAGAATATGTACAAAGAGTTGCAGAGCGACATTGCTGATTTTGTGCAGCCCAATCATGGTTATCTCGAAAGCTGGGCGCGTCAGGGCGTGCTTTTACTCAACACAGTATTAACTGTCGAGGCGGGTAATGCGCATTCGCATGCGAAATTAGGCTGGGAAACATTCACTGATAAGGTGATTGCGCTGATTAACGAACACTGTGAAGGCGTCGTCTTTTTACTGTGGGGATCGCATGCGCAGAAGAAAGGCAGTTTTATTGACCGCAACCGTCATTATGTTTTACAAGCGCCTCACCCGTCACCGTTGTCGGCACATCGGGGTTTTCTGGGGTGCGGACACTTCTCTAAAACCAATCAGTATCTGACTGAACGCAACCAACCCACAATTGACTGGACGCCCGTTCTGCCAGAATAAAGAGACAAAAAAGCCAGCTTACGCTGGCTTTTTATTATCGGTCGGTCATTCTCAAAGCTTACGCTTTGTTTTGACGCCACCATTCAGCCAACAACACACCTGTCGCGACAGATACGTTCAGGCTTTCGACATTACCGGTACCATCAATGGCAACGCTCATGTCGGCATTTTCAAAGGTCGCATCGGAAACGCCTTCGCGCTCCTGACCTAACACCAGAACCATTTTCTTCGGCAGCTCAGCTTTGAAAAGCGGAGTCCCTTTATGGCTTGATGTGGTGACAATCGCATAACCTGCTTTGCGGAATTGCTCCAGACCTTCTTCGAAAGTCTCACCGCTGATGGCTTCAACGTGCTCCGCACCGCCTTCGGCAGTACGAACCGCAGCGCCAGACTCCAGCATTGCGGCATCTTCCACCAGCAAACCTTTCACACCGAAGTGCGCGCAGCTACGCATAATGCCGCCGAGGTTGTGCGGGTTAGCGACGTTTTCCAGCGCCAGCACGCAATCGTCTTCAGCAGCTTTTGATAGCCAGCTTTGAACGGTAATACCGCGACGTTTTTTGATGATGAAACAAACGCCACCGTGGTGTTCTGTACCAGATGCTTTAACTAATTCAGCATCGTCGACCACGTGGTAGGCTTTGCGGTTTGCTGCCATCCAACGCAATGCTTCTTTGAAACGCGGCGTCACGCTCTGGACAAACCAGGCACGTACGATGCAGTCAGGACGGCTCAGGAAAAGAGCCTGACATGCATTTTCACCATAAACACGCGTTTCTTCCGCACGTTGACGGCGAATCACTTCAGGGTCAACAATCGGTCTGCCGTTGGCACCCATTTGCTCGCCTGCTTCAACTACTTCTTCTCTTGGTGGCCGTGAAACCGTTCTCCACGGGTTATCACCGCGATCGTCACGATCGTCACTACGATTCCGCTCGCGCCCTGCGCCAGGTTTATCATCGCGACGTGGACCACGACGGCCCTCACCCCGTGACGGTGCTGCAGGACGCCCACCGCCTTTACCTGTACGCGGGTTTTGGCTGCGTTTTTCGCTGTCATCGTCACCGCGGACATACATCACTTTGACCTTGCCGCTTTTACCTTTAAATTCGTCGTTCATGCTTTTCTCCACCTGGCTGAGCGCGTGGCGCGCAGATTACCCGATGTGGCACTGGTTAGCCATTAACTTTGGTCAAAAGCCAATAACTATTATATTCATCGAATAAATCACTTTGCTGGCACTCGATTAATCGCTGATAATATTTAACATATAAGAAACATCATCTGTGAATTTCACCATTTTTGGACAACAGATCTTTTAGAGGTTAGCTATGAATACCGTTTGTGCCGCCTGCCAGGCGATTAATCGCATTCCTGATGAGCGTATTGACGACGGTGCCAAATGTGGCCGTTGTGGTCATGATCTTTTTGATGGCGATGTAATTAATGCCACCAGCGAAACCCTGGATAAACTGCTGCAAGACGACTTGCCTGTCGTAGTAGATTTTTGGGCGCCATGGTGCGGCCCTTGCGTCAACTTTGCGCCAATTTTCGAAGATGTTGCTGAAGAACGCAGTGGCAAAGTACGCTTCGTTAAAGTGAATACTGAAGCAGAACCCGCGCTTAGCGCACGTTTTCGCATTCGCAGTATTCCCACCATTATGGTGTTCAAAAAAGGTGAGATGGTCGACATGCTTAACGGGGCTATGCCGAAAGCACCGTTTGATAGCTGGCTGAACGAAAATCTCTAAGTTCACGGGTACGTTTCTTTGTACCCGTACGCTTCATCTACGTTAGAATGGCGTTTTTAAGCTTGTTTATCTGATGACTGAAAACGCCGTCTTACGTCTTCGTGCCGAACGCCTGGCGCGCGCAACTCGCCCTTTCCTTGCTCGTGGTAATCGCATTCGCCGTTGCCAGCGTTGCTTATTGCCGCTAAAACAGTGCTTATGTGAAACCCTGCAACCACAGAATGCTCGCAGCCGTTTCTGTTTAGTCATGTTCGACACTGAACCGATGAAGCCAAGTAATACCGGCAGACTAATTGCAGATATTCTTCCCGATACCGAAGCATTCCAGTGGTCACGCACCGAACCACCTAAGGCTCTGCTCGATTTAGTCAGTTCTCCTGATTATCAAGCGATGGTTGTATTCCCTGCTTCATATGCAAGCGCTGGGCGTGAAGTGCTGACGATGCCACCAAAAAGTGGCAAACCACCGCTGTTTATTATGTTAGATGGTACCTGGACTGAAGCGCGTAAGATGTTCCGCAAAAGCCCATATCTTGATCAACTGCCCGTCATTTCGGTGGATTTGAGCATTGTCTCTGCTTATCGGTTGCGGGAAGCCCACGCGGATGGGCAATACTGTACAGCCGAAGTGGCCGCCGCGTTGCTCGCACTTGCCGATGATGAAAATGCGGCGATAGGCCTGACAGAGCATTTCACGTTGTTCCGTGAACGATATCTGGCTGGTAAACCTCATCATCAATCCAGTATCACAGCAGCGGAGCCAGAAAGCGTTTAAACTCACTGGGTTAATTCTCAGGGGAGAGAGCAATGAGTCAACGTGGGCTGGAGGCGCTACTGCGTCCCAAATCAATCGCTGTTGTCGGAGCTTCTGCGAAAACAGATCGCGCCGGTTATTTAATGATGCGCAATCTATTAGCTGGAGGCTTTAATGGCCCTGTAATGCCAGTGACACCGAGCCATAAAGCGGTATGCGGTGTCCTTGCCTGGCCTGATATCGCAAGCCTTCCTTTCCCACCCGATCTCGCAATAATTTGTACCCACTCAAAACGAAACCTCGAATTATTGCAATCACTGGGTGAGAAAGGTTGTAAAGCTTGCATCATTCTCTCTGCTCCCCCAGAACAACTCCCTGAATTATTGGCTACAGCCACCCAATGGCAAATACGTCTACTTGGGCCAAACAGCCTCGGTTTGCTTGCACCGTGGCAAGGCCTTAATGCGAGTTTCTCACCCGTACCGATTCAGAAAGGGAAACTGGCATTTATTTCTCAATCAGCAGCAGTATCCAACACGATTCTCGACTGGGCACAGCAACGAGAAATGGGCTTCTCGTGGTTTATTGCTCTGGGTGACAGTCTCGATATTGATGTTGATGAACTGCTGGATTATCTGGCTCGAGATACAAAAACTAGCGCCATCTTGCTTTATCTCGAACACCTGAGCGACGCACGACGTTTTGTCTCGGCTGCCCGAAGTGCTTCACGTAACAAACCCATTCTGGTGATTAAAAGCGGACGCAGTGCCAAAGCCCAGCAACTGCTTAAAACACATCTCGGGCTTGATGCCGCATGGGACGCAGCCATTCAACGTGCCGGTTTGTTACGCGTCCAGGACACTCACGAGCTTTTTTCGGCGGTAGAAACGCTAAGTCACATGCGCCCACTGCGTGGCGAGCGTTTGATGATTATTAGCAATGGCGCGGCGCCCGCCGCTCTGGCACTGGACGAGTTGTGGTTGCGAAACGGTAAGCTCGCGACTCTGGGTGATGAAACCCTTAATAAGCTAAAGAGTGCTTTGCCAATCAGTGTTGAAAGTGGCAATCCGTTAGATTTACGCGACGATGCGACGCCAGAGCGTTATCTACGTGCAGTGGAAATCCTGCTTGATTGCCAGGATTTTGACGCGTTAATGATTATTCATGCTCCGAGTGCCGCAGCACCTGGAACCGAAAGTGCCACCGCATTAATTGAGCTATTACGTCAGCATCCGCGCAGCAAATACATCACGTTAATCACCAACTGGTGCGGCGAATTCTCTTCCCAGGAATCGAGGCGGTTATTCAGCGAAGCGGGTCTTCCCACTTATCGCACCCCTGAAGGCGCAGTAACCGCCTTTATGCACATGGTGGAGTATCGCCGAAACCAGAAACAACTGCGTGAAACACCGGCATTACCCACCAATTTGAAAGCCAATGCCAGCGAGGCTCACCTTCTTCTCCAGCAAGCATTAAGCGATGGGGCAACGTCGCTCGATACTCATGAAGTACGCCCTATTTTGCAGGCGTATGGGCTGAATACACTTCCAACCTGGATTGCGGGCGATAGTGCGGAAGCCGTGCATATTGCTGAACAAATCGGCTATCCCGTCGCGCTGAAATTACGCTCCCCGGACATTCCACATAAGTCTGAAGTTCAGGGGGTTATGCTGTATTTGAGAACCGCTACAGAGGTTCAGCAAGCCGCTGATGCGATTATAGATCGCGTGAAAATGGCGTGGCCACAAGCTCGGATTCATGGATTATTGGTACAAAGCATGGCTAACCGTGCAGGTGCTCAGGAACTCCGAATCGTAGTTGAACACGATCCGGTATTTGGCCCACTGATTATGTTAGGCGAAGGTGGCGTTGAATGGCGACCAGACCAGCAGGCTGTCGTGGCTTTACCGCCGCTCAATATGAATCTCGCCCGCTACCTGGTTATTCAGGCAATCAAAAGCGGTAAGATTCGTGGGCGCAGCGCATTACGTCCATTGGATATTCCCGGTATTAGTCAGATCCTGGTGCAGGTTTCAAACTTAATCGTAGATTGTCCGGAAATTCACCGCCTCGATATTCATCCCCTTCTGGCTTCGGGTAATGAGTTCACGCTGCTGGACGTCACTTTACAGCTCGATAAGTTTGAGGGCGATCCGGAAAGCCGCCTTGCAATACGCCCTTATCCCTATCAACTGGAAGAAAATATCATTCTCCGGAATGGTGAGCGATGCTTGTTCCGTCCTATCCTCCCCGAAGATGAACCGTTGTTACAGCAGTTTATTTCCCTTGTAACCAAAGAGGATCTTTACTATCGATATTTCAGTGAGATCAACGAATTTACCCACGAAGATTTAGCCAATATGACCCAGATCGACTACGATCGAGAAATGGCTTTTGTGGCTGTCCGTGAACAAAACGGATCACAGGAGATAATCGGTGTCACACGCGCAATCTCAGATCCCGACAATATTGATGCCGAGTTTGCCGTGTTGGTTCGTTCCGATTTGAAAGGACTCGGGCTCGGGCGGCGTTTGTTGGAAAAGCTGATTAGTTACACCGGCGATCATGGCCTGCAAAGGTTGAATGGTATTACTATGCCAAATAACCGCGGTATGGTGTCTTTAGCTCGAAAGCTTGGATTTGATGTCGATATACAATTAGAAGATGGCATCGTAAGCCTGACTCTTCCATTGATAAAAAGCATAGATTCGTGAGTAAGGTACTGGAAAACTTACTCACTTTACGGGTCAGTAGTGGTATTATCAGCAAGTTCTGACGTCTGGATTTTGCAGAAGGCCATCCAATGAATAGAGAAGATACGCACTGTGATGTTGTCTAAATTTAAACGTAATAAACATCAACAACACCTTGCCCAATTGCCGAAGCTTTCTCAGTCAGTTGATGATGTAAAGACCCTTTTCTCCCCAGCGGATTTCCGTGAAGCTCTGCTGCAAAAAATTGCCAGTGCAACTCGCCGCATCTGTATCGTCGCACTGTATCTTGAGCAGGATGACGCCGGTAAAGCCGTGCTTCATGCTCTATATCAGGCAAAACAACAGCGTCCGGAGATTGAAGTAACCATTCTGGTTGACTGGCATCGTGCTCAACGAGGCCGTATTGGTGCAGCTGCTACTAACACCAATGCAGACTGGTATCATCGTATGACCGAGGAGTATTCCGGCATAGATATCCCGGTCTATGGCGTACCAGTAAATACGCGTGAAGCATTGGGCGTGCTGCATTTCAAAGGTTTCATAGTTGATGATTGCGTGATTTATAGCGGCGCGAGTATTAATGATGTTTACCTGCATCAGCAGGATAAATATCGTTACGACCGCTATCAGGTTATTTGCAACCCTCAGCTTTCCGACATCATGTATAACTGGATGCAAGACAATCTAGTTCGTGGTCGCGCGGTACATCGATTAGACAGACAACACAGGCCAAAAAGCCCAGAAATCAAAAACGACATTCGCCTGTTCCGTCAGGAGTTACGCGATGCCAGTTTCCATTTCCAGGGCAATGCTGATAACGAGCAACTAGCCGTTACACCGCTAGTCGGCCTGGGCAAAAGCAGCCTGTTGAATAAAACTATCTACCATTTAATGCCGTGTACCGAACGTAAACTGGTCATCTGCACGCCTTATTTCAACCTGCCAGCGGTGCTGGTGCGCAGTATTATCCAACTGTTACGCGAAGGGAAAGAAGTTGAGATTATTGTCGGTGATAAAACAGCGAATGACTTTTATATTCCAGAAGATCAACCGTTTAAAATAATTGGTGCGTTACCTTATCTCTATGAAATTAATCTTCGCCGATTCCTGAGCCGCTTACAATACTACGTTGACAGCGGTCAGTTGGTTGTACGTCTGTGGAAAGATGACGATAACAGCTACCACCTCAAAGGGATGTGGATTGATGATGAGTGGATGCTGTTGACAGGCAATAACCTTAATCCGAGAGCATGGCGACTGGATCTGGAGAATGCGCTTCTTATTCATGATCCTAAACAAGAACTGGCCGTTCAGCGTAACCACGAATTAGATCTGATCCGCACTCATACAACGGTAGTTCAACACTATCATGATTTACAGAGCATCGCGGATTACCCTGATAAAGTGCGTAAGCTTATTCGCCGACTGCGTCGTATCCGTATCGATCGTTTGATAAGTCGTATTCTGTAGTTCATCGCTATACTGAAAAGCCCTGCTTGCAGGGCTTTTTTGTAGCCAGAGGATCATGAATGCTGCGTCTTTTACTTCCCTCAATATTAATTCTCAGCGGTTGCAGCCATATGGCTCAAGACCAATGGCATGGCCAAGATAAAGCGCAGCACTTCATGGCTTCAGCAATTTTATCTGCTGCAGGTAATGAGTATGGCCAACACCAAGGATGGAGCGATACTCGCAGTGCAAATTTTGGTTTCTTATTTTCTGTCAGTCTTGGCGCGACGAAAGAACTCTGGGATAGCCGAACAGCTGGAAGTGGATGGAGCTGGAAAGATTTCACATGGGATGTAGCCGGTGCTACCACTGGTTACGCTCTCTGGCAACTCGCCAGATATTAGAGTTTGATTCCCTTCCCTTTGCGGTGCAGTAACAGTGAAACCAGAAATGCCAGAACCGCCATCCTGAGACATGCCAGAAAAATGCAGTTTCCATTCCTATCAATTTCAGTGAAAGCGCGACGTATTCTTTACCTTATATGCCAAGGGTGGCTTGCCTGAGAGCGGATATGCAGAGGTGGTTCGGGTAAATTGCAGACAGCAAAAAGCCCTGTACGTCAGTACAGGGCTTTTACTCGTATCATCCTGATACTCGCCCCTCCGGGGCCACCGTGACCGGCGTGCAAAACTGTTCCCGACCGTTTTGTCACAAACACAAAAAGGCCACCCGTTAAGGTGGCCTTCATGTTTATTTGGAGCCTGGCAGTTCCCTACTCTCGCATGGGGAGACCCCACACTACCATCGGCGCTACGGCGTTTCACTTCTGAGTTCGGCATGGGGTCAGGTGGGACCACCGCGCTACTGCCGCCAGGCATATTCTGTTTTCATTAACCGTCATATTTTCATATGACCATTAACTTAAAATCTTGGAATTAAGCTGAAAATTAAAGTGTCTTTCTCATTATTCTTAAAACACCTTCGGTGTTGTAAGGTTAAGCCTCACGGATCATTAGTACTGGTTAGCTCAACGTATCGCTACGCTTACACACCCAGCCTATCAACGTCGTAGTCTTCAACGTTCCTTCAGGGGAATCAAGTTCCCAGGGAGAATTCATCTCGGGGCAAGTTTCGCGCTTAGATGCTTTCAGCGCTTATCTTTTCCGCATTTAGCTACCGGGCAATGCCATTGGCATGACAACCCGAACACCAGTGATGCGTCCACTCCGGTCCTCTCGTACTAGGAGCAGCCCCCCTCAATTCTCCAGCGCCCACGGCAGATAGGGACCGAACTGTCTCACGACGTTCTAAACCCAGCTCGCGTACCACTTTAAATGGCGAACAGCCATACCCTTGGGACCTACTTCAGCCCCAGGATGTGATGAGCCGACATCGAGGTGCCAAACACCGCCGTCGATATGAACTCTTGGGCGGTATCAGCCTGTTATCCCCGGAGTACCTTTTATCCGTTGAGCGATGGCCCTTCCATTCAGAACCACCGGATCACTAAGACCTGCTTTCGCACCTGCTCGAGCCGTCACTCTCGCAGTCAAGCTAGCTTATGCCTTTGCACTAACCTCACGATGTCCGACCGTGATTAGCTAACCTTCGTGCTCCTCCGTTACGCTTTAGGAGGAGACCGCCCCAGTCAAACTACCCACCAGACACTGTCCGCAACCCGGATCACGGGTCTACGTTAGAACATCAAACATTAAAGGGTGGTATTTCAAGGTTGGCTCCACGCAGACTGGCGTCCACGCTTCAAAGCCTCCCACCTATCCTACACATCAAGGCTCAATGTTCAGTGTCAAGCTATAGTAAAGGTTCACGGGGTCTTTCCGTCTTGCCGCGGGTACACTGCATCTTCACAGCGATTTCAATTTCACTGAGTCTCGGGTGGAGACAGCCTGGCCATCATTACGCCATTCGTGCAGGTCGGAACTTACCCGACAAGGAATTTCGCTACCTTAGGACCGTTATAGTTACGGCCGCCGTTTACCGGGGCTTCGATCAAGAGCTTCTCCTTACGGATAACCCCATCAATTAACCTTCCGGCACCGGGCAGGCGTCACACCGTATACGTCCACTTTCGTGTTTGCACAGTGCTGTGTTTTTAATAAACAGTTGCAGCCAGCTGGTATCTTCGACTGCCTTCAGCTCCACGAGTAAATCGCTTCACCTGATGACAGCGTGCCTTCTCCCGAAGTTACGGCACCATTTTGCCTAGTTCCTTCACCCGAGTTCTCTCAAGCGCCTTGGTATTCTCTACCTGACCACCTGTGTCGGTTTGGGGTACGATTTGATGTTACCTGATGCTTAGAGGCTTTTCCTGGAAGCAGGGCATTTGTTACTTCAGTACCGTAGTACCTCGTCATCACACCTCAGCGTTAGATAAGAGTCCGGATTTACCTAAACTCTCCGCCTACATGCTTAAACCGGGACAACCGTCGCCCGGCTAACATAGCCTTCTCCGTCCCCCCTTCGCAGTAACACCGAGTACAGGAATATTAACCTGTTTCCCATCGACTACGCCTTTCGGCCTCGCCTTAGGGGTCGACTCACCCTGCCCCGATTAACGTTGGACAGGAACCCTTGGTCTTCCGGCGAGCGGGCTTTTCACCCGCTTTATCGTTACTTATGTCAGCATTCGCACTTCTGATACCTCCACCAGACCTCACAGTCCAGCTTCAACGGCTTACAGAACGCTCCCCTACCCAACAACGCCTAAGCGTCGCTGCCGCAGCTTCGGTGCATGGTTTAGCCCCGTTACATCTTCCGCGCAGGCCGACTCGACCAGTGAGCTATTACGCTTTCTTTAAATGATGGCTGCTTCTAAGCCAACATCCTGGCTGTCTGTGCCTTCCCACATCGTTTCCCACTTAACCATGACTTTGGGACCTTAGCTGGCGGTCTGGGTTGTTTCCCTCTTCACGACGGACGTTAGCACCCGCCGTGTGTCTCCCGTGATAACATTCTTCGGTATTCGTAGTTTGCATCGGGTTGGTAAGCCGGGATGGCCCCCTAGCCGAAACAGTGCTCTACCCCCGAAGATGAGTTCACGAGGCGCTACCTAAATAGCTTTCGGGGAGAACCAGCTATCTCCCGGTTTGATTGGCCTTTCACCCCCAGCCACAAGTCATCCGCTAATTTTTCAACATTAGTCGGTTCGGTCCTCCAGTTAGTGTTACCCAACCTTCAACCTGCCCATGGCTAGATCACCGGGTTTCGGGTCTATACCCTGCAACTTAACGCCCAGTTAAGACTCGGTTTCCCTGCGGCTCCCCTATACGGTTAACCTTGCTACAGAATATAAGTCGCTGACCCATTATACAAAAGGTACGCAGTCACCCCATAAAAGAGGCTCCCACTGCTTGTACGTACACGGTTTCAGGTTCTGTTTCACTCCCCTCGCCGGGGTTCTTTTCGCCTTTCCCTCACGGTACTGGTTCACTATCGGTCAGTCAGGAGTATTTAGCCTTGGAGGATGGTCCCCCCATATTCAGACAGGATACCACGTGTCCCGCCCTACTCTTCGAGTTCACAGCAAGTGCATTTTTGTGTACGGGAGTATCACCCTGTACCCTGCGACTTTCCAGACGCTTCCACTAATGCACAAACTGATTCAGACTCTGGGCTGCTCCCCGTTCGCTCGCCGCTACTGGGGGAATCTCGGTTGATTTCTTTTCCTCGGGGTACTTAGATGTTTCAGTTCCCCCGGTTCGCTTCGTTAAGCTATGTATTCACTTAACGATAGTGCAACGAATTGCACTGGGTTTCCCCATTCGGAAATCGTCGGTTATAACGGTTCATATCACCTTACCGACGCTTATCGCAGATTAGCACGTCCTTCATCGCCTCTGACTGCCAGGGCATCCACCGTGTACGCTTAGTCGCTTAACCTCACAACCCGAAGATGTCTCGTAAGACACAATCGATGTCGTGAAAATTTGAGAGACTCGAACACACCGCTTATCTGTTCTTATTACGGAGAACAGACACAGTGTGTCGTTTCAATTTTCAGCTTGTTCCAGATTTTTAAAGAGCAAAACTTCGCAGTGAACCTTTTCAGGTACACTCTGAAGTTTTTTTAGTTTTCGCAGTAAAAGGATGGTGGAGCTATGCGGGATCGAACCGCAGACCTCCTGCGTGCAAGGCAGGCGCTCTCCCAGCTGAGCTATAACCCCATCACAAATGCTAAATCTCATTACCGGTAATTTAAACTGAGACAAGGCGTGGAAGGGCGAAGCATACTGAAGTATGCGAGTCGTTTCACAACGCAGTATCAGGATAAATTTGGTAGGCCTGAGTGGACTTGAACCACCGACCTCACCCTTATCAGGGGTGCGCTCTAACCACCTGAGCTACAAGCCTGCAGAGATTTTTTACTGCTTATTTTTCATCAGACAATCTGTGTGAGCACTACGCAAGTTCGTATCTTTTAGGTAAGGAGGTGATCCAACCGCAGGTTCCCCTACGGTTACCTTGTTACGACTTCACCCCAGTCATGAATCACAAAGTGGTAAGCGCCCTCCCGAAGGTTAAGCTACCTACTTCTTTTGCAACCCACTCCCATGGTGTGACGGGCGGTGTGTACAAGGCCCGGGAACGTATTCACCGTAGCATTCTGATCTACGATTACTAGCGATTCCGACTTCACGGAGTCGAGTTGCAGACTCCGATCCGGACTACGACGCACTTTATGAGGTCCGCTTGCTCTCGCGAGGTCGCTTCTCTTTGTATGCGCCATTGTAGCACGTGTGTAGCCCTACTCGTAAGGGCCATGATGACTTGACGTCATCCCCACCTTCCTCCAGTTTATCACTGGCAGTCTCCTTTGAGTTCCCGGCCGAACCGCTGGCAACAAAGGATAAGGGTTGCGCTCGTTGCGGGACTTAACCCAACATTTCACAACACGAGCTGACGACAGCCATGCAGCACCTGTCTCAGAGTTCCCGAAGGCACTAAGCTATCTCTAGCGAATTCTCTGGATGTCAAGAGTAGGTAAGGTTCTTCGCGTTGCATCGAATTAAACCACATGCTCCACCGCTTGTGCGGGCCCCCGTCAATTCATTTGAGTTTTAACCTTGCGGCCGTACTCCCCAGGCGGTCGACTTAACGCGTTAGCTCCGGAAGCCACTCCTCAAGGGAACAACCTCCAAGTCGACATCGTTTACGGCGTGGACTACCAGGGTATCTAATCCTGTTTGCTCCCCACGCTTTCGCACCTGAGCGTCAGTCTTTGTCCAGGGGGCCGCCTTCGCCACCGGTATTCCTCCAGATCTCTACGCATTTCACCGCTACACCTGGAATTCTACCCCCCTCTACAAGACTCAAGCTTGCCAGTTTCAAATGCAGTTCCCAGGTTGAGCCCGGGGATTTCACATCTGACTTAACAAACCGCCTGCGTGCGCTTTACGCCCAGTAATTCCGATTAACGCTTGCACCCTCCGTATTACCGCGGCTGCTGGCACGGAGTTAGCCGGTGCTTCTTCTGCGAGTAACGTCAATCACTGTGGTTATTAACCACAATGCCTTCCTCCTCGCTGAAAGTACTTTACAACCCGAAGGCCTTCTTCATACACGCGGCATGGCTGCATCAGGCTTGCGCCCATTGTGCAATATTCCCCACTGCTGCCTCCCGTAGGAGTCTGGACCGTGTCTCAGTTCCAGTGTGGCTGGTCATCCTCTCAGACCAGCTAGGGATCGTCGCCTAGGTGAGCCATTACCCCACCTACTAGCTAATCCCATCTGGGCACATCTGATGGCATGAGGCCCGAAGGTCCCCCACTTTGGTCCGAAGACGTTATGCGGTATTAGCTACCGTTTCCAGTAGTTATCCCCCTCCATCAGGCAGTTTCCCAGACATTACTCACCCGTCCGCCGCTCGTCACCCAAGGAGCAAGCTCCTCTGTGCTACCGCTCGACTTGCATGTGTTAGGCCTGCCGCCAGCGTTCAATCTGAGCCATGATCAAACTCTTCAATTAAAAGCTTGATTTGCTTCAACTCGTGAAGCGGTGCTCAAAAATTAACTTTCGTAATAATTCAACTAAATGAATTACTGCTTGGTCACTCTTCAAGACTTGATATTTTTTTTGATACCCGAAGGTATCTGAGATATCAATCCTGCGAGTGCCCACACAGATTGTCTGATAAATTGTTAAAGAGCAGTGAGTTACGCGCTTTCGCTTGCTAACTCGAGGTGGCGTATATTACGCTTTCCTCTTTCAGAGTCAAGCGTTTATTTTCGCTTTTCATCTGACTGACGGGCCGGTTTGTAAGCCGTTGTGCCGTGTCAGTGGAGGCGCAGTATAGGGATTTTCTGGAAGCTGGCAAGTACCAAAATGCAAAAAAATCACCGTTCGCTCACTTTCCAGGCAAACCACTATCACAAAGCATAATATCGCCTGGTTTTTAAACAAAAACGAGCCCCAAAGGGCTCGTTTTATCTTTTTTGTGACTTACTGCACTGCCACTATATGGTCATCTTTTACTTCTAAATGCACTGTTTTCCCAGGAATCAGCTCTCCGGAAAGGATTTGCTGAGCAAGTGGGTTCTCAATTTGCTGCTGAATAGCGCGTTTCAAAGGTCTTGCACCATAAACCGGGTCGTAACCATTCGCGCTAAGCAGTTTCAACGCCTCTTCAGAGATAGTGACTTCATAGCCACGGTCTTCAAGACGTTTATACAAACGCTGCAACTGAATCTGCGCAATAGAAGCAATGTGTTTTTCACCCAAAGGATGGAACACTACGACTTCATCTATACGGTTAACAAACTCTGGACGGAAGTTCTGGCTAACAACGCCGAGAACAATGTCCTTCATATGACCATAATCCAACTTGCCGAAACGTTCCTGAATCAAATCAGAACCGAGGTTAGATGTCATGATCACAACCGTATTACGAAAATCGACTGTTCTCCCCTGCCCATCAGTCAGGCGCCCATCATCCAAAACTTGCAATAAAATGTTAAATACGTCTGGGTGAGCCTTCTCAACTTCATCCAAAAGGATGACTGAATAAGGACGACGGCGAACAGCTTCTGTCAGGTAACCACCTTCTTCGTAACCCACATATCCAGGAGGCGCACCGACCAGACGCGAGACCGAGTGTTTTTCCATAAACTCAGACATATCGATACGCACCATCGCGTCATCGCTATCAAACATAAAGTTTGCCAGCGCTTTACACAGTTCAGTTTTACCCACACCCGTTGGACCAAGGAACAAGAAGGAACCAATTGGGCGATTCGGATCGGCCAATCCTGCTCGGCTACGACGGATAGCGTTCGATACGGCCTCTACAGCTTCATTCTGCCCGATCACGCGGGTATGAAGTTGTTGTTCCATACGTAGAAGTTTATCGCGCTCACCTTCGAGCATGCGAGCCACAGGTATCCCCGTCCAGCGTGCCAGGACTTCCGCAATCTCTGCGTCAGTGACTTTGTTACGCAGCAGACGCATTGTTTTACCTTCACTTTGAGTTGCAGCCGCAAGCTGCTTCTCGAGTTCAGGAATTTTCCCGTATTGCAACTCAGACATACGCGCCAGGTCCCCAACACGGCGAGCCTGTTCAATCGCAATTTTTGCCTGTTCCAACTCAGCTTTGATAGTTTGTGTACCAGAAAGTGAAGCTTTCTCAGCTTTCCACTCTTCTTCCAGTACTGAATATTCCCGCTCTTTCTGACCTAACTCTTCTTCCAGCATACTGAGGCGTTTTTGGCTGGCTTCGTCAGATTCCTTCTTCAGCGCCTGCTGTTCCAGTTTGAGCTGGATGATTCGACGGTCCAGACGGTCAAGCTCTTCTGGCTTCGAGTCAATCTGCATACGAATGCTGGAAGCCGCCTCGTCAATCAAGTCGATGGCTTTATCCGGCAATTGGCGGTCTGCAATATAACGATGCGATAAAGTCGCAGCCGCAACGATTGCCGGGTCAGTAATTTGCACATGGTGGTGCAATTCGTACCGTTCTTTCAGCCCGCGCAAAATAGCAATGGTATCTTCAACAGAAGGCTCGGCAACAAACACTTTTTGGAATCGACGTTCAAGTGCAGCGTCCTTCTCTATATATTGACGATATTCATCCAGCGTGGTCGCACCGACGCAATGCAACTCACCTCGTGCCAAAGCAGGTTTGAGCATGTTGCCCGCATCCATAGCACCATCAGCTTTACCCGCTCCAACCATGGTGTGCAATTCATCTATAAATAGAATGACATTCCCTTCCTGCTTAGAAAGGTCATTGAGCACACCTTTAAGACGCTCTTCAAACTCACCACGATATTTTGCACCCGCTACCAGTGAACCCATATCCAGCGATAATACTCGGCGCCCTTTCAGACCTTCAGGGACTTCGCCATTAATAATGCGCTGGGCCAGGCCTTCAACAATGGCGGTTTTACCCACCCCTGGTTCACCAATGAGTACCGGGTTATTTTTAGTACGGCGCTGCAAAACCTGGATAGTGCGACGAATTTCTTCATCACGACCGATAACGGGATCGAGCTTGCCCTGTTCCGCGCGCTCGGTCAGATCAACAGTATATTTTTTCAATGCCTGACGTTGGTCTTCGGCACCCTGGTCATTCACGTTTTCGCCTCCACGCATTTGCTCAATTGCTGCTGTCACATTTGCCGTGGTAGCACCCGCTGATTTCAGTACATCAGTTAATGTTCCGCGTGATTCAAGTGCTGCCAGAACAAATAACTCAGACGAAATGAAGTTGTCATTTCGTTTTTGTGCCAGTTTGTCACACAGATTCAGTACCCGGACTAAATCCTGCGAAGGCTGGACGTCACCGCCAGTGCCTTCAACTTGTGGTAAACGGCTTAAAGCTTGCTCAATATCGGTACGCAACTTGCCAGCATTTACGCCAGCTGAAGTCAGTAAAGGACGCACAGATCCGCCTTCCTGATTGAGCAGTGCGCTCATCAAGTGAAGGGGTTCGATAAATTGGTTGTCGTGCCCGAGAGCTAAGGATTGGGCATCGGCGAGAGCAAGCTGGAATTTATTAGTAAGACGATCCAGACGCATAACTCCTCCCATATACAGGTCAAATTTGCTACTGGAGATTAAATGAGGTCATCCCTCAATTATTCAAGGTTAATGACCTGAAATATTTGAAGCTTTAGTTACCCGCACTGGATCGTCTTGATTCAATAGGTTATATCAGCCAAATGAAACTTGCCATACGGCCTGTGGTTCTGTCGCGTCGATATGAGAAAAAATCACCCGCTTCGCTGTAAGTACAACGGTCGCCACCATAGACATGATTGATCCCAACGGCAGACAAACGCTGGCGAGCCAGGGTAAAGATGTCAGCAATGTATTTTTCCCCCGAAAGGCGAAAAGCGCTTTCAGCTTGTATATCTTTAGCCATGAATGCTTCGCGCACCTCAGGGCCAACTTCAAATGCTTCAGGACCGATAGCCGGGCCAAGCCACGCCATAATGTTTTCTGGCGCGTCTTTAAAACAGGCTACGGTTTCTTCAATCACGCCTTCGCACAAGCCACGCCATCCCGCATGAGCAGCCGCAACTTCGGTTCCTGCCTTATTACAGAATAGCACTGGCAAACAATCTGCTGTCATTACCGCACAAACGGCACCTGGCGTTGAACTATATGAAGCATCTGCACGTTTAGACAGATAAGGTTCGCCGGTAAGTTTTAGCACGTCTGTACCATGCACTTGCTCTAACCAAACCGGTTTTGTAGGCAATTGGGCAGCGGCATAGAACAAGCGGCGGTTTTCTTCGACATCATCCAGGTTATCACCGCAGTGAGCCCCAAGATTCAGCGAGTCGTAAGGCGGCTGACTAACGCCGCCAATACGTGTCGAACTGCAAGCGGCAACTCCTTTAGGAAGTGGCCAATGCGGGACGATCAATTTGCTCATAGCCAGTCCAGTTGATCCTTATGGAGTTCTGTATCAACACGCAGCGCTTCAATCAACTCAACCATATCCTGAGGAATTGGCGCATGCCATTCCATCAACATACCGCTGATTGGATGATGAAGGCGAAGCATCGTTGCATGTAGAGCCTGACGGTCAAACTTACGCAGTACATTTACAAACTCTTCTGACGCACCTTTAGGTGGGCGCGGACGGCCACCGTACAGCTGATCGCCAACGAGTGGATGAGTAATATGCGCCATGTGAACACGAATCTGGTGCGTACGACCCGTTTCCAGACGCAAACGCAAACGCGTGTGCACACGGAAGTGCTCCATGATTCGATAATGCGTGACCGCAGGTTTACCCATCGGATGTACAGACATGTGGGTACGCTTGGTCGGATGGCGGCTGATTGGCTCTTCCACTGTGCCACCAGCAGTCATATGACCGATTGCAACGGCTTCATATTCACGCGTGATTTCACGTAATTGCAATGCCTCAACAAGGTGAGTTTGCGCAGGAACGGTTTTCGCCACGACCATCAAGCCTGTCGTGTCTTTATCCAGACGATGCACGATGCCAGCACGTGGTACATCGGCAATCGGCGGATAGTAATGCAGCAGTGCATTCAGTACGGTCCCATCAGGGTTACCCGCACCAGGATGCACAACGAAATCACGCGGTTTGTTAATCACCAGAATATCGTCATCTTCATAGACAATATTGAGCGGGATATCTTGTGGTTCCCAGCGCACATCCTCTTCGATTTCAGCATTGATAGTGACGCTTTCTCCACCCAACACTTTTTCTTTCGGTTTGTCGCTGATTTTGCCATTGACCAGCACGCGCTGATCAAGAATCCATTCTTTTATACGCGAACGTGAATAATCCGGGAACAATTCGGCCAAAGCTTGATCTAAGCGTTGACCGAGTTGAGATTCGGATACTGTTGCGTTGAGTTGTACTAGTTGTGCCATAGACAGCTTCTTCGTTAACGTTGGGTTTTACGGCAATGCCGTTTAATATAGTGTGCTATTGTAGCTGGTCTTTATCGGGAGCTGGTATTGTGAGCCTCCCGGATAACATTCTGAGGAAAGTCAAAACGTCATGACGCGTATGAAATATCTGGTGGCAGCAGCCACGTTGAGCCTGGCTTTGGCTGGTTGCTCCAGTTCCAAGGATGAGGTTCCTGATAGTCCACCTTCTGAGATCTATGCGACTGCCCAACAAAAGTTGCAGGACGGTAACTTTAAAGCGGCGATAACGCAACTGGAAGCGCTGGATAACCGTTATCCGTTCGGGCCTTACTCGCAACAAGTGCAGTTAGATCTCATTTACGCTTACTACAAGAATGCTGACTTGCCACTGGCTCAGGCAGCTATTGACCGCTTTATGCGTCTAAATCCTACCCATCCAAACATCGACTACGTACTTTACATGCGTGGTCTGACGGACATGGCACTGGATGATAGCGCATTACAAGGTTTCTTTGGCGTAGATCGTTCTGACCGCGATCCTGCTCATGCGCGTGACGCATTCAACGATTTCTCTAAGCTGGTTCGAGGTTACCCGAAAAGCCAGTATGTCACCGATGCCACAAAGCGTCTGGTATTCCTGAAAGATCGTTTAGCGAAATATGAGCTTTCCGTGGCGCAATACTACACTAAACGCGGCGCATGGGTTGCAGTAGTTAACCGTGTCGAAGGAATGTTGCGTGATTTCCCTGATACTCAGGCCACCCGTGATGGTCTGAAGCTGATGGAAAATGCCTATCGTGAACTGCAAATGCCGGCTCAAGCCGAAAAAGTTGCAAAAATTATCGCGGCCAACGGCAGCAATACTTGATAGACCGATTCTAAAAACAAAATGGCAGCCCATGGCTGCCATTTTTATTGCCTGAAACACCAACCTGAAACGGTTTAGCGTCAGGTCATCCAATCAAATATGGACGCTATTTCTCCGTTCCACAAGCGCTAAAAACAGAGATCCTGTCCTGCCTCACAAAAAGGGTTTGTTGACAAAAAGCGACAAAAAAATGTGATTTACATCACACATTTTGACATTCAGAAAGGTATGCTGGAGTTACCAAGACGGGAAAGACAAGAGGTAACTTTATGACAATGAACATTACCAGCAAGCAAATGGAAATCACCCCAGCTATTCGTCAGCACGTCGCAGACCGTCTCTCTAAACTGGACAAGTGGCAAACTCATCTAATTAACCCACATATTGTTTTGTCCAAAGAACCGAAAGGTTTCGTGGCTGATGCCACCATTAATACGCCAAATGGCCAGCTCGTAGCGAGCGCCAAACACGATGATATGTATACGGCTATCAACGATTTGATCAACAAACTGGAGCGGCAGTTGAATAAAGTGCAACACAAGGGTGAAGCGCGTCGCACAGCAGGTTCAGTGAAAGACGTTGCTATCGCGGAAGTTGAAGAAGAGTAATGAATTAGCTTTGTTACACTCAACGCGCCTCCGGGCGCGTTTTTTATTGACAGAGCGAAAACAGAGCGAGTACCTTACTTGTCTGACTTATCAGGAACCAACCATGAAATTAATTCCGTTTTTCTTCGCATTCTTTTTTACCTTCCCCTGAATGGGAGGCAATTCGTCGTGTGATAAAGAATGCGAAGACGAACAAACAGGCCTCCCCAAGCGGGAGGCCTTTTTTATGGACTTCGAAAAGGTAGCGTTATGAGTGAGACAAACCCATTGCTGGCACTGCGCGATAAAATCAGCGCCCTGGATGTAAAATTGCTGGCATTGCTGGCAGAGCGTCGCTTATTGGCTGTAGAAGTCGGAAAAGCCAAGCTCGCGACTCACCGCCCGGTACGTGATATCGACCGCGAGCGTGACTTGCTGGAACGCCTGATCAACCTCGGTAAAGCGCATAATCTGGACGCTCATTATATTACGCGTCTGTTCCAACTTATCATTGAAGATTCAGTTCTGACGCAGCAAGCGCTATTACAGCAACACCTTAATAAAACCAATCCACAATCAGCACGGATTGCTTTCCTTGGTCCGAAAGGTTCTTACTCGCACCTGGCCGCACGTCAGTATGCTGCTCGTCACTTCGAGCAATTCATTGAAAGTGGCTGTGCCAAATTCCATGACATCTTTAACCAGGTTGAAACGGGTCAGGCGGATTACGCCGTTGTGCCGCTAGAAAACACCAGCTCCGGTGCGATAAACGATGTCTACGATTTGTTGCAGCATACGAGCTTATCCATCGTTGCCGAAATGACCGTGCCAATCGATCACTGCGTGCTTGTCAACGGCACGACAGATTTAGACACAATCCATACGGTATACAGCCATCCGCAGCCTTTCCAGCAATGTAGCCAATTCATTAACCGTTATCCGAACTGGAAAATCGAATACTGCGAAAGCACGTCTGCGGCGATGGAAAAAGTGGCTCAGGCTAACTCGCCACATGTCGCAGCGCTTGGCAGTGAAGCCGGTGGGGCGTTGTATGGTTTGCAAGTTCTGGAACGTAATCTGGCTAACCAGACACAGAACATTACCCGATTCATCGTACTGGCTCGCAAATCGATTGAAGTGACCGACCAGGTCCCAGCCAAAACGACATTACTCATGGCGACAGGTCAGCAAGCTGGCGCATTGGTAGAAGCCCTTCTGGTGTTGCGAAATCACAATCTGATTATGACAAAACTGGAATCGCGCCCGATAAACGGCAACCCGTGGGAAGAGATGTTTTATCTGGATGTTCAGGCAAACCTGAATGATGAAGCAATGCGCAAAGCGCTACGCGAGCTTGGTGAAATTACTCGTTCGATGAAAGTGCTTGGCTGTTACCCAAGTGAAAACGTTGTACCTGTCGACCCGGCTTGATACTGGCAGTAAGCCAGCGTCAAGCTGGCTTACTGGCTCACTTTGAATTTCAGTTTCGGCATCCCCGCAACCGCGACTTGAAGTGTAAAAATCGCACCAGAAAGCGGCCTTTCAGCAACTTCGGTATCACCCATATTTTCTCGCGTCGTCGTAATGAACAACGTTTTCATGTCATCGCCACCGAAACACACCATCGTTGGGCAGCGTACCGGCAACTGATGCTCTTCCAGAACATCGCCATCAGGCGACAAACGCGCAATACGGTAGCCATCAAACAACGCCGTCCAGTAGCAACCTTCTTCGTCTATCGCCGCGCCATCGGGTATCCCCTGCCCTGGCTCAAAACGCTTAAACACTTCACGCTTCCCCGGTTCACCATTTTCTTCCAGGGGAGTTCGATAAATCACGCGGTTAGGTGTATCCGATGTGTACATCCATTTTTTATCTTCACTGAATGCCAAACCGTTAGCGCCATGAATATCATGTTGGATAACATGCGCAGTCAGATCGATATCTACACGACATAACAATGCGCCATTGTAGTCACCTGGTCCCCAAAATGTTCCGGCATAAAAACGCCCATCTCTGTCAGTGCCGCCATCATTGAAACGAGCCAAAGCGGGGTTACTTGGATTGTCACAGACTTTGCAAGTGATAAGGCCAGTACGGTTGGTGAGATAAATTCCACTTCGCAACGCGACAATAAAGCCCCCGGTTTCACACAAAGCAAAACAGCCGACTTCCTCGGAAAACTTAATCACATCGTGTTTACTGTTTATCGTGTTGTAACGATGAATTTCATTTTCAAGAATGTCCGTCCAGTAAAGGCAATTTTCCTCTGCACTCCACGTAGGGCATTCAGGTAAATGACCGGTGTAATCGAACAGAACTTGCGGCTGTGCCATTTCTTTATCCTTATAGCCAATAAAAAAGCCACCAGGTTTCCCTGATGGCTTTTGAGTATAAAACCTTTATTGAAATTACGGTCGGCTATCATTTGCCTGACGTAACAAAGTTCGACTTTCGCTCTGGAAGCGCTGTGCGTAATCGCCAAACCAATGTTCGACTTTACGGAAGCTGTCGATGAAAGCTTGCTTATCACCGTGCTCAAGTAAGCCAATTGCCTCACCGAATCGCTTGTAGTAACGCTTGATAAGCTCCAGATTGCTTTCGGAAGACATAATAATATCGGCGTAAAGCTGTGGGTCCTGGGCGAACAATCGACCTACCATCGCCAGTTCCAGGCGATAAATGGGCGATGAAAGCGCAAGTAACTGTTCGAGCTGAACATTCTCTTCAGCCAGGTGCAGACCATATGCAAAGGTTGCAAAGTGGCGCAACGCCTGAATAAATGCCATGTTCTGATCGTGTTCAATAGCGGTGGAACGGTGCAAACGAGCGCCCCAGACTTGAATTTGCTCAAGGAACCACTGGTAAGCTTCTGGTTGACGGCCATCGCAATAGACCACGACCTGCTTCGCAAGACTTCCGCTATCCGGGCCGAACATTGGGTGTAACCCAAGAACGGGACCTTGATGCGCGGCCAGCATCGCTTGCAGCGGGCCATTTTTCACCGACGCCAGATCAACCAGAATACAGTCATCAGGCAAACGTGGAAGTTGGGAGATAACTTGCTCGGTAATATGAATCGGCACACTGACAATCACCATGCCCGCATCAACCATCAATTCCGCAGCCTGTGCCCAGTCTTCTTTTTCCAGAATGCGCACCTGATAGCCAGAAAGGGTGAGCATCTTTTCAAAAAGACGCCCCATCTGCCCGCCGCCGCCGACAATAACCACCGGACGCAGCGCAGGAAACAGTGTTTTAAACCCTTTGTCATTCTCGCTCGAGTAAGACTCGCGCATGACTCGGCGCAGCACATCTTCAATCAAATCAGGAGGAACACCCAGCGTTTCTGCCTCCTTGCGGCGTGAAGCCAGCATTGCAGCTTCACGTTCCGGGACATAAATCGGTAAACCATACTGGCTTTTGACTTCGCCAACTTCCGCTACCAATTCCAGGCGGCGTGCCAGCAACCCCAGCAACGCCTTATCCACTTCATCAATTTGATCGCGCAGCGCGGTCAATTCAGCCACCATAGTAAAACCTCTTATGCCTTACGCGCCGCAAGCGTGCCGTTCAGATCCTGATGAATCTCGCGCAGTAAGGTCTCAGTCGTTTCCCAGTCGATGCAAGCATCTGTTACAGAAACACCGTACTTCATTTCACTGCGTGGTTGCTCTGATGATTGATTACCTTCGTGGATATTACTTTCTATCATCAGGCCAATAATCGAACGGTTACCATCTTTAATTTGAGCGACAGCTGATTCAGCCACGCCCGGCTGGCGGCGGTAGTCTTTGTTTGAGTTGCCATGGCTGCAATCTATCATCAAGGCTGGGCGGAGTCCCGCCTGCACCATCTCTTTTTCACACTGTGCGACATCTGCCGGGCTGTAGTTTGGTGCTTTGCCTCCGCGCAAAATCACATGGCCATCAGGGTTCCCCTGAGTTTGTAGCAAGCAAACCTGGCCTGCCTGGTTGATGCCAACGAAACGGTGCGGCATAGATGCAGCACGCATCGCATTTATCGCGGTTCCAAGGCTACCGTCAGTCCCATTTTTAAATCCAACAGGCATTGAAAGGCCCGAAGCCATTTCACGGTGGGTCTGGGATTCAGTGGTACGAGCACCAATCGCGGACCAGCTGAACAAATCGCCCAGGTATTGCGGGCTGTTCGGATCAAGTGCTTCTGTCGCCAGCGGCAGACCCATGCTGACCAATTCTACGAGTAAGTGACGAGCAATTTTCAAACCAGCTTCAACATCAAACGAGCCGTCCATGTGTGGATCGTTGATCAGCCCTTTCCAGCCGACGGTAGTACGTGGCTTTTCAAAATAGACGCGCATCACGAGGTACAGACTATCGCTAACTTCTTCAGACAACGTTTTAAAACGACGAGCATATTCAATCGCAGTTTCAGGGTCGTGGATCGAGCAAGGTCCACACACCACCAACAGACGAGGATCGCGGCCAGCGATAATATCGGAAATCGTCTGGCGAGAGTGCTCAATCTGCACTTCTTGAGCAGCGGTCAGTGGGAATTCCGCTTTCAGTTGATCCGGAGTGATTAATACCTGTTCGTCAGAAATATGAACGTTGTTCAGCGCGTCTTTTTGCATGATGGCAGTCCTGTTAGCTCGTTTGCGATAGTCGTTTCCTCAGTGAGGATGGCACTACCTTACCATCTTTAGTAAAGAATGCAATCCATAATGCGTAAACAATAAATTACACACTGAAAATAAATGCCGCTTAAAGCCCATTAATTCACAATTAATGTAAACATAAATATACAGCACTGCATAATCACGCTTGTTTTATGCTCAACCATGCACTCTGCAAAAATAGCGTAATGCAAAGTCATAAGCGCTCTATGCTCAGATAATACGCTTTGAAATGGATATCCTCACTATGCGCTACCTGGCCCTGATTCCGATCCTGTTACTGTCTGCTTGTTATGTTGATCCCTACACGCATGCGCCAACTCCGGCTCCTACCGATTGGTATCAGGCAGGTTGGGATGATGCGATGTCTGGACAGCCAATAAGAAGTAATCCCGTCATTGCGCATTTGCATAACGATGAAAATGTGGATCGTGAAGAATGGTTAAAAGGATATGCGGATGGCCAGCAGCGGATTTGTGATCCGAAGTTTTTAGCCATTCAAGGACAAAGTGGGAAATCATTCCCTTCCAGTTGTGAAACGCTGCCAGATGTAGCTGAGCGCCGCGCAATATGGGAAAAAGCCAGCCGTGAGGGATTACAGGAATCACTCATGCATTAAACAAAAAAGGGCTGCCAAATGGCAGCCCTTTATATGGATGTCGCGTTAGCGAAATCTTACTTAGTAAGACGCTCTTTGATACGAGCAGATTTACCAGTACGCTCACGCAGGTAGTACAGTTTAGCTTTACGAACGGCACCACGACGTTTAACAGTAATGCTGTCGATTACTGGGGAGTGAGTCTGGAATACACGCTCAACACCTTCGCCGTTGGAAATTTTACGAACAGTGAATGCAGAGTGCAGACCGCGGTTACGGATAGCAATAACCACGCCCTCAAATGCCTGCAGACGTTTTTTAGAACCTTCAACGACCCATACTTTCACTTCCACGGAATCACCCGGACGGAATGAAGGTACATCCTGTTTCATCTGTTCTTGTTCAATTTGCTTAATAATGTTGCTCATAATTTAATCTCTTATCCTGGGTAAACTGATATTTCCCCTTCATATTTGAAGCTGCATCTGCGCTGACTGCTTTCGTTCACCCGAATCACTTACATAAGTAAGCTCATCGGGATTCACTCGCTTGCCACCTTGCTGCAACTCCAACTATTTTGGGGTTTGGGGGCTTACGCCATCCCATCATGTTTATGTTGCTGTATTTGCGTGTTCCCGTTGGAACTCCGCCAGCAACCTTGCTTGCTCTTCAGTCAGAGCCAGGTTTTCCAGAAGTTCAGGTCTTCTAAGCCAGGTACGGCCCAGCGACTGCTTCAGGCGCCAACGTTGAATCTCTGCATGGTTCCCCGACAGTAATACTGGCGGAACCTCCATGCCTTCTAACACTTCAGGACGAGTATAGTGTGGACAGTCAAGCAATCCATCAGCAAACGAATCTTCGATTGCTGATGACTGATGCCCCAGAACTCCCGGAATAAACCGTGAAACTGAGTCAATCAGCACCATTGCTGGTAATTCACCACCACTGAGTACGTAATCGCCGATTGACCATTCTTCATCAATTTCGGTTTGGATTACGCGCTCATCTATCCCTTCGTACCGACCACAAACCAGAATTAGCTTCTCATTTGTTGCCAGTTCGCTGACGCCTGCTTGATCAAGCTTGCGCCCCTGAGGTGAAAGATAGATAACCTTAGCACCTTCCCCTGCCGCTGCTTTTGCTGCGTGGATGGCTTCCCGTAAAGGGTTTACCATCATAAGCATACCCGGTCCGCCGCCGTAAGGACGATCGTCCACGGTACGGTGCCGGTCATAAGTGAAATCACGTGGACTCCAACTTTGGATGCTCAGCAGGCCATTTTTTACTGCCCGGCCAGTTACCCCGAAGTCGGTAATTGCGCGGAACATCTCTGGAAACAGGCTAACTACACCAATAAACACAAGCCAATCCCCATTACGCCGTCTTTTACCGTTAATCCGGAGGTTTTAAAAACCAGGATCCCAATCTACTTCAATGGTTTGAGTAGCGAGATCGACTTTCTTGATAACCTGCCCATCGAGGAACGGAACCAGCCGCTCCTTGATACCGAACGCATCCTTCAGGTTTGCCTTAATGACGAGAACGTCATTTGAGCCGGTTTCCATCATGTCGATGACTTTACCAAGCTGATATCCCTGAGTCGTCACTACCTGGCAACCCATAAGGTCTTTCCAGTAGTAGTCACCCTCGCCGAGATGAGGCAATTGCGTTGAATCAATCACAATTTCGCAATTAGTGAGAAGATTCGCGGCATCCCGATCGTCAACGCCTTTCAGCTTGATGATCAGATCCTGATTGTGGTGCTTCCAGCTTTCCAGCTGTACTTGCTGCCACTGACCCGCCTTCTGGATAAACCAGGGCTGATAGTCAAAAATGCTATCGGCGTCTTCGGTGGAGGAAAACACTCTGAGCCAACCTCGAATACCGTAGCAGGATCCCATCTTACCCAATACGATTGGGTTAACAGGTGCCTTTGCGGAGATTTGATTGCTCATCATGACCACCGTGACAGATTAAGCTGCTTTTTTTGCTGCTTTGATCAGCGCAGATACGCGATCAGAAACGGTTGCGCCTTGGCCAACCCAATGCTCGATGCGATCCAGATCCAGGCGAGTTGCCTCGTCTTTTTCACCAGCGATAGGGTTGAAGAAACCAACGCGCTCAATGAAGCGACCGTTACGTGCATTACGGCTGTCAGTAACAACAACCTGGTAGAACGGACGCTTTTTAGCGCCGTGACGTGCTAAACGAATAGTTACCATAACATCCTCTTTAGTGAATAAAACACCAGGCCCCATCGAGGGATGGAGCCTGGTGTCATATTAAAAGCCCGAAAATTGTACTCATTCCTGAGCGGAAATCAATTTTTGTTTTACCCGCAAAACAAAAATTACAGAAATTAACGGCCTGGGAAACCTGGCGGCATCATACCTTTCATGCCGCGCATCATTTTCGCCATTCCGCCCTTCTTCATCTTCTTCATCATGCGCTGCATGTCGTCGAACTGCTTAAGGAGACGGTTGACGTCTTGCACCTGCATACCCGCACCCATCGCGATACGACGTTTGCGTGAACCTTTGATAATCTCTGGCTGCGCACGCTCTTTGAGCGTCATGGAGTTAATAATGGCTTCCATACGCACCAGGACTTTGTCATCCATTTGCGACTTAACGTTATCCGGCAATTGCCCCATACCTGGCAATTTACTCATCATACTCGCCATGCCGCCCATGTTTTTCATTTGCTTGAGCTGATCGAGGAAATCGTTGAGATCAAACCCATCGCCTTTCTTCAGCTTGCTTGCCAGCTTTTCAGCCTGAGCACGGTCAACTTTGCTCTCAATATCTTCGATAAGCGATAAAACATCGCCCATCCCCAGAATACGAGAAGCAATACGATCAGGGTGGAAAGGTTCCAGTGCTTCGGTTTTTTCGCCTACACCCAGGAACTTAATTGGCTTACCGGTGATGTGACGAATAGAAAGTGCCGCACCGCCGCGCGCATCACCGTCGACTTTCGTCAGCACGACGCCCGTCAGTGGCAACGCTTCGTTGAAAGCTTTTGCGGTATTTGCCGCATCTTGCCCCGTCATGGCGTCTACAACAAACAGGGTTTCAACTGGATTAATCGCAGCATGAACCTGTTTGATTTCATCCATCATCGCTTCATCAACGTGCAAACGACCAGCGGTATCCACCAGCAGTACGTCAAAGAACTTCAGCTTCGCTTCTTTCAGCGCCGCATTAACGATATCGACAGGTTTTTGCCCGACATCTGAAGGGAAGAAATCGACACCAACTTGTTCAGCCAGAGTTTCCAGCTGTTTTATCGCCGCCGGACGATAAACGTCGGCAGAAACGACCAGCACTTTCTTTTTGTGCTTTTCACGCAGGAACTTACCTAATTTACCTACGCTTGTCGTTTTACCCGCACCTTGCAGGCCCGCCATTAACACTACGGCTGGCGGTTGTGCCGCAAGATTCAGGCTCGCGTTCTCTTCGCCCATCGCCGCGACCAATTCGGCACGAACGATTTTGACGAACTCCTGACCTGGGGTCAGGCTTTTGTTAACTTCGTGACCAACCGCTTTCTCTTTCACGCGGCTGATAAAGTCTCGCACCACCGGCAACGCAACATCCGCTTCCAGAAGTGCCATGCGCACTTCGCGCAGAGTTTCTTTTACATTCTCTTCAGTCAGCCGCCCGCGGCCGCTGATATTGCGCAGTGTGCGCGACAGACGGTCAGTTAAATTATCAAACATTGTCTTTTGCCTAACGTGGTAACTTAGGGCCGCAGCTTGCGACACAAAACAGAATTTGGCGGATTATACCCTAAATAGTTCAAGTTGTGGGTAGGCGGCAAGGGAGCTTATCCCCACGAGCTTACTAAAGTAAGTGATTGGGGTAAGTGAGTGCAGCCAACACCCCCATAACTTGTAGTATGACGGGTATATAACATGAAGCCGCCTTTGGTGTGATGCAACGGTTAGAGTTGGAGCAGGCGGCAGGTAACGTTATACTGCTTTTTTTCATCTCTGGCTAATTGACCGACACTTTATATGCCTGTTTTCGCAATCCTTGCGCTTGTAGCCTATTCCAGCAGCCTCGCGCTGATTATCCCCAGTCTGCTGACAAAGAACAGCGGGTGGCGTCGTTTCGCTATTATATCGGCCGTTATCGCGCTTGTAAGCCACGGTCTGGCGCTCGAAGCGCGTATTTTTGCCGCCGACGGTGGTCAAAACCTCAGCCTGCTTAACGTCGGCTCGTTAGTCAGTTTGATGATATGTACCGTGATGACCATCGTGGCTTCGCGAAATCGCGGCTGGCTGCTGTTACCGATTGTTTACGCTTTCGCCTTAATCAATCTGGCGCTGGCGACCTTCATGCCCAACGAATTCATCACCCACCTTGAAGCCACGCCGGGTATGATGGTGCACATTGGTTTGTCGCTGTTTGCCTACGCGACGCTGATTATTGCTGCACTTTATGCGCTGCAACTGGCATGGATTGATTATCAGCTCAAGAATAAGAAACTTGCCTTCCGCGCTGAAATGCCGCCATTGATGAGCATTGAGCGCAAAATGTTTCATATCACCCAGGTCGGCGTTGTACTGCTAACGTTAACCCTGTGCACCGGCCTGTTTTATCTGAAAAATCTTTTCAGCCTGGAAAACGTTGATAAAGCGGTCTTGTCGATTCTCGCATGGTTTGTCTACATCGTTTTACTGTGGGGACACTATCATGAAGGTTGGCGTGGACGCCGTGTCGTGTGGTTTAACGTTGCGGGTGCCGCTATTCTGACGCTCGCCTACTTCGGTAGCCGAGTTCTACAACAATTCGTCAGCTAATTTTGCATTTTTAAAGGACACACCTTTTGGAACACATCTCAACCACCACGCTGATCGTTACCTTGATCATCATGGTGGTGGTTTCGGCGTACTTCTCCGGTTCAGAAACCGGCATGATGACGCTTAACCGTTATAAACTTCGCCACCTTGCCAAACAGGGCAATCGCTCGGCAAAACGGGTTGAAAAACTGCTTCGCAAACCAGACCGCCTGATTAGCCTGGTGCTCATCGGCAATAACCTGGTCAACATTCTGGCCTCGGCCATTGGCACCATCGTCGGCATGCGTTTGTACGGCGACGCAGGTGTCGCCATCGCCACCGGTATCCTCACCTTCGTGGTACTGGTGTTCGCTGAAGTCCTGCCAAAAACAATTGCCGCGCTGTATCCGGAAAAAGTCGCCTTCCCAAGTAGCTTCCTGCTCGGTCCGTTGCAAATACTGATGATGCCGCTGGTGTGGCTGCTCAACATCATCACGCGTATGTTGATGCGCCTTATGGGTATCAAAAACGTCAGTACCGTAAGTAGTGCGTTAAACAAAGACGAATTACGCACCCTGGTGCATGAATCACATTCGAAAATTTCCCGCCGCAATCAGGATATGCTCCTGTCGGTGCTGGATCTCGAAAAAATGAACGTCGACGACATCATGGTGCCGCGCAACGAAATTGTGGGCATAGACATCAACGATGACTGGAAATCTATTGTTCGCCAACTGACACACTCCCCGCATGGCCGCATTGTGCTGTATCGCGATACATTGGACGATGCCATCAGCATGCTGCGTGTCCGTGAAGCCTACCGTTTAATGACGGAAAAACAGGAGTTCACCAAAGAAACGCTGCTGCGTGCCTCTGATGAAATTTACTTTGTGCCTGAAGGGACGCCGCTCAGTGTTCAGTTGGTAAAATTCCAGCGCAACAAAAAGAAAGTCGGTCTGGTCGTTGACGAATACGGTGATATTCAAGGACTGGTAACGGTTGAAGATATTCTTGAAGAGATTGTTGGCGATTTCACGACATCGATGTCTCCAACGCTTGCCGAGGAAGTGACGCCACAGAACGACGGCTCCGTCATTATTGAAGGCAGCGCCAATGTGCGTGAAATCAACAAAGCTTTTAACTGGACGCTGCCAGAAGACGAAGCGCGCACCGTAAACGGTATGCTGCTTGAAGAACTGCAAGAAATCCCAGCCATCGACACGCGAGTGCGATTGAGCCATTACGACATCGATATTCTCGACGTACAAGACAACATGATTAAGCAAGTGCGCGTGACGCCAGTGACACCACTTCGTCAAAGTGTTGAAGAATAATCAGCGTTGAGAATGACAGAGACAAAAAAGCCAGCCTTCACGGCTGGCTTTTTATTTCAAGCGTTTAAATCAAATTACGCTTTTGCTTTCGCCACAGAAACCATGGCTGCACGCAGCGTGCGACCATTCAGGGTGTAACCCTTCTGCATCACCATCAGTACGTGGTTTGGAGCAACATCTTCAGACTCAACCATGGCAATCGCCTGGTGTACATCCGGGTTGAACGGCACATTGGTATCGCCAACCACTTCCACACCAAACTTACGTACCACATCAAGCATCGATTTCTGAGTTAATTCGATGCCTTCAATCATGGCGGCTAAGTCGGTGTTGGACTTGTCTACCACTTCCAAAGCGCGATCCAGGCTATCAATCACCGGAAGCAGCTCGTTGACAAATTTGTCCAGAGCGAACTTGTGCGCTTTCTCGATATCGAGCTCAGTACGGCGACGGAGGTTTTCCATTTCCGCTTTGTTGCGTAACACGCTGTCACGCTCGCGCTGCTGAATTTCTTCCAGTTGCGCTGTTAAATCGGCAATTTTTTCATCGCGCGGATCAACCACTTCGGCACCCTCTACGGCCTCGACTTCTTCGTGGCTTTCCATTGCAATTTCGTCCGAGACTTGCTCGTCTGGTGTTTTCTGATCTTTACTACTCATGAATTTCTCCGCGTTTTTAGCATTCATCTCGCTGGTTCGCTTATTATGGGGATCAGTTTCCGGGATTCAAGGGAACGTGACATATTGTCATAAACGACTGCATCACTGCGCATAAGGACCATCAGCATAATGAACAAACATTTCAACTGCATTGGTATTGTCGGGCACCCGCGTCACCCTACGGCCCTAACCACGCATGAAATGCTGTATCGCTGGCTCTGCACCAAAGGCTACGACGTCATTGTCGAGCAGCAAATTGCCCAGGAACTTAATCTCAATAACGTGAAAACCGGCACGCTGGCGGAAATAGGCCAACAGGCTGATCTCGCGGTTGTTGTAGGTGGTGATGGCAATATGCTTGGCGCAGCCCGCGTTCTTGCTCGTTATGATATCAAAGTCATTGGCATCAACCGCGGCAATCTCGGCTTTCTCACCGACCTTGACCCAGACAACGCACAACAGCAACTCGCAGATGTGCTTGAAGGACACTACATTGCCGAGCGCCGCTTTTTGCTGGAAGCCCAGGTGTGCCAACAGGATACCCCGACGCGCCTGAGTACCGCGATTAACGAAGTCGTGCTGCACCCTGGCAAAGTGGCGCACATGATTGAATTCGAAGTCTATATTGATGAGATATTCGCATTTTCGCAACGCTCCGATGGTCTGATTATTTCAACACCGACCGGCTCTACCGCCTATTCGCTCTCCGCCGGCGGGCCAATTCTTACTCCGTCACTTGATGCCATTACCCTGGTGCCGATGTTCCCGCACACGCTGTCTGCGCGCCCACTGGTCATCAACAGTAGCAGCACCATTCGCCTGCGCTTTTCGCATATGCGTAACGACCTGGAAATCAGTTGTGACAGCCAGATTGCGCTACCGATTCAGGAAGGTGAAGACGTATTGATCCGCCGCTGCGATTACCACCTCAATCTTATTCATCCAAAAGATTACAGCTATTTCAATACATTGAGCTCAAAACTCGGCTGGTCAAAAAAATTGTTCTAAAAAGTAGCCCAGCCTCTTTACTGTATATAAAACCAGTTTATACTGTATGAAAACACAGTCATGTCTTTTCATACAGGAAAGCAATTATGCTGGCACAACTCACCATCAGTAACTTCGCCATCGTTCGTGAACTGGAAATTGATTTTCACCACGGCATGACCGCCATTACCGGTGAAACAGGTGCCGGTAAATCCATTGCTATTGATGCCTTAGGGTTGTGTCTGGGTGGTCGTGCAGAAGCCGATATGGTCCGCCAGGGCGCTACTCGTGCCGATCTCTGCGCCCGCTTTTCCTTAAAAGATACTCCCGCAGCCCTGCGTTGGCTCGAAGAAAACCAGCTCGATGATGGGCGTGAATGTCTGCTACGCCGCGTTATCAGCAGCGATGGACGTTCACGCGGCTTCATCAACGGAACGGCGGTTCCCCTTTCCCAGTTGCGCGACCTCGGTCAAATGCTGATTCAAATTCATGGCCAGCACGCACATCAGCTTTTGCTGAAACCAGAACATCAAAAAAACCTGCTGGATGGTTATGCGGGTGAATCTGCTCTGCTTGCAAAAATGGCAGAAAGCTACCGCGCATGGCATCAAAGCTGTCGCACCCTGGCGCAACATCAACAACTGGCTCAGGAACGTGCAGCCCGCTCTGAACTGCTTCAGTATCAACTGAAAGAACTCAATGAATTTTCCCCGATTGCAGGTGAATTTGAGCAGATTGATGAAGAGTACAAACGTCTGGCGAACAGTGGGCAATTGATCTCCGTCAGCCAGCAAGCGTTAGCGATCCTCGCTGATGGCGAAGACAACAACCTGCAAAGCCAGTTGTATACCGCGCGTCATTTAATGGAAGAACTGGTTGGGATGGATAGCAAACTTTCAGGTGTTTTAACAATGCTTGAAGAGGCCACTATTCAGATTACGGAAGCCAGCGATGAACTGCGTCATTATTGTGACCGTCTGGATCTCGACCCTAATCGTCTCTACGAACTGGAGCAACGCATCTCCAGGCAAATCTCGTTGGCCCGTAAACACCACATTTCGCCGGAAGAACTGCCATTGTTCCATCAACAGCTCCTCGAAGAACTACAGCAGCTTGATGATCAAGCCAGTTCGCAAGATGAATTAATGCAGGCGGTAACACTCCATCACCAACAAGCACTGAGCATTGCGCAGGAGCTGCATCAGCGCCGTGCGCATTATGCAGCAGAGCTTTGCCAATTGATTACCGCAAGCATGCATTCGTTGTCGATGCCACACGGTAAGCTAGCCATTGATGTTGAATTTAATGAAAACCACCTGACCGCTGAAGGGGCAGACCGTATCGACTTCCGCGTCAGTACTAACCCTGGCCAACCATTGCAGCCGCTGGCAAAAGTGGCCTCCGGCGGCGAGCTTTCACGTATCGCCCTCGCCATTCAGGTCATCACCGCGCGCAAAATGGAAACACCCGCGCTCATCTTCGATGAAGTGGATGTCGGGATCAGCGGCCCAACGGCAGCCGTTGTCGGTAAATTATTACGTCAGTTAGGTGAGTCCACTCAGGTCATGTGCGTAACGCACCTGCCGCAGGTTGCTGGGTGCGGGCATCATCATTTCTTTGTCAGTAAAGAAACCGATGGCGAGATGACTGAAACTCACATGCAGCCGCTGGACAAACGCTCACGCCTGCAAGAACTGGCTCGCTTGCTCGGTGGCAGCGAAGTCACTCGTAACACGCTTGCCAACGCAAAAGAGTTGTTGGCGGCTTAAAGGCGATTGTTAAATATACATCCCAAAAGTTGATCGGTTAATCGTTCAAAAAACAATCGCTCAGTCAGCATATTGTTAATTGAGCATGTTTTAAGCCAACTTTTTTGCCGTACCAGGGTCAGAGTTAAGCGCCTTAATGTTTTAAACTGCGTAAAGGTTTATTATCATCGGCATATTATGAATGAGCCATGTGCTGCTCGGGCCCGAAAAGGAATCAAATCACTATGCGCTGTAAAACGCTGACTGCTGCCGCAGCGGTTCTTCTTATGCTGACCGCAGGCTGTTCCACTCTGGAGCGAGTGGTTTACCGCCCCGACATTAACCAGGGGAACTACCTGACACAGAACGATGTGTCAAAGATCCGTACTGGCATGACTCAACAGCAAGTTGCGTATGCTCTGGGTACGCCAATGATGACTGATCCATTCGGTACAAATACCTGGTTCTATGTCTTCCGCCAGCAACCAGGCCATGAAAAAGTGACTCAGCAAACGCTGACGCTGACTTTCAACAGCAGTGGTGTGCTGACCAACATCGACAACAAGCCGAAGCTGGAAAACGAATAACCAACAAAAAAGGTGCCGATGGCACCTTTTTTTTGGCTACTTCTTAGCGGATTTTTCTGCTCGTTGGCGTCTGAGCTCTTTAGGATCGGCAATCAGTGGGCGATAAATTTCCACCCGATCACCCTCATTAACCGTGTCGGTCAATTTTACCGGACGGCTAAAAATGCCAACTTTATTCTTCGCCAGATCGATATCCGTGCGCAGTTCAAGAATGCCTGACCTGGTAATTACCTGCTCAACCGTTGTGCCCTCTGCAACTCTAACCTTGAGCAAATACTGCTTTTCAGGCAGCGCATAAACGACTTCAACCGTGATATCAGGCGACACTGTAGACCTCTTTGGCACGAACGGTAAACGCCTGAACCATGTTTCCCGCTAACTCTTTAAAGATACGACCAAAAGCCAACTCGATAAGTTTATTCGTAAACTCAAAATCGAGCTGGAACTCGATACGGCAGGCTTCCGCACTCAGCGGTGTAAATTTCCAGCCTCCCATCAATGACTTAAATGGCCCATCGACAAGATGCATCAGAATACTGTGATTGCTGGTAAGCGAGTTACGCGTGGTGAAAGTTTTGCTGATCCCCGCTTTGGAAACATCTACCGCCGCCGTCATCTGATCATGCGACGCGTCAATGATCCGGCTGCCAGTGCAACCCGGTAAAAAGTCAGGGTAGGATTTCACATCGTTAACTAATTGATACATCTGCTCCGCGCTATAAGGCACCAGCGCAGTACGGGTAATCTGAGGCATAGCATTTCCTGAGAGTCACAAAACACGCAAATAATACCATTTATCATCATGCAAAGAAAAACTCTTAGCCCAGAGCCGTGCTAAGATATGCCTTCATCCTCGCAGCGAAGCGGGGTGTATTTGAACTCCTGGATTACTTATACTGAGCAGCACTATGACAAAGAAAAAAGCATACAAACCAGGTTCAGCCACCATTGCGCAAAACAAACGCGCCCGCCATGAATACTTTATCGAAGATGAGTTTGAAGCGGGACTCGTGCTACAAGGCTGGGAAGTAAAATCTCTGCGTGCCGGGAAGGCCAACATCGGTGATAGCTACGTCATTTTGGTAGACGGCGAAGCATTCCTGTTTGGTGCCAACTTTACCCCGTTAAATGTGGCTTCAAGTCATGTAGTCTGCGACCCAACACGTACCCGTAAACTCCTGCTTAACCAACGTGAGCTTGATAACCTTTACGGGCGTATTAACCGTGAAGGTTACACCGTTGTCGCCCTGTCGATGTACTGGAAAAATGCCTGGTGCAAAGTGAAAATCGGCGTGGCAAAAGGTAAGAAACAGCACGACAAGCGTAATGATGTGAAAGACAAAGAATGGGCGGTTGATAAAGCCCGCATTATGAAACACGCAGGTCGTTAAGCTTATACCCGTCATACTTCAAGCTGCTTATGCGTTGGCTACTCCCGCTCACCCCAGTCACTTACTTGTGTAAGCTCCTGGGGGTTTACGACCTTGCCGCCTTTAAGCAACTCGAATTATTTTGGGTATAAATATTTGATGGATGGCAACGCGCCATCCACTAAAGCCCTCAAACTATTTCCTCAAACTACCGCTCACGCAGTGATTCTTTCACCTTGTTCAGCGGCTTCACCAGATAATCCATTACCGTTTTTTGCCCGGTTTTGATTTCTACACTCGCCACCATGCCCGGTAAAATGGGGAAGCGCTTGCCGTTGCGGTTATGCAACTCCGCGTTTTGGGTGCGCACATAAACCCGGTAATAATACTGGTCACGCTTCACCTCATCCTGCAAAGTATCCGGCGAAACCACCTCAACCGTACCCTGCAAATTTCCATAGATAGATGAATCATAAGCGGTGATTTTCACCGTTGCCGCAAGTCCTGGCCTGATGTAGGCAATGTCTCGTGGGTTGATACGCGTTTCGATCAGCAACTGATCCTCGAGCGGCACAATTTCCATCAGTTTGCCGCCCGGAGGCAAAACACCGCCGACGGTCGTCACCTGCACATCTTTCACTACCCCACGCACGGGCGAAAAGAGTGACGCGCGGTCCAGTTGATCCGCTTTACCCGCCATCACTTGCAACTGCGCATCCAGCTCGGCGTTATTCTTCACCTGCTCTTCACGAGCTCGAACCGCAAACTGGTTACGCGCATCGTCGATTTTGCCTTTCAACTCAGTCGCCTGGCGCTGCAAACGGATAACCTCAACGGCCCCCGCCGCCCCTTTCGCCACCAGCGGTTGCGTCATTCTCAGTTCTTCCATCACCAGCTTGTAAGAGCTTTGCAAATTGGCGACCGTTTCATCCAGATTACGACGGCGCGAATCATAGAGTTGCTTTTCACGCGCCACTAAATCGGGCGCACGCAATGACTCTGCGCTAAAACGCAACGGCTCACCGGTTAACTCAGAACGCAAACGTTCAGAAGATGCCCGCAGAGCCAACGCCCTGGCGGCGGCTTCACCGTAGTTAGACTGAAAACGGGTAGGATCAAGTCGCGCCAGCATTTGCCCTTTATTGACGATATCGCCTTCGTGAACCAACAACGCGCTAACAATCCCGCCGTCCAGGCTTTCAATCAGCTGCGCATGGCTCGATGGCGTCACTTTCCCGGTTCCCACCGTCACTTCGTCGAGGGTGGCAAACCACGCCCATCCCGCGAAACCCAACAACCCAAATAACGTTAACCAGACCACCGATGAATAAAAGCGTCCCTGGCGAGCGAGGTCATCCTGAAGACTTAATTGACTCATGGGAAACTCCTCAGGCGATAGAAGCCACATTGCTGTTGCGTTGAGCCTGATTAAGAATGGTGTCGCGCGGCCCATCAGCCACCACTTTGCCGTTCTCCATCACCACAATTCGGTCGACCAATTTAAGCAACGCCGGGCGATGCGTCACCAGCACCAGAGTGCGCCCCGTAAGCCAGTTGTGCAGTTGCCGAATTACATAAGCCTCGAGTTGCTCATCCATAGAAGCCGTCGGTTCATCTAACAAAACGATTTGTGGATTGCGCACAATCAGGCGGCTCAGCAGCACCATTTGCCGTTGCCCGCCGGATAATCCCCGCCCGCCTTCGTTGATGATGCGGTCGAGACTTGCCGCGTCTTGTTGCACCATCGACAACGCGCCGCTAATGCGCAGCGCCTGGAGTAACTCACTTTCGCTGGCGTGCGGGTGCCCGAGCATCAGGTTCTGGCGCAAAGTGCCGAAGAACAAACGCGAATCCTGAGAAAGAAAACCAATCTGGCGGCGCACATCCACCGGGTCGATATGGGCAATATCCACACCATCAATAATCAGCTTGCCTTTGCTGGTGTTAGCCTGGCCGGAGAGCAATTTCAGTAACGTCGATTTCCCCGCGCCCACTTTGCCCAGTATTGCCACGCGCTCGCCGGGTTTAATCTCAAGAGAAGAAATCGCCAGCGCCTGCTCGCCCTTTTCAACATCGTAGCTGTATTGCGCATCCTGGAACTGGTAATGGCCCGCCAGCACTGGGCAATGGGCCATCTTGCGCTGAGGATCTTTATCGAGTGGTTTCTTCAGCAATTCATTCAGGCCAGTCATCGCCGTTTTGGCGTGCTGCCAGCGGGAAAAGACCATTGTCAGTTGCATCAACGGTGCGATGGTGCGGGAAGATAACAGGCTACAGGCGACCATCGTCCCGGTGGTAATGTCCCCTGCCAGCACCAGATAACTGCCGAACACCAACATTCCGGCGTAAGTAATTTGCTGCACCGTAGACGCCCAACCACTTAGCCGAGCCCCCCAGATTCGCTGCTTCATACCAATATTTGCGCCAACCGAATGAGAGTGTTCCCACTGGCGTTGAAAATACGGTTCCGCCTGCAAAGCTTTGATGTCTTCCACCCCTTCGATGGATTCCACCAGCACCGCGTTACGCACCGCACTTTCACGCATCCCTTCTTTGGCCAGTTTTGCCATCGGCCACTGCACCAGAATGCCAGGAATAACGATCAGCGGGATCGCCAGTAATGGGATCAACACCAGCTCACCCCCCACCAGCGCCATGATCCCGAGGAACAGCAGGACAAATGGCATATCCATTGCTGCCCCCACGGTGGTGGAGGTCAGTAACTCACGCACTTGATCAATTTCGCGCAACTGGGAAATAAACGATCCGGTCGATTTCGGGCGGGCATCGTTTTTAATCGCCATTGCCCGGGCGAAGAACAGGGAGGAAACGTGTAAATCGATGTGTTTGCCCATAATGTCGGAAATATGGGTACGGGAAAGACGGATGAAAAATTCCAGAAAAGCAGCAAATAACACGCCGAAAAACAGTACCCATAAAGTCGGGATCGATTGCGCCGGGATCACGCGATCATAGACCTGCATCGAAAACAAAATCCCCGCCAACGCCAGCACGTTACCCACTACGGACGCGAGGGAAATCTCAACCAGCTTGCGACCGGCATGACGGAAATGCTGCCAGAACCAGTGTGGCTCCCAGGGCTTAGTGAAATCGTCTATGCGGGCGTCACTGCTACGCGCTGCAATTCCCAATAACACCACGTCCGCTTCCACACGTGCCAGCAAGGTTTCCAGCGACTCTTCTCGCACCAGGTCGCCCCCATCGCTCAACCAATAACTGACCGTCCCTTCCGCGCTTAAGGCTTCCAACAGAATCAGTGCGCCGCTATCGAGTTGCACAATGACGGGCAGCGTTTGCGTATGCCAGCGCACTTTTTCTTTCGGCATGATGCGCATTTGCAGTCCCATCAACCCGCTTAACCGTTCCAGGCGATGAGGCAGCGGAAGATTTTCAAACCAGCGCATTTGTTGACGCACCGCCGGCGCATCCGCAGGTAAACCAAAACGCCCTGCGGCACGGACCATCGCGGCAATCCAGCATTCAGTATCAGGCAGTTGAGACATGCAATACTCCTTTTATTAAAGTGCTGGTAACGTATCCCCAGTGAGTTGCTGCCGCTCAATCCCGAGCATATTCAATAAATTATCCACAGCCCCGGCGTAACGCACCGCCGCATCCCAGGCGTCATACCGAGCGGTGATCGACGAGCTATCCGCCTGGAAAACATCTTGTTCGACGCTCAACAAATCATTCAGGCTGCGTTTGCTTAACCGGTACTCATCGCCATACACTTCTCGCGCTTTGCCCGCCGCCGCAAACTGCATTTCCCCCGCCTGCTGGCGCTGTTGTGCGCCAGTCAAATCTGCCCACGCCGTGGCTGCTTTTTGATTTACATCCAGCTTGCTGGCTTCCACCTCGGCCTGTGCATTTCTGCGTTCCCCTTCAGCCGCATCCACTCGGGCGCTCACGGCGCCGCCCTGGTAAACCGGCGCATCAACGACGAGTTGCACCTGGTCGTCCCAGTAATCTCCATGGTCGTTCTCATAACGTGTGCGCCCGGCCTGCACAGAGAATGTCGGGTAATGCTGCGCCTGGGCCTGGCGGATTTTTTGTTCCGCTGCCAGTTGCTTCGCCTGTGCGCTGCGCACTGCGCTGTTTTGTTCATACGGAAGGGATTGCAGAGAAATCTTCTGTCGCAAAAGATCTTCTGGTAAATCAGGAAGGTTGTCGGACACCACGCCGGTTAGCACGCTGAGTGCCGCCTGAGCTGAACGCGTTTGCGCGCGATATTGCTCAAGCGAGGCATTCATGCCGGCAATCCGACTTTGCGCTTGCAGAACATCCGACTGCGAGCTTAACCCCGCGTTCGCTCGCAGGTTCGCCATCTCAAGCACGTTATTGAGTGAACGAACATTGCGCTCAGCGGCGGCTGACAACGCCTGATAACGTTTGACTTGCAGGTAGGTTTGTAGCGTTTGTTGCCCCACACTGTTTAGCGTGTCGTAAAGCTGAAAGCGGTAAGCGTCCGACAAATTCTCTTGTTCGTCGACGCTGCCGCCCGTTCTGCCAAAGTCCCACAACAACTGTTTAAGATTAACCCCTGCCGAGGCATTGCTGTTTAATGACCCGGCAGAATCCGTGGTATGTGAGCGGCCAAGGCCGCCCTGTAATGCAATTTGCGGAAACCAGGCGCTTTGCGCTTCATCGAGATTCGCTTTGCCGACGCTGATTTGCGCCGCCGCCTGCGCGATTTTTGGATTGCGGGCAAACGCCCGCAAAATCGCCTCTTTAATGGTTAATTGGGCCTGTAATTGCTCGCTCGGTGCGGCCTGCCAGTTATATTGCTCGGCGGCCATGAGCGGCACACTTGCCAGGCAACTGGCGATAATCGCCAGTGCTGGCCCCATCTGCCTTTTAGCGTTTCGCCCCATAATCTTGCCCCATTAAACCAGATTCACATGCAACCCCTGCTGAATCAGCACATCACCCAGCGTGTTGCTGCTGAGCTGTGAGCTGTTGTGATAAACGTCGTATTCCACACCGTTGATTTCCCGCTGCCCGGCGACTTCCCATACATCGCCAGTGCCGTTAACCAAATTCACCTGGTCACCTTTCGCCCCTTTAATCAGCAGGTCGTCTTCCGGTTTGTCGGTGATATTTAGCGCTTCGTTGAGGTTAAGGGTTATCGAGTTGGTGCCGGAAAGCCCCAAATCGAAGATTTCGATATGCTGGATTTTGCTGCCTTCCGCCACCAGGTCGAGGGTCATGTTGACGCCATCCAGCACCAGCGTATCGATGCCTGCACCGCCATCAATCTGCACAAACCCAAGCGTTGAGAGATGAACGGTGTCATTCCCGGTGCTGCCGTGTAGCGTGTCGCCGCTAACGGTGGTGCCGTCGGCGAGATCAATGCTCAAACCGCCGATGGTGTAAGCCGCCGCATCGCCGCTTGTGTCAGCGGAATGTTCCGTGGTTTCCGTCGTGTTATTGCTGGTTGTAGAAGTGGAATGAGTGGTACTGGTTTCATCACCGGTGGTGTTGGTTTCCGACATTGAAGCCATCATCATCATGGGTGCCGCCGGTGGCGTGGTGGAAATAATGTCGCCGCCCAGCCCAACGTTGAGATAACCGGTATTCCCCGCCAGATCCGAGGCGTAAAGATTCACGGCGCTGCTCAAAGAGAGTAATTCCAACAGATTCAGGCCCAGGCCAATGGTAGCCGTCCAGTTCCCGTTGCTGTCGGTGATAGCCGTGGTGCTCACGGTGTTATTCAACAGCCCAATATGAACCACCGCACCGCTGCCGAGATTGGTAGAACCGCCGCTTAACGTCAGCCCTTTAGTCAATAAAGTGAGAATATTAAGAGTGGCCAGCGCATTAAAACTCAGCCCCGGCGTCGTCAGTTTCACAATGGTGTTCGCGCCGTCAGTATTGGTGTTCCCCACCTTGTCGGTTACCGTCACACCAATGTGCAGTGCGCCATTCTGCAAGCCTTTAAGCACGGTATTAGGGACTGGCAGCGACCAGGTTCCATTCGCCGCGACCGTCGTGTCGTAGTTTGTTCCACCGATGGTCACCACCACTTTCGCGCCATCCGTGATCCCGGCGGTAATCTTCCCGGTTAACGTCTGGCCTGAACCTGCTTCGCTGACATTCAGATAACCATCGCCGCCAAACACCGAATCAATAATCACTTTTGGTAGATTGGCGACCGCCACCGTAACGGCAGGCAGGTTCACCGACGAGGTATTACCGTCGATGGTGGTTATCGTGACGCGTGGGATTAAATTGCCGTCGCTCAACCCGAGCAAATCGCTCGGCGAGAGGTTAATTTTAAAGCTGCCGTCACTGGCCACGGTGCCATCGAAGGTTTTGCCTCCCAGCGCCACCGTGACAACAGAACCTGATGGCGCATGGCCTACGGAACCGGTAATGGTTTGCGCCAGGGTGGCATCAACGGCACTTAATAAACCATCGCCAAACAGCGTGACGGAGTTAAGCACCGGCGCGATAAGGTCGAGTTTCAAGCCCACGGTTGCAGAAGCCGCCGGGTTACCGACCAGGTCTGTAGCGCTTGCCGATACCGAGACATTTCCGGTGCCAAGCCCCTGTAGAATGCCAATAACATCCGGTGTCAGTGCCGCACTCCATTTCCCGTTGGCATCGACGGTCGCAGTTAATTGCTGCGCGCCGTTAATGCTCAGAGAGATCGTTCGTCCATTCAGCCCTGTTGCGGTGCCGCTGATGACGCCATTAACCAGTTCAACAATGCTCAGCACCCCATCACCAAATAGCGGGTTAAGCGTAATCGTCGGCAAATTGTGGGAAAGCACGGTGAGATTAACGTTGCTTTCGACGAGGTTGCCGAATTTGTCGGTCACGCTGACTTTTAACGCTGCGGTACCGTCCGGCAGTGCTGCCAGCAAAGCAGGCGGAAGAGAAGCAATCCAGTGCCCGGTGGCGTCAACCGTGGTTGATATAACGCTACCACCGATTTTCAACAGCACTTCTGTCCCTGCCTCAACGCCCTGCACTACGCCCGTGACGGTTTGAGCCACGGCGGTATCGGCTTTGTTAATAATGTTGTCGACCGAGGCGATAACGTTGCCCACCACAGGCAAATCAGTCAATGCGAGGTCAATATTCACCAGTGTGTTTGTCGTATTCCCATTGATATCTTTAATGGAAACATCGAGTCCGGCGGTATCTTGCGTGAGGCCAATCCAGGTACTCGGTGGGACAGACACACTCCATGAACCATCCGCAGAAACAGGCACTGTAACCGTAAAGCCAAGCAGTGTGACCGTCACTGTGGCATCGCGGTAATCCCCTGTTGCTTTGCCGGTAATGACTTGTGTCACCAGTGATTCAGCAACATTGAGTATCCCGTCAGTGGCAAACAAATCTGGTATTAACACGCCAAGGTCTTTGTTAATCGCGACGTTTAGCACCACATTAGCGGTCGTCACGTTGCCATTTTGATCCGATACGCTGAGGCCAATAACCTGCGCGCCATCAGTTAATTTTCCGAGATCGACTTCCGGAAGCTGAACTTTCCAGTGACCGGTTTCATCGACCAACGCAGTTAAAGAAATCGGCCCAAGAGTAATATGAACCGTGTCGCCAGGGTCACCCCGCCCACCTAACGGCAGGCCCCCAATAATCTCGACGGCGGTCAACAAATTGCCCACGCCCAGCGCATCCACTTCGAGCAATGGCGCAACGGTTGCCACGGTTATTTCGTGCGTAACCGTCTTAGTATTGCCCGCCGCATCGGTTAGCGTCAGGGTGATGTTTTGTTGATCCTGTGGCAAATTCGCCACATCCGCTTGTGGAATAGAAACCGACCAGTTCCCGCCCGCCAGCACCGTGGCAAAATAGTTTTTGCCGTTTAGCTGAATGGTAATATCACGGCCAATATCCTCAACGCTCGCCGTGCCGCTTAATAGCTGGCTGCTTTTGGATTCATTGACATCAACAATATCGTTGTCTGCAAAGGGATCGACGGTAATCGTTGGGCGTGAACTATCAACGGTAACGGTGATGGAATCCTGCGCGCCCTGTCCGGTGGCGGTAATGGCGTTTACCCCCTCAGCCAGTAAATCTTTATTTGCTGGACTCAGCGTCAGGCTCCAGATACCGCCTGCCACCGTCGCCGTTCCCACTTCAGTGCCATTCAACGTTACCGTGACCGTAGTCGTGCTTCCGGTCGCTTTCCCGCTAATCGTCACCGTTCCGGCTAATTCATCAATATTCAGATAGCCATCACCGCCAATGGTATTGATGGAGACGCTTTCCGGCGGTGCGGTGTGGTCGATGGTCACCGGGACGCCTGGTGTGGACGCGTTATTACCCGCGCTATCCGTCGCGGTGACTTTAAGCGTTTGGCCACCTTCATCGAGCGTTGCGAGCTGTTCCGGCGTTAGCATGACTGACCAGGAACCATTCGCCTGAATGGTGGTGGTGAACGTCTTCCCGGCAAGCTCCACGTTAATTTGCTGCCCGGCTAAAAGGTGAGTAGAAGAACCCGTCAGCGTGACGCCGTGCTGGCTTTCTTCGTAACTGAGATCGTTATTACCTGCAAACGCATCAACCGTCAGAGTCGGTGCAAGCGTCAAAATCGTCAGCGGTGCGCTGGTCGAACCGGTGTTGTGCGCGGTATCGCTAATGGTGACCACCACATTTTGCACGCCCTGCGCGACGCCAACCCAGTCACTCGAACCCGTGAGATCTAAGGTCCAGGTATTGCCCGTCACGGTGGCTGTAAAATCTTTGCCGCCAATGATCACGTGCACCACCGGAGTGCCTGTTGTTGCCGTAGTTAACGTTCCGCTCAGGATTTGCGCCACGCCTGCTTCTGCGGTGCCGACGATGTTGTCAGTAAATAACGGCGTAGTGAGCGTAACGGTCGGCGCGGTAAATGCCGTGGTAAAACCATCGTTTACCGTCGCGCTGTTGCCATAAGCATCCGTTGCGGTCACAGAAATACCATGCGACGTTCCGGTTAACCCCTGCAACGCGCCAGCGGGTAAATTCAGCGTCCAGACGCCGCCAGTCGTCACATCGGCATTATAAATTACCCCATTGAGATCGATGGTGACTTTGACCGCCTGCCCGCCGCCCGTCAGACCCGTGGTGCCAGAAAGGGTAAGCGGCCCTGCCGCCTCGCTGATATTGAGGATCTCATCGCCAAACAGCAGATCGATGGTCGGTTCAGGTTTCTTCACGTGAACCACTGCACTCGCACTTTCGGTATCGGTATTTCCCACCGAATCCGTGACGGTCACGCTGATGGGATAATTTTCTCCGTTAACCAAATCCGTGAGCTTCGAGCCTGGAATCGTAGCGCTCCAGTCTCCATTGGCCTGAACCACGGCATCGACGGTTAAACCACCGATCGTGACTTTAACAATTTGCCCTGCACCAGAAATCCCGGTGCTGCCGGTAATCACCTGCCCGCCCACGGCGTGGGCTTCGTCGTAGTTCAGCACGCCATCGACAAACGGGGTGTTGATGGTCAGCACCGGCACGTTATGGGTCTGAGCGGTGAAGCTGCCGTTCGCCACACCGACGTTTCCGGCGATATCCGTCACGGTGACTTTTACCGGCACATTACCATCGGGATAAGCTTTCAATTCAGCGGAGGTTAACGTTAATTCCCAGCTACCATCGGCTTTCACCGAAGCCGCGCGAGCTGCTCCATTATCGACGCTGACCATGACGGTCTGCCCGGCATTAGTGGCAAACCCGGTTTTACCGCCAATCGTTTCGTCCGTGCTCGCTTCAATGGCGTTCAGTACGCCGTCGCCGAAGGGTTTATCCAGCCCTGGATTCGGTAACACATGGGTGCGAACCTCGAAGCTGTAATCAGGACTAACATCAATATTGGATGCACGGTCTGTCAGAATCACCTGAATGGTGCTGGTGCCATCAGCCAGTGCCAGCAGCACATTCGGCGGGAGATGGACGGTCCAGTTTCCGTTACTATCCACGTCCCCTTTGAAGGGCTTACCGTTTATCTCCACAGTGACGAATTGCCCACCGCCTATTATCCCTGAGTTTCCGGTCAGCGCCTGGCCTGCCTGCGCTTCGGCAAGATTTAAATAACCATCAACAAACAGTGGCGGAGTCAGCACCGCGTGCGGCAACTGATGAATCAATATCTCCATCGATCCACTTGCAGTACCGACGTTGCCGTAAGAATCTGAAGCCGTGACGGTCACGTTGCACTGCCCGTCAGACAATATCTTCATGTCATTTGGCGGCACCGTGGCGCTCCAGTGCCCGGTGCCATCCACCGTGCCGGATACGGTAACTTGCTTAGGCGGGGAGCCAATCACCACCGTGACTTCCGTCCCCGTCGGCAGGTTGAGTGCGGTTCCCGTTATCTTCCCGCCATCAAGAGCCTCGAATGAGTTAACCGCGCCATCGCCAAAGAGCGTGTCGAGCGTCAGAGTCGGCAGCCCGGTGGTTTTGACATCAATCGAAACGGAGCCGTCAGTGTTGTTTCCCGCCACATCTGTGGCCGTTAACTCAAGCGAGTTCGCCCCTTGCTTCAGGGTTTTTAAGTCGCCAGATGACAACGTCAACGACCAGTGGCCGCTATCATCGGCGAGCGTCTGAAGCGTTTTGCCATTAATGACCAGCGACACCTTCGCCCCTGCTTCGGTCTGGCCACTCAATATCTGGTCAGCTTGTGATTCATTAAAATTGAGTTTGCCGTCTTGCAAGAAGCCGGTATCGATAGTTAGCGCTGGCGGTGTGGTGTCCAGCGTTAATAAATGGTCGGCATTACCCGTATTTCCCGCCGCATCATTAACCGAAGCCTTGATAGTGACATCGCCATCCTGCACGCCGTTGAGCACATTCGCATCGGCCTGGACGCTCCATGTTCCGTCGCTATTGACGTTACCCGTGAAAGTTTTACCGTTAATGGTCACCGTGACCTGGTGAGCAAAATTCACATCAAGTGGCGTGACCTTACCGGTGATGGTCAGTGCCGCACCGGCTTCAGTTGCGTTAACGATATTGTCAGGCGTGACCGCATCAATAGTGACAACCGGCGCGGTGGTATCGACCACAAACGTGTGAGACACGTTAGCTGTTTGACCGCCAAGCGTTGCCTGAGCCTGCACATCAAACGGGCCATCTTTCAGGCCAGCTAAATCTTCCGCAGGGATTTGCGCACTCCATCTCCCCGCTCCATCTGCAACTAACACGTAAGTTTTATTATTGAATGTGACGGTAATGGCTGCGCCCAAAAGCGTGGTGACGCCGCTGATGGTAATCGGCTGCTGGATTTCACTGGCGTTCAGAACATCGTCGGTAGAGATAATCTCAATCGCAATAGCAGGTTGCGTGGTATTTACCGTGAAACTTTCGCTAACGGCAGTATTAACATAGCCAGGAACGGTGACGGAAATGGTATATGAGCCATCCGCTAAGGCTAATTGCGCAGGCGTGAGATCTAAATGCCAGACGCCCCCCGTTTCCACCAAAACGTTATAGGTTGTTCCCGCAAAATTGATAACGACGGTCGTCCCAACCGGAATATTTTCAGTTGTGCCGCTGAGTATCTGGTTGATTTGCATTTCTGCGCCATCCAGCACGTTGTCGCCAGCAAAATTATTGAGGGTGATAACGGCGGTTGTAAGCGAGAAATCTTTACTGGCTGCGGCGGTATTTCCTGCGGGATCGGTAATCACCGCGCTAACGGTGTTGTTCCCTTCTTTGCCGGCTAGATCTGCCGCCGGAATATTGACCTGCCAATTCCCATTCTGGTCAACCGTGGTGTCATACGTTTTACCGTTGAAAGTCACCGTGACCTTATCGCCCGCTTCTTTCGCATCTGACGTGCCGCGAACAATCTGATCCTGACCGCTATTTATCATCAATCCATCAATGACGCCGTTATTACCAATGTCAGTGATCGCCAACGCAGGAGCGACGGTATCGACCGTAACATCGATACTTTGTTCGGCTACATTTCCATTGGCATCCACTACGCTGACGGTCATCTGGGCAACACCATCCGGCACCGCCTGCAGCGCACTTGCGGGTATCGTGACCTGCCAATTCCCGTTTTCATCCACCGTCGCGGTGTAAGACTGGCCATTAAATTCCAGCACAACGCCCTGGCCCGGCCCGGTGATCCCGGTTTTACCGGTAATAATTTGGTCCTGCCCTTGCTCGGCCAGGTTTAAAAAACCGTCGCCAAATGGGGTATCAATGGTCGGCGCGGGAACGGTGAGATCCACCGTGAAATCTTGGGTCTGCGTCAGGGTGACACCGTTTACATCAACCAGCGTAACGGTAAGGGTATGCGTACCGGCGGCAAGTTGCTGCAACGTGCCGGCTGGAATACTAATATTCCATGACCCGTCGCTGTTAACAGTCCCGGTCCAGGTCTGGCCCTCTATTGTGATACTGATTGTGCGACCGGCATTAAATGCCTGCGTGTTGCCGCTAACAATCTGGCTCTCAAGAGTTTCTACCGCACTGACAACATTGTCGCCCGCAAAAGGATTAATCGTTAACGTGGACACCTGCGGTTGCGCGGCGGGATCATTTCCACCGCTGTTACTCCCGTTGTTGTTGCCCCCGTTGTTGCTGTCCCCATTGGCATTGCCGACATTTCCGCCCTGGCCGCCACCGCCATTGTTATTGTCACTTCCGCCGCCTCCACCTCCGCCGCCACCACCACCTGCGGCAAGGGCGATGCCGCCCGCAGCTAACAGCCCAGCGCCAATCCACAGCAAGGCATTATTACTGCCCTCTTCACTTGCCGCGGCGACGACAGCGCTGTCGGCATAAGTCGGCACAACAGTTTGAGCCGTTGCAGGGCCAGCCTCATTGGCAAATGGGAATAATGCGTGATGGCTTCCGGTTTGATCATCAAAATACAATTCACTGTGGTGCCCGTTGGCATCCAGAGTAAAAAAGTGCTGGTAACGAACGGTACTGCCATCTTTCATATGGACAATCAGGTCATCACCCTGACGCTCATAATAATTAACGCTTTCCGGGGAGGCTTGCACCCGCACAATACTGGGTTTAGTGAGGTTCACGACACGGTCGCTACCACCAGAGAATTGACTGATCAACTCACCATTATCGAATCCAGTAATACGGACGGAGCCGGGAAGATTATTTTGCGTCGCCATTGCTCTTTTCCTCGCACAGAATCGCAGTTTTAGTTCATTATGCGTTTAATAAAAATGTGAAGTATCTCAATTCATTCCGGGTAATAAATCGCCCAGAAAAACTGCTGTGTATAAAAACGTGAACCAGAACAACAAAACCAAGTAATGCATTGTTTTTATTTGAATTTCACAAAACAAATGCATTGGAGAAAACTTTCTTAATAAAAAATGTATAAACAACATTTTGCCTTTCAGCAATGTAGAACAACAAATAAGAGTAATTTGACAAGGTAGGCGTTGGTTTTACATGAGGCAGGAATAATATATGGCGTAGGCGAACATTTAGTATTGTGCAACTTACATCGTGAAATATAAAAAATAACAAATGAAAATTAAAAATTGATGGTCCTCTTCATTCGCCCTAAATTAAATTTTTCATTTATAGTCACGCACGCGGAAACCTTTATTTAACCAGGGTTATTAAAGGCACCACAAATATCCCTTAATTAAATGTGGGTTATGTTCGTGGCAACAGATTGTTTTATGTACAATCATTGTGCAACTCACTCCTTCGTGCCGCACGGCTTTGAGCACTCATACAAAAGCATCAGAGATATGGACTGGCGCGTCAGCATCAGGTTCTGTTATACTTCATTCAACACTTGTGGGGCTGATTCTGGATTCGACGGGATTCGCGAAACCCAAGGTGCATGCCGAGGGGCGGTTTGCCTCGTAAAAAGCCGCAAAAAAATAGTCGCAAACGACGAAAACTACGCACTAGCAGCTTAATACCCTGCTTAGAGCCTTCTCTCCCTAGCTTCCGCTCTTAAGACGGGGATCAAGAGAAGTCAAACCCAAAAGAGATCGTGTGTAAACCTTGCCTGGGGTTGAAGCACTAAAACTAATCAGGATAGTTTGTTAGTGGCGTGTCTATCCGCAGCTAACCGGCGAATGTAAAGATACGACTAAGCATGTAGTACCGACGGCGTAGTAATTTCGGACGGGGGTTCAACTCCCCCCAGCTCCACCAAAATTCTCCGTCAGTGGTTACCAGAGCCACATGATGAAGTCGAAAGCCCGCATAGCGAAAGTTATGCGGGCTTTTTTGTGTCTGGGGGTTTGTCCGTAACTATCCGAGAAGATTCTGTGGAACCCAGTGAGAATGGGATTATGCGAAAGATATTTGGCGTTCTCTGGATAAAGACGTGTTCCCAGCCATTGGGGAGATCCCTGTTCAGGAAATCAAAGCCAGAACGTTAGTTGAAGCACTTGAACCTATCAAAGCACGTGGAGCACTGGAGACAGTTCGCCGTCTGGTACAACGCATAAACGAAATTATGATTTATGCAGTTAACACCGGTTTGATTGATTTAAACCCAGCATCCGGTGTTGGTATGGCTTTTGAGAGGCCTAAAAAGCAAAACATGCCAACCCTGCGACCAAAAGAACTGCCAAAGCTAATGCGTTCTCTGGTTATGTCTAATCTGTCTGTTTCGACTCGTTGTTTGATTGAATGGCAGCTCCTAACACTTGTGCACCCTGCGGAGGCTTCCGGTACTAGATGGGAAGAAATCGATCTCGATACCATGCAGTGGACTATTCCAGCAGAACGGATGAAAGGCAAACGTGAGCACATTGTTCCTTTATCTCTTCAGGCATTAGATATTCTGGAGATAATGAAACCTATCAGCGCTCACCGGGAACATGTATTTCCAAGCAGAAATGATCCAAAGCAAGCAATGAACAGCCAGACGGCTAACGTTGCTTTAAAACGAATCGGTTTTGGTGCTAAGTTAGTTGCACATGGATTACGCTCTATCGCCAGCACTGCAATGAATGAAACGGGTCTAAGTTCAGATGTTATTGAGGCAGCTTTAACACATAGTGATAAAAACGAAGTACGCCGAACTTATAATCGATCAACCTATTTTGAAAAAAAATAAAATATTTAACTCTTGGTGGGGAATATTTGTGAATAACGCTAATAAATAAGGAGCTAGACTCACATGGCAAACGAACTATTCAAAGCATTCAAAGCATCTGATTTGCTTGATAAAAACATCAATTTCCTTATTGGGTCAGGAGCTTCAGCCTCATACATACCTACTCTTAGGATTAATGATGATAAAACATATGAAGATATACTCACTGATAGTGATTACTCTGAGATACTAAACTACGTTTATCACCAATATTATAAAAATATTCTAAGGAAAAGTTTTTGCCTTGTGCCTCTAGGTTCACTATCACGAAAAAAACGCAGGGAGACATTAACCTCTTATGAAGAATTAATAGAAAACATCGTAAGCCTGATAAATAGAAAAGGCGCGAATCAGATTCGACGCGCAAATATATTCACTACAAATTACGATCTTTTTTTCGAAAAAGCATCTGACAGATTGCTACGTAAGTCGGCAAACTTTATTTTCAATGATGGGGCAAGAGGTCTTAGCAAGCGCTATCTTCAAATCAGTAACTTCCACACATCTACGTGGCATCAGGGAACCAATGATTTGTATAAATTTGAAATACCTACAATCAACCTCATTAAAATGCATGGTTCAGTCTCATGGAAAAAAATCAGCGAAGATAAAATAGAAGTCAACTACCCAAGCGACTACCCTAATGGTTTAGAGCTAGAAATAACCACAAACGACATAAAAGAAACAGTTAATAATATTGAAGAACACTCATCAAAATATACAGCAGAGGAAATTTTAAGCCTTTCAAGTGAAGATGAATCAGCCCTTCAAAACTTCCGTGAAGAATATAACAAACTAGCTATTGTAAATCCAACAAAAGCTAAATTTGAAGAGACTGTATTTCAACAGCATTATTACCAATCACTAAGACTTTTAAGTTATGAACTAGAAAAACCACAAACCGTACTTGTATGCTTTGGATTCTCTTTTAAAGACGAACATATTCGAGAAATAATTTCTCGCTCTCTAAGCAACCCATCATTAATAGTATATATCTTTTGCTATAAAAAAGATGACAAAGCAGAAATAAAAAAATTAGTAAGTAATAAAAAAATTATATTCATCCATCCTGATAATGACGATAGCGAAAACGTGATTAATATTGACAGGTTTATTAATTGCATCTTTCCAACTATTGGCAAAGATTCTACTGAGGGATTAGTATGCAGTTTATAATCGGATATGTTACAGCAGTTAGAGGTACTTCTGTGCGTGCAATCGTGCATCCAAACCTCTATCAAACTACATACATACATGATGGCTGTTTGTACAGGGGAGTTGCCATTAATGAATTCATCGTAATTAGAAAAGGGTATCATGACATTATAGGCAAGATAGAAGGGGAAGAAATATTAGAGAAAAAAAACTTCGATGATTCGAAGCCTAACTATGAAAAATTTGATAGATTTATAGACATAAAAATCATTGGGTATATTTTAAATAACAAGTTCCACTCTGGAATAAAATACCTACCAATGATTCAAGATTAATTACACTTAATATCTGACGAATCAATATCAGCAATATATACATTCGAAGGCAAAGTTGACTCAAAGAAAATATTAATAGGAACATCTTTATTAGAAGACATCCCAGTTCACATACCAGTTAATGGTATATTTAATTCTCACATAGGAATATTTGGAAACACTGGCAGTGGAAAATCGAATTCATTAGCTAAGATTTACAGTGAGCTTTTCTCCAGCAACGGTGACAATATATTCAAAAAATCCACTTTTGTTTTTATTGATTTTAATGGTGAATACAAACCTATCCACAATCAATTTGAAAGCAAAAGTATATATCTTGAACTTGATACACAAAAAAAAGATGGCAATGACAAGCTAAAGATTAAAAAATCTGAGTTCTGGGATTCTGAATTACTTTCAGTTCTTTTCTCCGCCACAGAAAAAACTCAAAAACCATTTCTTAATATATTGGCAAGGAATAGACACAAGCATGGTGATGAGCTTGATGATTACTTCCATAACACATTAAACATCATGTTTGGTCAAAACCAACATAGAGAAACCATAAGTGTATTACGCTCTATAATAAGCATTATCAACCCAGAAAAGACAAAGGAAATTAATGCCGAGCTATCTGAATTTAGTTGGTACTCAAGGGGAGACAACAATAAATATTATAGAAACAATTCATATTTCAATACACCGGAAGAGTATTTAGCTCATCTACCCCATCTTGTAAGTAGTGATATTGACATTTCTAAGTTATCAGCTTTTGATCAAATAATTGTTAGAGCGACCCTCCAACTAATCATGTCGGTTTCTAGAAACTATGTGCAATATGAACACATCAGTCCTTTAATAAACAAAATGAATTCATCAACCAACTCGCTTGAAAAAGTAATTGAGATTATTGATGATGTAGCACTAGAACCTAAACCATTATTATTTATATCTTTAAAAAACTGCAATCAAGAAACAAAAAAAACAATACCAATGCTAATTGCCAAATGTTCTTTTCTTGAGCACAAAAGAAAAGATACTGCGCAGAACAGCTTTCACCTTATCATTGATGAAGCCCATAACATTCTTTCGGAAACCTCAAATCGCGAATCAGAAACTTGGAAAGACTATCGACTTGAGTTGTTTGAAGAGATAATCAAAGAAGGAAGGAAATTCGGCTATTTTGTTACAATTGCAAGTCAGCGCCCCGCTGATATATCACCTACGTTAATATCCCAAATCCATAATTATTTCCTACATCGCTTAGTTAATGAAAATGATCTTTTCTTACTTAAAAACTCTATAAGCAATCTTGATAATTCATCACGCGCGTTAGTACCGATCTTGCCATCAGGTGCTTGTGTTGTCTCAGGAACTGCATTTCACACACCAATGATCATTCAAGTTCAACGCCTACCATCTGAGTTAGCGCCAGAAAGCGATACAATTGATCTTGATACATTTTGGTAGGTATAAACCTCTTACACTAGAGACTGGCTACCAAAGTGCGATGACACACTCGCGATGTAACCTCATAAACCGGCGCAAGCCGGTTTTTTCACATTCAGGAGGTAAAGATGAACAATGGACTCTTCACTCCTCACCCTTTAATCACCACCTATCATAATGATTTTAAATGATAAAATATCAAGGTGAACAAAGTGAGTAGTTAAACGGAAAAAAAGTTTTTTTGTACAACCTCAAGTTGCATTCCCTTACTTCCAAATTTCAAGATAGAATCTTGCAGATTCCAAGCATTATTTTTATAAATTAATAATGGTATTTATAAATGGATATTAATGGCAGAGAGTACGCGTTCATTATATGGATGGTTTTCATAGTTATTACACTTAACGTCAAAAAAGACATTAGAGATTCTTTCTTTCAACTTATTAAGTTTTTCAAACACCGGCTGATACTAACAGTATTAGGCCTCGCAGTTATTTGGGTGACAGCTTGTGTTGCTTTGTTTTATGAGATTGGGCTATGGTCATCAAGTAATTTGAAGACAACTTTAGTTTGGATGGTTACATATGCCTTCGTAACAATATTTGAAGTTAATAAAATTGAAAATAGTAAATATTTTTTCAAATCTCAACTAAAAGAAACAATCGGAATAAGCACTCTGCTAACATTCATCCTAGAACTGCATAGCTTCTCATTTACAGTAGAATTTATAATGTTTCCTATTATTACATTCTTAAGTCTACTTTCCGTCGTAGGCGGAATGAAAACAGAAACAAAACAAATCAGCGTAACAATAAATATAATATTAGCCACTGTAGTGATATTTTACTTTACACATTCTTTATACCTTTCAATTATATCAATGAAAGACACTTTTTCTTGGACAAATCTCACAGAGCTTTTAACACCGATTTTACTATCGTTTTCCTTCATGCCATTCATTTACATCCTTTACTTGTATCAGGCCTATGAAAGAAAACTAGTTAGTTTAAAAATATATTTCGATGATGACAGCATTTTTAAGTACGCCAGAAATTTAGCCATCTACTCCTTTAGAACTGATCTTGATGGTTTAAATCGCTGGGTAAGAAACGTACACACCGATAGAGTAAAGACAAAAGTAGAACTTAAAGCCTACATTAGAAATGTTAAATTAAGAAAAAAACTTGAATCCAACCCACCAACAATACCTCATAAATATGGATGGTCACCATTCTTAGCAAAAGAATTCCTTGCCAACAAGGGATATAAAACCAATGACTATCACTTCAGTTATGACACATGGTTATCTTGCAGTAAAATGGTTGAGATTGGTGATGATAATTTCCTTCAAGATAATATTACTTATTATACATATGGAAATGAGCATTTAGTTAACAAATTAAAATTACGAATTCATATTAATCAAACACCAGTATCCGAAATATCGAAAAAGACTATTAATAATTTGACGATTGAATTGCTGTCAAAGTCAGTCGGAATGAGTAGCTTTGACATTAATAAATTGTTTAACAAACTTCCTGTTTCAATTCAAAAGGACTGCCATAACGTACTGATTACGAGAGAAGATTTTGTAAGTAACAATGGGGGCTTCACTTTAGAAATTATCGTATCGATAAGAACGAGTTTAGATCAAGATCCCAATGACTTAGGCACAAATCATTCTGATGCTTTCGTGTAAGTCTTTTCCAATTGGTATACGTTTAGGTATACCAACGAAAGTTGAATTAATGAAAAATCATTATAAACAACAAACTAAGGTGATTATTCAGCCCCCCCAGCTCCACCAAAATTATCCATCTGTGGGTACCAAAGCCACCCGATAAAGCCGAAAGCCCGCATAGCGAAAGTTATGCGGGCTTTTTTGTGTCTGCAACGCCTGCAAATCAAAAAATATCTTTGGAAAACAACTCGCATTCCGTTCATTAGCGGGTTGGTTAACATCTTCGATTTACGATATAGTCAGCCCCGCTGCGGCAAAATCCGCAGCCGGGTTTCGCAGCCTGATAAAACTATAAGGATACACTTGATGTTATGCATTGAGTGTCAATGTCTCCGCACACCTGTTGTATGAACAGTTCAAAACTGTACTAACAACTTCAATGGTGGCTCAGGCAGGGCAGCCTTCGGGCTGGCCGGTGTCCTTGTAGGCCGGTACTGCGAACCTTGTCTGAGCTACCACCCAAAGAGTTTCGCAGCTCCGGTGGTAGTCGTTATTACTACAAGGAGATGTAAATGACACTATCACACAGCCCTACCTTCCTGCCCTTTCAACAAGACTGGCACACTGCCGATATCATCGCGGCGCTGCATAAGAAAGGAACTTCACTGGCAGCAGAATCACGTGCTGCGGGTTTGAGTTCTTCGACACTTGCCAATGCGCTGACACGCCCATGGGCAAAAGGGGAAATGCTGATAAGTCTTGCGATTGGCGTACCCGCCGAAACCATCTGGCCGAGCCGCTATTTTGATGAAAAGACACGTAAACCCATCGTGCGCCTGATGCACTCACCTCGCCAGAAGCGAGATTCAAGTTCGTAAAGCCAACAGACCACCGCGCCATCCAGTCAATTCCCGTGCGGGTGGCGCTTAACCCTCCAGATATTATTGCTTTCTTGAGTCTTTACAGGTGAGCGTTAACGGCAACGCGTTGCTTGCGAATATGTTCAAGCCGTTGGCCCCAGAGCAAAGCTCTACGTGCTACAACTTCAGGCACATAACAATTTACTTTCCTCTCAGGCCACAGGAAGCCCTGCCCCGCATCGGCTTTACAAGTGTTGGCGATCTTCAGGTCTTCGGCTGTTTCTATCCCCTCCAGAACGATGACAGAAGAAAGAGATCGGGCATGATGAATTTGTTGCTCTAAATCCGGATTGCCGCGCAATTCAGTGCGATCAAATTTAACCGCTGCAAACTTAAAATCATTTTCATTTAGATACGGAGCGCAAGTACTCGTCAAATCATCAAGAATGATATTCCAGCCATGCTGTTGTAACCGACGAACGCCCGAACGCAGGCGATTAAATTGTAATGGATTCAGATGCTGGATATTTTCCGGGTCCTGTAGCTCAATCGAAATATTTTCCATTGCCGGCCCCGCTGCAATAAGCTCACTGATTAAATAAGGTTCACTGAACACTGCCACAGGTAAATTAAACCAACAGGACTCTGGTAGATGACGTACTTCTTCGAGCTGCCACAAAAAAATGGCAAGGTGAAGTTCTTCACAAAGAGATGAGAAGAATAAAGCAGGATCGCCCGATATCGCGGAAAGGACTTCATGCGCAATAACTTGCCCATTATTCAGGAAAACAATCGGCTGAAAACGTAAGCCTGACACCTGACTAATACTCATTAAATAACTATCAAGGGAGATATCCTCGATGTTATTAGCAGTAAAAGAAGATGTTGATACTATACGTTCATTCACCTTGCGGCCTTTATTCCATAAAATCATTCTAAACATCGCAACAGTGAGAAGCCCGCAAAAACAAACACTCCAATGAAATGTTTATGAAGTTTTTGTCAAACATCGGATATAACAAAAATGTCGCGGTAACCGTGGCAATAAAAGAAGTCATTCCCATCAACAAATAGCCGCGACATGATTAATTTTCATTTTTAACGCCAATTTATTGATAGGTGATATTCAGCGTTGCGGATGCATTGGCAGTGCCCGTAGCAACGGTTGTTTTAGTTTGATAATAACGTGCGGTTAGAGGGAATGTTTCTTGCCCGCCTGATGACGTTTTTAATACAATTCGGCTATTTAATACCAGCGGTGAACTATTATATAAAATTTGCACCCCGACACCTTTTGCCACGTTTGCGCCGCCTTGCCCGGTCAGTGCCAGTACGCTGGTTGTCGAAACATCGGGATTTTGCGTGCCTGACAAGCTGACGTTGATATTGGCACCGGGATTGCAATTTAATCCTAGGTTTTGGGTATTCTGAGCAACTGCCGGGGTCGTCCCAATGCTGGAGCCAAATGATGAAACTAATACGTTACCAATCGGAAAAATGAGCGCTGGTGTATTTATTGAGCACGCAACTTGTGATATTGACAGGCTATTCATAAATAAATTCATAAAAGTACTGCCGCTATCGGCAGTCCATGTTCCTATCTGCCCCGCTGGCAATACCCCCGGAACAACATCCGCTATTTTAATAAAGGAAATTGTTGTTTTGGTTCCTGTATATATTCCTATCGGGCCAGAGAAACTATCAACAAATTGTGGATTGTCATAATATCCAAATAAACCACCATTCATACCCGTTGTTGTTGCTGACATTGCAATACCCACAACAGGTGTTTTATAATAGTGCGGATATCCTGAGGGTTGCGCACCATTATATATAAATCTATAATAGTTCGTTGCTGCGCCACTGCTACACCCACCCATTTGCTGATTACTCAATGGCAGATCAATTGTTTTTACAACCGACCCGATTGGCGTATCCCTCTGAACAGTAAAACTCGTAGGCGAAACTGTCTGTGTTATTGTTGATCCATTAAGAGTGCAGTTGGCGTGACAATAAAAACTGGTTACAGACAGAGAAAATAATATAATTTTTATAAAACTTTTCATTATAAATACCATGCGTGAAATTTTAAATTGATAAAGAAACTACTGTGCATACCGGTTTATTTTTTGACTGCAACTTAATGTCAACTTACAGACTAACGTTGAAGATACAATATCTTTATTCGACTCTATTTTCGGAAGTGTAAAACTAACGTGGCATTGTTGAATAAAATCATTCTAAACATCGCAACAGTGAGAAGCCCGCAAAAACAAACACTCCAATGAAATGTTTATGAAGTTTTTATCAAGCATCGGATATAAAAAATGACGTTATTGATAACAATAACGGCCATTTTAGAAAGAAAATTCAATATTTATAATATTAGTTATAAACAAATGTCGCGGTGACCGTTGCAACAATCGTTCCCGGTGTTACACCACCATTCTGGGTATAGGCACGCGCACGCATCTGATAGGAATAAGCGTTACTGGCAATATTGCCTGAAAGGGATTTACCATCACCCATCAGGTCGGCGGCCTGGCTTTGAAGTTGCACAGAAACATTTTGTGCCGTCCCGGTACTGTGATACATGTCGTTCGGGTTGACGGGATCCGCTGAGCCATGCATCGTCATAATGACTTTTGTCGTCCCCCCCGGGCAGGAAGTTAAGTCAATGGTGAAGGGGATCCAGGTAGTTGCTAACCCACCCGTCTGCAAGTCGGAAGCCTGGATGTTTTGCCCAAGGTCAACCGCCTTTGTCACGCTGTCGCTGCTGATCTGGCAAGGTGAGGCGACAATATTACCGGTGATATTAAGGGTGACCGGATCGGCCTGGCATAAAGAAGTCATTCCCATCAGCAAACAAACAGCCGCGATATGATTAATTCTCATTTTTAACTCCAATTTATTGATAGGTGATATTCAGGGTTGCGGATGCATTGGCAGTGCCCGTTGTAACGGTTGTTTTAGTTTGATAATAACGAGCGGTCAGGGGGAATGTTTCTTGCCCGCCTGATGACGTTTTTAATACAATTCGGCTATTTAACGCCAGCGGCGAGTTATTATATAAAATTTGCACCCCGACACCTTTCGCCACGTTAGCGCCGCCCTGCCCGGTTAATGCCAGTACGCTAGTTGTCGGAACATCGGGATTCTGCGTGCCTGACAAACTGACATTTATATTGGCCTGCGGGTCGCAGTTTAACCCCAAGTTTTGTGTATTTGATGCACCCGCTGGCGTCGTGCCTACGCTGGTACCAAAAGTTGAAGTTAATATATTGCCAATCCAGAATGTTAAATTGGGGGTGGTAATGGCACAGGCAACCTGGGTTACAGTGGACGTCGCGAGGCTTATTTCAACAGCATTCGTGCTATTACCATCATAATAAACTATAGCCGCGAGGCCGCTAGATAAACTACCTGAAACAATATTTCCGGTTTTAATGAGTTGGAAATTTTGCCCAGTTCCTCCATCGTAGGTTCCCGTCGTGCTCCCAATATAAACAGGGTTTGGAGGGTTCAGAAAAGTCCAGGTTGCGCCATCAAAATTGCCCTGAATACCCACGCCCAGTATATTTGTGTTATAAACTTTAGGTATGACAGATGATACGCCACCTAAATACATCATTTTCTCATACTCATACCCACCATTGCTGCATCCTCCGGTCTGGATATTACTCGGATAGGATGTAACCGTTGCAATAGTAGAACCTATTGCGGTATCACGCTGTACCACTATTGAACTAAACTGAATAGTCTTTCGGACGGTTTGGTTAACTACACATGACGCTTCGCTATAAAAACTGGTTACTGTTAATAACATCAATAAAATATTTAAAATACGTTTCATTAAAAATACCTACCTCAATTTACGAGCATCTCATACAGGCGCAAGGAAAATAAGAACCACTCTCATTGATTACTTTTAAAATAGAGAGCTAATGAGTAGCTACAAGACGAATTATAAAAACAAACGATAAAATATTTTTTGAGTACGAAATATTTACCGGCAAATTGCATTGATATTCTGAATATTCTTTGCATCCGCTGGCGGTAAAGATACTTCAACCTGACATTGGTCTTTCGGCGCATCTCCCCATTTGACGAACAATTTTGCGCTGTTATCTAACCCCGTCAAAAATACCTGCCCCTGGTCGCCAACAATGGAGCCCTGGCCTTTATTGCTGGCATTGCTCACAATCGCGCCAAATGGCACTGGCTGCCCATTAGCTTGTAACAGCGTCATCAGAACCCGCATCCCGACGTTCGCCACATAATTAGCCCGAACCACCGCACCGCGCGTTGGAATAACCGTTGCGGTCGTCAAATCAAGCTCTACATCATCCGGCATCATATCCGGGGATAACGTCACATCGTTTTTACGGAATGGCGTGGCGTTACTGATGACCGTATAACCGCGGTAGTCCGTTTTCGCCCCGCTTTGGTTTTGAATCCCCACGCCTTTCGCGCCCGGTGCTTTTATCAGGACGTTGGTTTCGCCCAACGGCTGCGAGAGCGTGATGCCATCAGCATGGGCCAGAATGCCGCCCTGCAAGCCATAGTTCAGGCGATCGCTGTTTTTGTCATAGCCATAGCCCGCCGTCATTTCCCCGTAGGTGCCTTTATAGTCAGCATTCATGTTGCCGGTCGCGCCAATATCGTTGGTCCCATAACCCTGCTGTACGTTCCAGTTCAGCGCGTTATTTTCCAGCGCCACACCACTCAGGCCAACAGAGTGCGTCGTGCCGTTGGTTTTGCTGGAATTCATGGCATAACTAGCCCATGTTCCCGGCAGGAAGTGGTCCAGCGGAATACTCACGTTCAGTGCAATCTGTTGGTCTTTGTCATAACGGGTGGATTCACTGTAGCCGTCAGATGCACCGTTTTTGCTGTAGGTATAGGTGACTCCGTAGCTAATGCTGTGCCACGAGTTGTTATAGCCCGCGGTGTAGGACTCCATGGTTTTTCCATCATTCCAGTAGTCTTCACGCACAGCCCCCACCATAACCGAACCGAGACTGCCGCCAAGCGATTGGCTCATGGTCAGTTCCATACGGTTACGGCGGCGATCCTGCATTATTCTGTTGTCGCTGTAGGAGTCGAGCACCTCCTGCATGCCGTAATAGCCACGGGTAGAGTAGCGATAACCCGCAATCGCAAAGTTGGTACCGGTATCGACAAAGTTTTTGCTGTAACGCGCACGCCATGATTGCCCGCTCGACTTAACATCATCCTGCGGTTTAGACCAGGCCTGGGTGACGTCAACAGAAACCGCACCCAAATCGCCCATATTCTTGCCAACACCGGAAGCCAAAGACTGATATTTGCTGGATTCCTGCACGCCGCCATAAACCGTGAAACCTTTCGGTAAACCGTAAATAGCGGTCATCTGGGCGAAAGGTGTTTTCTCTACGCTGCCGTCATAAGAGCGATACTGCCCACCGGTGACCGCATATTTCAGACGCCCTTCACGCTGCAACAGGGGTAACGAGGCAAACGGCACGCTGAAGTGTTGCTCGCTGCCGTCCGCTTCCTTAATAGTGACATCCAGATCCCCTGCACCACCTGTCGGATACATATCGGTGATTTCAAACGCACCTGGCGCGACATAGCTCTGATAAATCTGGTAACCATTCTGTCGAATGACGACCTGGGCGTTGGTACGAGCAATACCACGCACAACGGGCGCATAGCCCTTCATTGAATCCGGCAGCATATCGTCATCGGACGCAAGCTGAGCACCACGGAACGGCATGCTGTCGAAAATATCAGCCGGAGCGGAGCTATCGCCTGCGGTCAGCTGCGCCTTCAAAGGAATAATATCGCGCTGAAGATAGGTATAAACGGTATCCCATTTATCCTGGCCGTTGCTGTCACGGCTCCAGGTCGAGTAGTTGCGCAAACGCCACGGCCCGATGTTCAGACCTGGTCGCAGGTTGGCATACTGCGAATTCGTTGTGCTGCTATTGGCACCGCGCCCCCGGCTGTTGTCGCCGCTGAGGCTATAGTTCAACATCCCTGCCGTTATGCCTTCGTCCCATTTTTCAGGGGGGACATAGCCACGCGACTGAGGTATTAGTGCCGCCTGAGGAATACTGATGACTAATCGCTGGGTACTGAACTGAAAGTCTGCTGAAGCCTGAGGAATAACAGCCAGGTTTATGCACTGCGCATCGGCTGCGAGTTCCGGAAACAGATCGGTTTTTACCCCCCAGCTTTTAAGCGTATCGAGACTGATGCAGGGCTGTAAGTTGGCTTCTCCGCTTTTATCTGCGACTGCTTTAAACTCAACGTCACGCGTATCAACCAGTTGTTCGTCAAGAATAATATCAACGTGATATACGCCCGGTGCCTGAGATCCTGCTTCATAAACGGAGAGGTCAGTTTTACCCGCACCGGGGTTTCCCACTTCAAGCAATTCAGGGTTAAAAGTATCGCGGGCGTTCGCAACCTGAGCTCCGCTGCTTAACGCGACCGCAATAAAAATGGCCATCCTGGCAGGCTGGAAAACTTTATGTTTTTGTCTCATCATCATTAACCCTTAAATCCTTGCATATTATTGCGGTCTTATTCTTTTAAAGGCTGGCGTTATGTATTTTACCGGGGCCGCCATAATCATTAATCACCGTGAACGTTGCCTTCCCACCGCGAATATCTTTGGGTAAATCAAAGGCTGCCGTTGAACCTGGCAAAACATAACTGACGTTTTCGAGCTTTTTACCGCCAACAGTCACTTCATTAAAATTCATCACAAATTGCGTTGGATTAGTCACCTGAATTTTATTACCGCTAATGGACCAGGTTAATTTATCTGCCTGCTCCTCTGGCGTAGTGCCTTTAATTGCAGCCGGGCGATAAATTAATTTAATGCTGGTTTTCACCGCAATCTGCAAACTGTTTGCTGCTTTCGGCGCAGACGGAATAGCTTTAATATTCAGCCAGTAAAGGCTTTCCTTATCCTGCGGTACCGCACCGGTTAAAATAATGCGCTCAACGTTCTGTTGCGTTGGGTCCAGACGGTAAAGAGGTGGAGTGATAACAAAAGGAGCTTTCTCCGTGCCGCCATTTTGCGTGTCAATCCAGGACTGAATCAAATAGGCAGTGCTGTCCGGGTTATTAACGCCAATAGATGCTTCCTTTTTATTGCCATCATAAATAACACGGGTGCCACCGATAATAATACCGGCACTGGCGGAGGAAACACCTGCGTTAATTAACAGCAGAGCAATTAAAGTTTTACGAAGGAAATTCATTTTTTTACCTTTATGAAAAAGGGCCGAAATATCCGGCCCCCTGTTATTTCCGGAAGGAAATTAGTTATAGACTACAGAGAAGCTGGCTACAGAGTTTGCAGGACCTTGAGTTACAGGCATTGCAGTAGATTTATACTGAGCGTAGAAATCCAGGTTGTTATCTTGGGTGCTGCTCAGCAAATAACGGTAACCGTTATCACCGTGCAGTGCCAGGTCAGCCATATCAGCAGTTTTCAGGTTGATAGCGACGTTAGTTGCAGCACCTGGAACAGTGCTGTCGATTGCCAGCAGAGTCGCGTCAGTTGTTTCTGGCGTACCGTCGAACATCACGTGTGCCGCAGTTACAGTAGAAGGGCAATCTTTCAGTACGATGGTGAATTTCTTAGCAGCAGTCACATCACCTGTGTTAACAAATTCAGTCTTGTAGTAAGAACCCAGCGCAACGGTCTGGTTCTGAGAAGCAACGTCAACATTACATGCTGCATCCAGAATTTGGCCGGTGAAATTAACGGTGCCAGCAGATGCCATGGCATTAGAGGCAGACAACGCAGTAACAGCAGCGAAAGCAACAACGATGAGATTCTTTTTCATTTACTAATTCCTTGAGTATATATTTGTTGTCCCTGTAAATCCCTCACAGGCCGCTATATTATTAATAGTGCCGATGGCAGGTATTTATTCAGGTTTTCTTTGTTTAATACTTTCTAATTGCAGACAGATATCATCATCACTTGATAAGTACGAACTTCCGGAAACCTAAAAAGTTGGAATTCTTTATTAAGCGACCTGATTAAGTATCGTTGTCTTGCTGGGGATAAATCTAAATAAACCCTGTATACAACACAATCAATTTTAAGCGTAATCGTGGACTGCTTTATTAACAATTAAGACACATTGTTTATAAGGCTTTCTTTATCCCTTATGTAAAACAAAAGCTTAGACGCATTTTACATTTAAGCTTCATTTAATTTTTACATGCTAATTAGCCCTGGGAATAATCTTATTTCTATCAAAAACGCAATGTTGCTTCAATGTTAAAATCAGAGTCCACATTAAGATCATTTAATTATTTACTATGATTACTCTTAAGGGATAATCATTGGGAGTCTTATAATAGGAAAGATTGGATGTTTGGAAAAATAATATGAATTCCAGAATAGCTTTAGAGAATATGCCTACATTTATACCGGTTTCCGCAACTAAACCCATAGACCATATTCAAAAAATTATCGATGCAATTGAACCTTTCACAGAGCCCTTCACACCAACGCAGGGCGAGGCGATACGTTATCTGCAAAATAATAAGAGATTTTGTTATTTAATCACTGAAGGCAGCGCCACACTTTATCGGCGTGGTGACGGCATGATCCTGAATTCGGAGAAAGCCCCTTTTTTACTGGGTGTCAGCGGCCTGCGGGGTCACCATGATCATTTATATGTCCGGGCTACACCCGATGCGAAAATGTACCGCTTATCAACAGAAAGACTGTATCTATTACTGGAGAGAGAAAAACTTTGGGAAAGTTTGTGCTATTTGATTATGTATACCGCATCCCGGGTTTATGAAAATTGTACATTACACTCGCAGTTATCTTCTTATGAAATTATCAAAATTCAACTTCAGGAGTTAATGCAAGAGCCAGAGCGTATCCGGTTAAATGTGACCGCAGCAAACTACATACAAAACAGAACTTATCTGTCACGTAGCGGTGTGATGAAAATCCTTTCCCAATTACGTGATGCTGAATGTATTACACTAAACAGAGGAATTTTAATGAGTGTCAATCGGCTCCCCCAGAAATACTAAATCTCGCGTCAGGAAGCCTGTTGGCAGTTAAATACTCTTCGCTTTCATCCCCAATGCATCTATAGTTAATAGTAGATTACTGTTGTTATAGACCCGGTGCGCTTATGAATGCCAAAGATACCATTCCAACATTGTTATCTCTCCCCTCACCTTTCGTACTCGAACTGGTGACTAAACTGCTGCCTTTTTCAGTAAAAAAAAACTACCCACCACGGCGCACTTTAACCCTTTCAAGTGAAAATGCACATTTTTGTTATTTAATTTCGAAAGGCAGTTTTGTGCTGCATCGCCAGAACGATGACCGTATTGTCGGTTTTGGTAACGCCCCTGTTATTCTTGGGTTGGGCAATTTGACCCAAATGTATATCGGTAGCTATATCAGGACGATCACAACCTGTGAAATAGGCATAATACCTACTCATCAACTTTTTGAAATTATAGAACGTGAGAATTTATGGCGACCACTTGCAGAGCATCTGCTCATCATCGGAGGGAAATTATTTACCATCGGACAACAGCTCTCCGCACCGACAACCTATGAGATTATTCGTGCCCAATTACTGGAACTGATAAGCGAAAATGAAACGATCAAAAATTCAACTACCGTAGAAAATTATATTCGTCTTAAAACCAATCTTTCACGTAGTATGATTATGAAAATTCTTGCGTCACTTAAAGCGGGAGGATATATCGAATTAGAACGAGGAAAGCTAATCAAAATTAATTCTTTGCCAAAAAAATATTAACTGCTGCCATATCAAAGCCGTGTTCAATTCCCCAAAACCTCTGCTTCAATAAACGCCAAACAATCCCACCACCAGTAAGAAATGAACCAGTCTTCTGGCCTCAAATTTTAGCCGTTAGTGATATTTCTAATGTATTACCCCTGGAATGGTTAGAGCGAATCATGGTAAATATTTGTTCTATTTCTCTAACTAACAATATATTCAGTGACGGGTTTTCAGATGAAGTCACCCATAAATAAATAGAGGATATTTTGTTTCAGGTTTATTGATAGATTCAATTTTAAAAATATCTTTGGAAAACAACTCGCATTCCGTTCATTAGCGGGTTGGTTAACACCTTCGAATTCCACGTAATAACGCAATATATCAATGGTGGCTCAGGCGGGGCAGTCTTCGGACTGGCCGGCATCCGTTGTGACCGGTAGTGCAAACTCCGCCTGAGCACCCACCAAACAAGACTGGCACACTGCCGATATCATCGCGGCGCTGCATAAGAAAGGCACTACTGTAAAAATCCCGTGATTTCCTGAGCGTTACACACCTGTTTGCCATCCCCCTGGAATGAATAAACCGGTGCTCTGGCCATCAGCGTTTTGATGCTGCACTCTTGCCACAACATCCCCTGAAGCGCAAACCATGACATGCCGTCAAGCCACCGTCGGTGCTCCAGTGTCTCCACGCCTTCAACGATCACCAGATAATGGTTCGCATTAAAATAGCTCAGCAGGGATGACATCAGTTCCTGGCCATTATTCTTCTCAAACAGACTCCACAGCAGGCACTTGTCGGTCTTGATATAGCGGAACGGCTGAACCGACAGAGCGCTAAAGCCCGCATACCCGGAGCCAAAATCATCCAGCCAGAGCGAGTATTTCTCGCTTAATGCCAGGGATGTCGGGTTATGGCAGGTGAGTGTCCGGGAGAACTCGTTGATCTCAAAGTGCAGGCAACCCGTTGCATTGACACATTCCGAGATCAACTCGTCATCGAGCGCCATCAGCGTCTGTTCGTCGATGTTTAACGTCACCATCACGTTGTTGTCGCGAAACCAGGACTGGTATTGCGCCACCAGCGCGATTTGCTCCAGCAGAATATCCGTGCGTAACGTCAGCGGTGCATGACTGAAGAACTGTTCCACGTTAGCAGAGTGGCCATGCTTCAGCGGATCGAGCCGTGACAAGCACTCCACCGCAATGAGTTTCCCCTCGCGATCGAACATCGGCTGAAAGACATAGCGCATCCCGGTTGGTTTAGTTGTTATCAGTGACATATTGCGACATTACCGCGCTGGTCTATTTAAAGGTGACATCAATATTCGCAGAGGCTTTAAACGTGCCCTCTTTCGGCGTGGTACTCAGCCATTTCAGGCTCGCCAGGAAATTAGTGCTGATAACGCTGCCGTTGATATAACCCAGAGTCTGCGGGGTATTCATCGGGATCCACGTGAGCGGGGCATCCGCTTTAGAAATCACAATCCCGAAACCGCTGTCACTGGTCGGTAAAATGGTGGTGGTATCCTGCGTCGGATAGGTGGAGCTAAAACTTGCCATCAGCGTTTTCCCCTGGCAATCCTGCCCGGCACCAGTCAGGTTGGCCTCAACGGAGAACGGCATCTGTTTTTCGATTTTCCCCACCACCGCATTACGCGCCGGGATCTTGCCGAAGTTCACGGTGCTCCCGTTGTTAGCCACCACGGTTATCTGTGGGTTACAGGAGATAAAACGGATGTTACCAAGCCCAGTAATGTAGGAGCGGAAGTTACTGTCCGGGCGCGAGTTCAGACCGCCCACGCCATCAACCTGGAACAACGCATACTGATTGTTATCGGTTATCTGGCCGCTTTGCGGCGGCGCGTTACCGGTTGCTTTGATATAAACCGAATATTCAACCTTCACCGTCTGGGATTGTGCCGGGCTTTGGCAGCCGCCACGTCCGTTAGGGCGGCACGTGGTACCCGGCCCGACCAGGGTGTTTTGTTGCGCGACCGGATTGTAGTCAACGCTTTTAAAGGTGACGCCCACTTGCAGCGAATTGTGGATGCTCTGTACCAATTTGGTCGGGTCCCACCACAGATAGGCGTTTTCCCCTTTTGGGAAACCATCCGTATCCTCGCACTTAAAGGTGGAGGAGAAAGTCTGGGAACGCCAAAGCAACTGGCCTGGCTGCAAATTAGCCGTCGACACGTTGATAGGCTGATCCAAAGAGATAATCTGTTTCGCACTGCCGGTGAAAGCATCCTTACACGACAGCGCAAAACTGTTTGTTGAAAACAAGGCCGCCAGCAGGGAGAAAAGGATCAATCCGGCCCGGGGTAGTTTATTGAAAAAGCACATTGTCAGGTTCCTTTATTTTGTGCTGCAGGTCAGAGTCACTTCCTGATAACCACCCGGTTTATCAGTATCAATTAGCGGCAACTGCGGCACGGTCATCATGCAAGCATCGTCTGCGCTGTCGCCCCATTTCATTTTCAGTTTTTCACCACTTTCAACGCCTGAAACGTAGGCTTTACCCTGCGTCCCGACCACGCCAATGCTGGTGCCCTGGCCGTTGAAAATGTTGGCGCCAATCATCGGCATGTCGCCGGTATCAAGCCTTGAGTGAATCAGCAGGCTCTGGCCGAGATGTGTTTCAAACACCACTTTGCCAATCGCGCGGTTAGTTGGAACGATATCTTTGGCCGCCAGCGGAATATCCAGGCCGTTGCCGATGTCGGATGTGCGCAGCGACACACGGTTATGGCGATACGGCATGGCGGAGGTTTGCACCGCATAGCCGAAGGTGTCGATGGCCGCGCCTGGTTGGTTTTCAAGACGAACGCCCTGCGCACCTTTGGCTTCAACCAGCACAAACGTATTTTGCAGCGGCTGTGACAGAGTGATGCCGCCCGAGTGCGCCACGATGCCACCGGAAACGTTAAGCGAGGTCTGTTGATAGTTGCTGTTATAGCTGTGGCCTACCTCGATGTTGCCGTAACTTCCCTGATAACCGAGGTTCGCAAGGCTGGTACTTCCGCCATTCTCGGTATGACCGGTTTGCAGGAAGTAGTTCATGCGGTTGTCATCGAGCAACGTCCCGCTCAAGCCGGTGCTGAAACCGTCGCCACTCTGTTTGCTGTGGGTTGCGCTAAAGCTTGCGGTCATATCACGGTTAGCATCGAAGACGCTGAACGGAATCGACAGGTTGAAGTTGATGCTGTTGTCGGTGTAGCCGTAGTTGCTGCGACTGTTCTGGTAGAACATGCCGTAGTTGATGCGCTTCCACGAGGAGCTGATCCCGGTCTGGACGGTGCGGTCGTAGGCCGAAGTGCCCCAGTAGTTCTGGCGTGACAAGACCGCGTAAAGCGATGCGCCAGCGATATGCTGGTTAACGGATATCTGCACGCGTTGACGTTTGTTGTTATAACGCAGCGTGTCGTAGTATTTGCGCTCGTTCGTTGCCCAGTCCGGTACGCCGTTCTGGTTGTTGTCCTGATCGTAATACTGTGTGTGGTATAAGCCGTTATCCCAACTGGCCCGCTCATTGATAGCGTCTGAGAAGTCATAATAGCCAGAGGTAGAATAACGATACCCGGCAAGCTGGAACTCGGTTCCCAGGCTATTGAGGGATTTGGAATACAGGAATCGGAAACTGGCGCCGCGTTTGTTGTCACCGGAAGCCAGGTCGGTGTCGGACCAGGCCGCATCGACGGACGCCGCGCCCCATTCACCAAAGTTGGTGCCGACCCCAACAACCCCAGAGCGATAGTTCTCAGCCAACAGCAGGCCGCCGTATGGCGTCAGATCGTATTTCGTACCGTGAGAAACCGTCGCCTGGACGAATTTTGGTTGATAACTGCTTGAGCCATCATGATATTTACCGGCGGTGACCTGATACTCCCACATCCCTTCGCGCAGCATATTCGGTACGGAAGAGTAAGGAATGCTGAAGCTATGGCGCGAGCCGTCAGCTTCGATAACCGTCACATCAAGGTCACCGCTGAGGTTACTCGGATAGATATCGTTAAGGGCAAACGGCCCCGGCGACACCATCGTACTGTAGACGGTATAACCGTTCTGGCGAACTTCCACACGGGCGTTGGTGTTAGCCACGCCGCGCACCACTGGTGCATAACCGCGCAGGCTGTCTGGCAGCATCTCAGGAATACTGGAGATCTGCATCCCGCGGAACTGGAAACTGTCGAAGACGTTGTTGTTGGTGTTGCTCTGCCCCATCTGGACGCGGCTACGCCAGGGAATAATATCGGTTTCCACCCAGGAAGAGACGGGCGTCCATTCCTCTTTTTCACCCGGTTGTTTCGACAGCGTAGAGTTATTACGAAAACGCAGCGGGCCGAGGTTAACCCCGTTATTCAGCGACAAGAAATAGTAATCGCCCTGACGGGTGTTGTTATTGTCTGAAAAACGGTTGTGATCGCCGCTGAACGAATAGTTCACGTAGGCCGCGTTGATGCCGTTCTCGTACACGCGGGGTGAAATCATGCCCTGCGGGAGCGGCTCCATGTGGGTCTGCGGCACGGAAATATCCAGTTCCTGTAGTGCGGCATTCCAGCTCATCGAGCTGCCCGGAATGGCTTTTACGATGTCATAACAGGAACGGCTACCCGCAGTGTCTGCCACTAAGATCCCGTATTCGCGGTATTCATCAGCGGACAGGCAAAACGTCCCTTGGGTATTGGGCTGTAATTTCTTAAATTCAATTTCACGGTGATCGACACGCTTTTTATTCACGTAAATATCGAACGGATAACGCCCGGGTAAAATATCATCGCCATTAGCAAGATCCTTAACCAGCGTGACGTTATCCTCACCATGAATAAACGAAGTGTTAAATTGCTCATCAGCATAAGATAACGGCGCGACTAACAATGGCATTGCTGATACACATAGAGCGCATCGAATGTGATAAGCCAGACGCCGTGGTAACAGGTCCATTTGTTTATTGCGAGCCATGCTGTTCATTCCTAAGCTGAATTATTGAATGCGTGTATCTTTTATTTCTGTGTGACCGCCATAATCATTGATGAATGTAAATGACAGGTTATTGGCCGCAGACGCACCGGCAGGGAGCGCAATACGCAGAGAAGCCATTGGTTTCACCATATCGGCTTCGGTTTTCCAGGTTTTTCCGCCGCTGCCTTTGAGGGTCAGCACCCCAAAAGTGACGTGCAATGGGCCGTTGTTGGTGACCACAAGGTCATTGCCCTGTTTGCGCCAGGTGAGCGCTTCAGCTTCTTTCAGAAGCGTTGTTTTCACCGTGGTTGGGCGATAAAAGAGTTTCACGCGAGTACGAACCGCAATTTGCAGTACGTTTTCTTGTTTGGCCGAAGGGGGGATTTCCTGAACGTTAATCCAGTAAACGGATTCTCTATCGGTAGGCAGGCCGTTGCCGGAGTAAATAAAGCGCAGAATAGCGTCTTTATTTCCTGCCAGTTTCAAAATGGGCGGAATAACCTGCATGGGTAAATTAGCTGGCGTTTTGCTGGCATCGCCATTATCAAGCCAGGTCTGCACCATCCAGGTTTCATCGGTGTCATTGTGAATAGATAAGGCGGCAGACTTTTGGTTGCCGTTATAAATAACCCGAGTCTCTCCGACCTGAATGCCCGCAGAGGCCTGTAAAGATATAAGAAGTAATAATGATGCCAGTCGCTTTTTCATTTACTCAATCCAATTAATCACGCAGACCATCCGTGGTCCAGATTCCACATTCCGTGGCTTATTTGTATTCGATGGTAAAAGTGGCATTCGCGTTTGCAGGACCAGCTTGTACGGTATCGAAAGATTTGTAGCGCGCTTTCAGGTTGAAAGTGGCAGTACCATCAGCCGCGATAGTGACCCACGGGCTGTTAGCATCAGCGGACTGGTTAACAGGAATGATTTGCTCGTTGTTATCAAGAACTTCGATACCAACACCATCAGCCAGACTGGTATCTTTAGCTGGGTTAACCGTCAGCAGGTTTGAGTGACCGGCAACAGTCTGGCCATCAAAACGCAGGGAGTAATCGCCCGCTTCACATTTTTCAAGCTGAATGGTGAATGCTTTAGAAGCCGTTACGTCACCGACGTTGGTAAATGCAGTTGTTGGGTATTTACCAATGAAAACTTGTTTATCCTGGTCGCCAGAAACGACGTTACAGGTGGATTTCACGATCTCACCGGTGAATTCAACCTTGCCATTGACTGCATAGGCATTCATTGCTGTTGCTGACAGAATTAGTGCAGCGGCAGGCAGTAAAATCTTCTTCATTGTGACTCCATGTACTGATTAGAAAATAACGATTAGGAGGCAAATAAACGCCTCTGGTTATTAATGGGATTGCTCTATCGACAACGTCCGGTTGGACTGATTGGGCGAGGGAAATTTACACCAGGAATTTACATAGATTGATTGTTTTCACGACTTAATAAACAGAAATTAATAGATTGTTACATTTGCCGGAGAGATGAATTTGTGATCAGCCAGGGGCTATATTTTGGTGCGCGATGAGAAGCAAAATGGTTACTTGTTGTTTTAATTAAGTAATTTTTTGGTTTTACAGTCTTACATTCTGTGTTTTACGTTGATTGCAACACGATAAATCAACCATGACAGACAACTGAGATACTTAATCTTAGGATTTGTTTTATTTTGGATTTTTATGCTACATTTAATGCCAACAGAGTTATAAGCTTACCATGATATTATTAACGCAAGGCCACTATTACTCTCTGGTAATAGTTGATTATATTTCCAGTGGGAAATTAATGACTTTGCAGATACAACCATTGTTATTAAATAAAGCAGAGTGACGTCACTCCGCCAGGTTCAGATAACAATTTTATTCCCCCCCATTAGCAAACTGTTAGCACTTTGATATTCGTATCAGAAGGATAATTACAAAATGGAAGACGCCTACGTCAAACAGGATATGTTTGAAATCATTGCGATTATGCGTGAGGCAGTAAAAAAGGGAAGCCGTGTCGATGTCCATGATAAAACAGGGGTCATTGCCAGCCGTATTCAAAAAATAGATTCCGCAGGGTTCTTTATCCCGTGGGACGAAGAATTGGCGAAAAAGCGCAATGCTTTGAATTTTGTTATCCAGGATGACAACGGCAAATACGATTTTAAAACGACAAAAGCAAAAGCCGCCATCGTTAATAACGTCAATTGTTTATACGTCTGTTTTCCCGTCAGCGTCAAAGTGACGCAACGACGAATGCATTCGCGTTTAACTCTGGCAAACAAACATAACTTTCAGTGCTACGGCAAGTTTAATGATGGGCGTAAATACCACTACAGAATTAAGGATATTTCCCACGGTGGTTGTGCACTGATTGTTGAAAATGATGAGCATATTAATTCACTTTGTGGCACGACATTACGCAATGTTGAATTTGATTTTAATGATATAGGCACTCTGGTTTCTAATCTTCACGTGATCAACGTAGAGCCGATAATAGAACCCGACGAGGATGAGAGCTATCGTGACGTCGTTCATCTCTCCTGCCAGTTCAAGCGAATGACAGAAAGTACGCTGCGAAAACTGGACAATATCATTGTTAAATTACTCCTTGAAGAGAAACGACTGCACCGATTATAAGGCGGCCGCTGGCTTTTCGTTTTTAAAGAGAAATAACACCGATGAAAAGTATTATCGTCTGGAGCGCCATGGATTTCATGGGGGCGGGCCTTCATTCAGCGATTACCGAATCAGGACTGGAGCCTGTCTTTGTAAGCACGACGGCAGAGCTGGAATTTGTGCTGGAGGCCGATCCCACTGTACCGTTGCTGATTAGCCTGCTGGACAGCAGTTATTCCCCCACAGAAAAAATCCTCTGGCTGAATCACCATGTGGAAGATGTGAAGGGAAAACAGATTGCGTTGCTGTTAAAACACCAGCACAAATCACTGATACCGGAGTTGCTGTTGCAGCATGTTCAGATGGTTGCCGACAATGCCCGGCTGGCGCAGCTGCATTTAACGCTGCTTCAGATGGTGATGAACCCAGGCATTGTTAGCTCCCGATCAAGGGAGCGCGGTAAGCTGACGCAGATGGAAAAGAGCATTCTGCGGTTGCTGCTTGAAGGTTCAGATATTCGCCACGTGTCGCAGCAACTGGCTATCAACTACAAAACTGCGCAGTGCCATAAGATGAACGCTGTACGCAAACTGGGGTTTCGCAACAGCGCTCAGCTTTATCAAAACCTCAGCGGATTCCGTTCGTTTATATTCTGAGGCTGCGGGCGCAAGGGCGTTTCACAGGGTTCCTTCCCTGCCCTTTTGCTTGCGGCTTCCAGCGCATTTATCAACGATTACGTCGGTGAACCCGGCAGGCTAAAACCGCTGTTCGCTTGCAATCCCATATGGCAATACATGGCGCATGCCGCACTTAATATCGACATCGCAATAGCCGCGCCACTCCCTTCTCCGAGGCGTAAATCCAGATAGAGATACGGCTTTAAGTTAAGGTGTTCTAATGCGCGTTGCGCGCCTTTTTCTGCCGAAAAATGTGAAGGGATACAATAGTTTTTGACTTCAGGCGCAATCTGGCAAGCCGCGATAGCCGCCGCGTAGGAGAGAAAACCGTCCAGCACCACCGGAAGGCCACACGCCCCCGCCCCAAGAATGACGCCCGTCATCCCCACCAAATCGTACCCGCCGACTTTCGCCAACACATCCACCGCATCATTGCCGTCAGGTCGATTAATGTGGACAGCCTTTCTCACAATAGACTCTTTGTGCTGTAACCTTTCGAGTGGGAGGTTGGCCCCGATGCCCACCACATCGTGAGGATCACAATCGCTAAAGACGCTGATCATCGCCGAAGCGGGTGTGGTATTCGCAATACCCAGTTCACCGACACCAAAGATAGACACGCCTTCCTCCGCACGCTTTTTCACCAACTGCGCGCTGGCCAGCAGCAGTTGTTCAGCGTCCTGGCGCGACATGGCTGGCCCCCGGGCAATATTGCCGCAACCGCGTGCCAGCTTAAGGCTCACCATATCCGCGATGGGTTCACAATCAATGCCGATATCTACAGGCAAAACAGACGTCTGGCTGTTTTTAGCCAACACGCAAACGCCGGTCAGCCCCTTCTGCATATTCAGCGCCTGAATATAGGTGACCTCTTTTGGTGTGACGGCCACACCTTCATCAAACACCCCGTGATCGGCGCACATCACAATGATCTCTTTTTGCAGATTATCCAGATGGCTCAGACCGCGCATACCCGCCAGTTGAGTGGCCATCACTTCCAGGCGTCCAAGACTTTTTGCCGGCTTTGCTAAACTTTCAATATAGTCAGCCGCTTGCGCCATTTTTTGTTTATCAAGCGGCCTGATGCTTGCCACTAAATCCGTTAATGTTTGCACCGTTATTATCCTCAATTGTTTAACGCGTCATTCAAACCCACAGCAATGCCAGCAGAAAAACCAGTTCACCCACTTCTTCCGAGGCACCCAATGTGTCACCGGTTTGCCCCCCTAACTGACGGCGGATAAATGACGCGACGCCATAAACCACACACCAGGTCACCAGAATGGCGATAAGCCCCCGCGATCCGGCGAGCAACACCACCAGCAGCGCCCCAATAATCAAGGTTGTTGCTGCCTGAAAGCCGCTAATCTGGCCGATGTAAACATTGCCCATTCCTTCACCGGCGCGGGCATAGCGCTGTCTGTACATCGCCAGCACCATGGCTGACCTGGCGGCCACCGGCGCGCAAATCAACAGAGCGAAGAGTTCTTTAACGGGATAATGCGAAAGCGAAACAACGGCGAATGTTTTGATGAGGATACAGAAGACCAACGCCAGGCCACCGTGCGTTCCCAGGCGGCTGTCGCGCATAATTTCCAGCATACGCTCGCGGCTTCGGGCAGAAAAAAGACCGTCGCAGGTGTCCGCCAGCCCATCCAGATGAAACCCGCCGGTCAGAAAAGCGAGTGCCAAAACATAGGTCAGCGCGCCAATATAAATGCCGCCCCCGCTCTGGCTGACAAGCAGCGAAACGAACGCGGCAATCCCGCCGACAATACAGCCCACGATGGGAAAATACGGCACGCCCTTGCCATACTGGCTGAACTCAACGCCGTCAGCCCACTTTTCTGGCACCGGAATGCGGGTAATAAATCGCATCGTCGCGACCAGCATGTTTAGCGACATTTGATTTTTACCCCAATCCCCGACACCACCCACCACACCTCTTCTGCCGCCTGCGCCAACTTTTGATTTACCCTGCCGGAGATATCCACAAAATGGCGCGCGAGGCGATTAGACGGCGTGATGCTCATGCCCAGTTCGTTAGTCACAATGAAGATCGGGGCTGAAGACTGTTGGCATGCCGCGATGAGGTCGTCAATCTGACGGTACAAGAACGCTTCCAGCGCAGGAAAATCCAGCGTTTCAGGGTCAGCGCCTCCGCTTTCTTCATAAAGCAGGTTTGAAAGCATGGTGGTGACGCACTCCAGCATCACGCCTTCTCCAGGCTGCAAATGGTGGCGAATCACGTCGCCCACATCGCGGAATCCTTCCCAGGTACGCCAGTGTTCTGGCCGTTGCGCTTGATGTTTCGCCACGCGCAATGCCATCTCGTCATCCGTAACCAGAGAGGTGGCAATGTATAAAACGTGGTCACAATGCTGTGCGGCCAGCCGTTCTGTATGGGCGCTTTTTCCGCTGCGTGCGCCCCCCGTGACCAGAATCATTCCGTTGCCTCCTGGTGTTCACGCATGACGTTATAAATTTTTTCTATATCAATGTTTTGCCGCATGGCGGCGGCCAGAAGATCAAACTGTTGGGCTTTGTAACTCGCGTAATCCACGGTATTGGTCAGCGCGGCTAATCCCTTCCTCGCCCGCAGACCATCCACCACCGCCCGCGTGAAGGCGTTGCTGTCGAATAATCCATGCAGATAAGTACCAAAAACCAGCCCATCATCGCTGATCGCGCCGTCAGCCACCGTCCCGCCGTTTTTTTCCAGCGACAATGCCGGACGACAACCCGTCGTTAAACGCGTTTCCCCCATGTGGATTTCATAGCCGCGTACCACAATCCCCGACGCCTGCGCCAGCCAACCGGGCAATGAGGCGGCGATTTCAGCCGTCACCTGGGTGGTGGTTTTGCTGCTGGCAAATTGGGTCACGGTATTGAGCAACCCCAGCCCCGGTAATGTGCCAAGCCCGGATTCCACTTCGTCGATAATGGTATCGCCCAGCATCTGGTAACCGCCGCAAATGCCGATGATCGGCACGCCGCATCGATGTAACTCCAGCACTTTCTGGGCCAGCCCGTGCTCCTGCATCCAGGTCAGATCGCCAAGGGTGTTTTTGCTGCCCGGCAAGATAACCAGGTCCACACCGTCCAGATCTTCGGGATGGCGAACATATCGCACCCGCACATCCGGTTGCGCCGCCAGCGCATTGAAATCCGTAAAGTTGGAAATGTGCGGCAATTGCACCACGGCAATGTCGATATCGCGCTTTTCGGTGCGCAAATATTTACCCCGCTGGAGCGCCACGCCGTCTTCATCTTCCAGATCGACATCCAGCCACGGCATCACTCCCAACACCGGGACTCCCGTTAACGACTCAATCTGTTCAATCCCAGGGTTAAGCAACGCCACGTCACCCCGGAATTTATTAATGATGACGCCTTTTACGCGCCAGCGTTCGTGCTCCTGCAACAGCGCCAGCGTGCCGTAAATAGAGGCGAAAACGCCGCCACGATCGATATCCGCCACCAGGATAACCGGGCATCCTGCCATTTCCGCCATCCCCATATTGACGATATCGCGGTCGCGCAAATTGATCTCCGCCGGGCTACCCGCCCCCTCCAGCACCAGCACGTCATATTCCTGCGCAAGGCTGTTATAAGCCGCCGTCACCTGTTCGCGCAGACGCGGTTTGTATTCGTGGTAACTGACGGCATCCATGTTGCAGGCCACCTGCCCCATCAGTACCACCTGCGCCTTGCTATCGCTGGTCGGCTTCAGCAACACCGGATTCATTCGCACATCCGGCACAACTCCCGCCGCTTCGGCCTGGAATATTTGCGCCCGCCCCATCTCTTTACCTTCCGGCGTGATGCCGGAATTCAGCGCCATGTTCTGCGATTTAAACGGTGCGGTTCGCCATCCATCCTGATGGAAAATACGGCAAAGCCCCGCAGCCAGAACACTTTTCCCGACATCAGATGCCGTTCCCTGTAGCATGATTGCCCGCTTCATGACGCCTCCTGAATGTATGTCGCCCGCATCCGGGCAAAAAAATCCGCCTCATTTTTACAAAGCGGCAATCCCAGCTCGAGGTGCAACTTGACCAACCATGGCTGCGTTAACCCCGCTTGCTGAATACAGGCATGACGGGAAAAGACCGCTTCCGGCGTCCCTTCCGCCAAAACCTCACCGTGGTTGAGCACATACACCGCGTCGCTCACCTCGTAAATCAAATCGATGTCGTGGCTGGAGATCACCACATGGTTGCCCTGAGCGACGATGCGCCGAATGATTTCAATCATTTGCATGCGCCCTGACGGGTCCAGCCCCGCCGTCGGCTCGTCCAGTAACAGATATTTCGCCTGGAGTACCAATGCGCCCGCAATGGCGACACGTTTCTTCTGCCCATGGCTCAGGCACTGAATCGGCTGATGACGGAAGGCGTGCGCGTCGACCAGCGTCAACGCTTCCTCTACCCGCCGCGCAATCTCTGCTTCATCTATCCCGAGATTGCGCAGCGCGAACGCAATGTCGCTGTCGATATCGGTGTAGAAAATCTGCTGTTCCGGGTCCTGGAAAACGGTGGTCACCTGCTGTCGCAACGCCAGTAAACCGCGTTTGCTGTAATCCAGCGGTTTTCCCTGCCACAGCACCGCCCCTTTTTGCGGCTTCAGAATGCCGCTCAGGTTCATAAATAATGTCGATTTTCCGCAACCGTTCGCCCCCACTAACCCGGTGACCGAATGGCGTGAGAAATCCAGCGAAACACCTTTGAGTACCGGCTCATCCTGGTAGCGGAACCAGAGAGATTCAGTGGCTAGCATGACGCTCCTTACAGGTGAAAATCACCCTGATACAATTTGATATCCAGCACCGTCACCATTTGCTGATAACGCATCATCACGCGGGTGAGAAGCAGTCCGACCAGCATCGCAAACGATCGGTATCCCTGCGGCAGACGGCGATAACCAAAGCGCAACGTCTGAGCGCGGTGGATAGCCAGCGCCTCCTCCAGCAAAATAAAAATAAAGCGCCATGTCAGTAGAATTTGTTCGGTCATTAAACGCGGCACCCGCGCCCGTTGCAGCAACACAATCAATTGCGGAAAAGGCAGATTCAGTACCAGCCAGAAGGTTGACGCCAGCGCCGCCAGGCTGCGCCAGAAGGTGGCATTTGCCATCAGCAAGCCGTCATGACTGATACCAACCCAGACGCTGCCCACCGGCACGCTCCATAGCAGCGCCCCAGGTTGGTGGCTGATACTGAAAAGAATAGTGACAACCCCCACCAGCAAAAAACCAAAAGGCAGCGCCATCCAACGGCACCAACGCCTGAGCGAAATGCGCAGTAACCAGCAGGTTAGCGCCGCCACCAGCGCCAGCAGACAAGCCTGGCCAGACGGCGGCAGGACAAACGCCAGCACCATCATCGCCAGCCACAGCCAGAACTTGCGGACCGGTGAAACGTGATACCAGCGGCTCTGATAGCTGATTCGGTCAAGCCCGGTCAGTTGCACGTTGTCTCCCTTTCCAGTAACCGAAAATGTAGAAAATCACCGCCGTGCCCAAAGCGCCCTGCAAGGTAAACAGTAAGCTTTCTATTTCGCCGCTTGCGGGTTCATACAGCGGCTGGAACCACGGTGTGTAATTCGGGGCGATGATTTGAATCTGGCTTTCTGCTTCACCGTCGGAACCGCCATACTCGCCATTGTGGTCAACGAAGAAGGGCAGTATCACCAGCGCAATGACCATCCCGAGCAAAATAATTGTCTTTTTCATCGTTAGTGCCCCTCTACCGTTATCAACCGACGTTTCGTTATTTGGTCGTAGATCAATACGGTCAGTAGCCCTTCAGCTATCGCGATCGGGATCTGCGTCAAACAGAAAATACTCATAAACTTGAGAGTCGATCCCATCATGCCTGCCTCCGAATCCGGGAACGCGACCCCCAACTGTACCGACGTCACAAAATAGGTGGTCAAGTCCGCCAGCATGGCGCATAAGAAGACGCCGACATCACGACGCAACCCTGCACGGCAAGCCAGTTTCCACACCAGATAACCCACAACCGGCCCCATCACCGCCATCGATATTCCGTTAGCGCCAAGCGTCGTCAAACCGCCGTGAGCCAATAGCAGAGACTGGAACAACAGCACCACCGCGCCGAGGATCGCCACCACGCCCGGCCCGAACAAAATCACCGCCAACCCAACGCCCGTGGGATGCGAGCAACTCCCGGTGACCGACGGAATTTTCAGTGCCGACAAGACGAAAACAAATGCGCCGCACAGCGCCAGGAGAACTTTCTGATGGCTGTCCTCGGCTACAATCTGGCGTAAACGCACCAGGCCGTACCACAGACAAGGTAAAAAGAGCAGCCACCAGGCCAGCGCCCACATCGGCGGTAAAAACCCTTCCATAATGTGCATCGCAAACGCCTGCTCTGGCACCACCATCAACAATAGCGCCGCTGCCAGGCCGCTGAACGAAAGCTGTTTAAGCTGTTTTTCGAGACTCATTTTCTTTCTCTGCCCCACTGTTTATTAATCAGAATGGTTGAGAAGTACGGCAGTGGGTTCTCGTCATTTATGGCGCTCAGTTCCCGCCAGCACTGCTCCCCCGGTAGCGTGGCTTCCGCCATCATCAAGGCGCAATCCAGCAAATTCGCTTCTTGCAGAAGACATTTAATGCGCGCAAAGCGGCCATACACTTTCATTAATACCAGGCTGTCATGCTGCTCCAGCGCCCGACGAATCTCGGCTTCTGGCGCAGTACAGGAAATCACGGCCAGCGATTGCGTCTCCATCGCCAGCGGCGTGGCAGAACGTGAAGCAATCGCGGAAAAAGAGGTCACGCCGGGGATGATTTCCAGCCAGTCAGGATTCTGTAACCGCTTGAGCAAAAAGACCCAGGTGCTGAACAACATGGCATCGCCGAGGGTTATAAAGCCGACCCGTTTTCCTGACTCGACATCGCTTTGCAGTTCGGCGGCAACCGCATCCCACACTTCCTCTTTTTCAGCACTGTCAGCGCTCATTGGGAAATGACGGCAACAGACCTGCGTGTGCTCACCCAGATATTCACGGACGATGGAAAGGGCCAGGCTATCGCCGCCTTTACGCCCGGCTGGGGCATACACCACATCCAGCGTGGCCAGTACGCGTGATGCCCGCACGGTGATTAAGTCGCTTGCCCCAGGTCCGGTGCTGATTGCATAGAGTTTTCCCGTCATGCTGCCTCCTTCATTGCGCTTTTAATTGCCTGCTGCAAATGTGCGACAAACATCGCACGCACCGCCGGGTTCTCACCCAACCCCTTCAACCACGGTGTAGCTGGGATCCCTGCGGCGCAGAATTGAGATTTCCACGAATCGGCTTCGTCAGAAGCCATGTCATTGATGGCGTGATCGCCAGCCACCAGCATTAACGGCATCAGGTGTACGGCGCGAACGCCTTCGGCAAGCATGTTGTCAATCAGCTGGCTCACCTCCGGGTAACTTTCTACCGCGCCCACTCTCGCGAGGATCTGTTGCGCTTTCATCATGTGATCAAGACAGGCATAAGCGGCGAACGCGTGATGGCTGGCGCCGTGGCCCATAAACACCACTTCTTCCCGTTCACCCAGTGCGGGCATTTGCTGGCGCAGTGCCGCCATGAGCGTCGAATAATCATCGAAACTGCTGAGCAGAGGCGCACCAATCACCAGCCGTGAAAACAAGGGCCGCATGATCTGCACTTCATGGACGATCTTTTCATACTCATCGCCGTTGATGATGTGCAACGACTGGATCGCCACGTCCTGATACCCAAGATCGGCAAGCTTTCGTAGCGCCTGCATCGGCGTATCGACAGAGATGCCATCACGCTGTTTTAACTTTCGGATGATCATCCCTGAGGTGTAAGCACGAAAAAGATCGCGATCGGGAACGCTGGCAGCCAGATCGCGTTCACACGCCACAATATTTTTTTCACCGGTGTCGTGGTAGCTGGTGCCAAAACTCACGACAAGAAGCGCTTTTTTCATCGTTTAATCCTTTTGTTTCAGCCAGCGTGACAAACGTTGTGAAAATGCCGTCTGGCTTTCCAGTAATTCAGAACCCTGCACCAGAGGTGCCGGGCGCATGATGACAATGCAGGGGATCCCTGCTTCCAGGCAGGGTTGAACTTTCTCGAGGAACCCGCCTTCCGCGCCTGATGCTTTCGTGATTACCAGATCTGCCCGACACTGTTGGTAAAAGGCGGCATTGAATTCGGCACTGAAGGGGCCGCACAGCGCGAAGATTTGATTCACGCCAAATCCCAGGTCAGCGCACTGTTGCAGCACTTCCGCGACCGGCAGCACACGGGCCATCAGCGTTTTTCCCGCCAACCCTGCGCGCCAGGCGGCGAGGTCTTTGCTCCCTGTCGTCAGCAAAATGCGCTCACCCAAGGTCGCAGCAACCTGGCAGGCCTCATCGATGCTCTTAACGCAATAAAGCAGTGGATGTTCCACTTCGGCACATTGCTCTGGCCGCTGGTATCGGCTTAACAGCACGCCGGTTTCCCGGCAGGCGCGCACCAGGTTTTCGCTGACAACTTCCGCGTACGGGTGTGAAGCATCAATCACCCAGCTCGTGCCCTGTTTGCGCAACCAGGCGGTCATTTGTTGAAAATCCATGCGCCCACAGCGCACCGCTCCGGCGATGTCTCCCGCGAGGTGTTCGCCCGTCGGTGTCGCGACCGACAGGGTGTACGCAACCCCTGCGTCATCCAGTTGTCGGCATAGCGCTCGGGCATCGCTCGTGCCCCCGACGACCAACACATCGCCGAATTTCACAGCGTGTAACCTCGTGGAGTAATCATCAGCCCTTGCTCGACATAGGTCGCCTGATTACCCACGATGACCAGGCTGGTCATATCCACGGATTCAAAATCCATCTCGCCCAGTGTGGTGACCCATTTCTCTTGTTTTTTACGTCCGGCAGCCTTCACTACGCCCACAGGGGTTTGCGCACGTTTAGTGCTAGATAGCAGTTCAAAGGCACGGGCCAGATGCCCTTCACGGCCACGGCTGCGTGGGTTGTAGAAGCAGATGACGAAATCGGCTTCGCCCGCAGCGATGATGCGTTTTTCAATCACCGGCCAGGGGGTCAGCAGATCGCTCAGGCTGATGTGACAAAAATCGTGCATTAACGGTGCGCCGAGCAAAGAAGCGGCGGCGATGCTGGCCGTCATTCCCGGAATCAGCCGCACTTCCACATCCAGCTTCTGTTTGGTGACCAGCTCAAGCACCAGCCCTGCCATGCCGTAGATACCGGCATCGCCACTGCTGATCAGCGCCACGTTGTGTCCGTTTTGCGCCAGTTCAATCGCGGCCTGACAGCGTTCAATTTCCTTGCACATCCCTGTTTTGATCACCTGCTTATCGCCGGTGAAAGCCTTCACCAGATGGGTATAGGTTTTATAACCCACCACGATCTCGGCAGACTGCAACGCTTCCACGGCTTCGACGGTCATCATTGCCTGCGAGCCAGGGCCAATCCCAATTACGCTTAACATCAGTGTGAAACTCCCAGTGTGATTAACTCAGGCTTTACGGTATTCATGGCTGAAATCCGCTGCATAAAGCCGCGAATAATGGAACTCTTCGCCGAGGAACGCGCCGACCAGAATCAGCGCGGTTTTGCGAATGCCCGCGTCACGGACTTTGTCGCCAATATCCGCCAGGGTACCGCGCACGGTCATGCTTTCCGGCCAGGTCGCCTTATAGACAACCGCGACCGGCGTCGACGCGGGATATCCGCCCTCAATCAGCCTTTCGGCGACGCGGTGGATACGTTGAACGGAGAGGTAAATCGCCATGGATGTCTGGTGGCTGGCGAACAATTCAATCTGCTCAAGCGGCGGCACTGGCGTGCGCCCTTCCAGACGCGTGATGATCAGGCTTTGCGAAACTTCAGGCACCGTGTACTCCACGCCCAGCTCCGCCGCCGCGCCCAGGAAAGCACTGACGCCCGGCACCACTTGCCACGGGATACCACGGCTCGCCAGCACTTCGCCTTGTTCGCGAACTGATCCGTAGAGCGACACATCGCCGGTTTGCAGGCGGACGACCGTTTTACCGGCTTTAATCCCTTCTTCCATCAGGTCGATAATTTGTGTCAGGTGCAGCTCTGCGCTGTCGTGGCACTCTGTTTCTTTCGAGCAATATTCCAGCAGCTCAGTGTTGATGAGCGACCCGGCGTAAATCACCACCTGCGCTTCTTGCAGCAAACGGTAGCCTTTGAGCGTAATCAGTTCACGGTCACCGGGCCCCGCGCCAACAAACCAGACGCAATGGGGATCAAAAGTCTTAGCCATGATTTTTTTCCTTCTGGCAGGAAATCATAAAAGTGGGGTTATTGGGTTTGAAGTAATGCCCGTTCCCCAGTGTGGTTAACTCGGAAATCTGCAACTGAAGGCAATCAAAATCGTGAATGCCGCGGGAAGAGAGATGATGAAGTGCGGCGGTAAGGTTCTCCTGAAGGATAAACGTCAGCACCAGACGCCCCTCCGGGCAGAGCTGGTTCAATGCCCAGTCAATTAACTGCGTCAGGTTGCCGCCGCTGCCGCCGATAAAAATAGCGTCGGCTTTTTCCCCCAGCGCCAGCGGGGCTTCACCGGCGATAATCTCAATATTTCGGCAATCAAAATGGCCGCGATTTTCCGCCAGCAGTGTCAGCGCCGCGGGGTTTCGTTCGATTGCCGTCACCCGAAGTTCAGGGTGGCTGAGCGCGGCTTCAATTGAGACACTGCCTGTGCCTGCGCCAACATCGATAAAATGGCTGGCCCGATGGAGATCCAGCCTGGCAAGTGCCAACGTCCGCACCCCTTCCTTCGTCATCGGGACTTTTGCCCCGCGTAAAAACAGCTCATCTTTCATTGAGGATCACCAGGACATTCATGTCGTACTCAGCTCGGACATCACAGGCGCGGAGCCGGTGGATGCGTTCATTTTCCATCGCCAGGTTTTCACCGATCACCAGCCAGCGTTGCCCGGCCCCTCGGGCGTTAAGCTCAGCGGCTATTTCTCGTGGGCCACACCATTTATCTGTCACCATCGCCACTTTGTGCTGGCGAATCAGCGCATCGAAATCGACAGTTCTGCCGTGGCTGCTGGTCAACCAAATATCATTCATATCAATGCCGGTTTTGGCGCACAGGTATTGCACCGCACTGATCCCAGGGATCACCTGCACGCGCTCAATACCGAAATGCGCGACCAACCGGGTGCCAATGCCATAAAACAGCGGATCGCCGGAAGCCAACACCACCACACGGTGCGATAACCGGCGTTCAATCCAGTCGAGTAAACCGGGGATATCGGCGTCAAGTTCACGCGTTTCACCGCAGAAATCAGGGAACTGCGCCAGATGGCGCTTCCCGCCGACCAGAAACTCAGCTTCAGCGACAGCCCGGCTTGCAACGGGCGTCATCAGATGCAGGCCCGCAGGCCCCATCCCCACAACCGTCAGCATTGCAATTCCTCCGCGATGTTCTGCAACGGGCGATTGCTGCCCAGCAGTTGATTATCAAAAGAGAACATCACGGCATCACAAACTGGCGGATGGTTGGTAAAGCGCAACGTCTGGGCAACACGCAGACAAATGCGTTCGGCAAGGTGGTTATAGATGTGCTGAAAACCCCAGGCGTCGATGTGCTCTTGCGCCGCCTCGGTGGTGTCGCATTGGCTGACGGCGGTGAGTAATTCGTAAGGCGCGTGAAGCAGGGCCAGGTGCGCGACCAGCGTTTCCATGCGGGCGTCGGCAATATGGCTATGGGTATGAAATATCCCGGCGGCGACCTTGATAAGTTTCCCCGGATGCCCGACCAACACGATGTGGCGGAATCCCAGGCGCACCGCTTCCGAAATCATGTAACCCACAAAGTTGCTCATGGTGACGATGGACTGGCTATCCACCCCAAGCCGCTCGCGTACAAAACGTTCGCCATGATTCCCTGGCACCATCACGATGCGATCCAGCCCAGCTGCGCGCTTCAACTCCAGTTCCAGCGCCAGCGAACGCTTCCAGCTCTCTTCTGACATCGGGGTCACAATGCCCGTGGTGCCGATGATAGAGATGCCACCGATCACGCCCAGCCGAGCGTTATAGGTTTTTTGTGCCCGAATCTCCCCTTCGGGGGCGAAGATCTCCACACTCGCGCCACGCGATGGCCCAATCACCTCACGTACGGCTGACTCGATCGTCTGGCGCGGTGTCCGGTTGATAGCAGCGCTTCCGACCGGCAGGCCGATACCTTTGCGCGTGACTTTTCCTACACCTTCGCCACCGCAAAGGGTTATCTGACCAGAATCATTCAGCGCGACTCGGGCGAAAATCAGCATGCCGTGCGTGGCGTCAATATCATCACCCCCGTCTTTACGGATGGCGGCAAGGGCTTGCTGCCCTTCGATTTGCGGCGATTCAACATTCAGACACAGCGCCACGCCGGAAGGCGTAGTAATAGAAACCTGATGAATCAGGTGCTGGCGCAGGACCATCAACGCCGCAACTTTTGCTGCCGCCGTCGCGCAGGAGCCGGTGGTATATCCTTTGCGTAACGCTTTGCCGTTATGCCATACCGGCGCATCGAAGGAGTCGCTCATCACGCCTCCCGCATGTGGTACAGCATGGCGTTGACGATGGCGGCCGCGACGTTGCTTCCCCCCTTGCGCCCGCGCGCCGCAATGGCTGGCAGATGGCTGGTCGTGAGCGCCTCTTTTGATTCCTCCGCACCGACGAACCCCACCGGAACGCCAACCACGCCGCGAACCGGGGTGTCCTTTTCCAGCAAGCGGAACAGCGCGGTTGGCGCGTTACCAAAAACAAAGACCTTCTCGCCTTCGTCTTCCAGCGCCAGATCCACCGCCGCCATGGAACGCGTTATCCCATGCTCTTTCGCCTGGCGCACAACGTGGGGATCGCTGATATAGCAACGGCACTCGCCACCGAAACTGGCCAACAGCGATTTATTGATCCCGGAGAGCGCCATGGTGGTGTCCGTATAAACCGTGCAGCCACTGCGCAACGCGGCGCACAGGCTGTCGAGCGCATGCTCGGAAAACCATAAGATATCCAGCCAGTCGAAATCTGCCGTGGTATGGATGACCCTTTTAATCACCGCTTCATGCAGCTCACTGGCAAAACGGTATTCCGGCCGGGTTTCCCGCACGATCTCGCCGATAATCTCGAAACTCTTGGTTTCAATCGCTTGTGGTTGTTGTATGTAATTCATCATATTGCCCTCAGAAAGCCCCAGACCAGATAATCCGCACCAGCGCAAACAGCATCAGCGCCAACGTGGAAGCCACCCACATCAATTGAATCGTTCCTGAAATATCGTCAACGGCTATCTCGCGGGAAGCGTCCCCGAGCCAGGGTTTGTCAATCCGTTGCCCAAAGTATTCATTCGGCCCGCCCAGACGAATACCTAACGCCCCCGCCACCGTGGCCTCAGACCAACCGCAGTTGGGGCTGCTGTGGTTATAGCGATCGCGCCAACCAATACGCAGCGCGTCCACGGCATTTTTTCGGCACAGCCACGCGGCAAGGCTCAGTAACAACCAGCTGATACGCGCCGGAATGAAGTTGGCAAGGTCGTCCATTCGCGCACTGACTTTGCCAATCGCGCGGTATTTTTCGTGTTTGTAGCCCACCATCGAATCCAGCGTATTGACGGCTTTATAGGCCATCGCCAGTGGCGCTCCGCCCAGCAGCAGAAAAAACAGCGGCGCAATCACGCCATCCACGGTGTTCTCCGCGACGGTTTCCACCACGGCACGATTGATTTGCGGCATGTGCAGTTGAGAAGTGTCCCGCCCGACTATCCAGGCGAGTTTTTTGCGGCTTTCTTCGAGGTTGCCCGCACGTAACGGCTGCTCTACGTCACGCGCGGCGTCATCCAGACTGCGGGCGGCAAGCACCGTGAAAATCATCCAGACTTCGACAATCCATCCGAAAGCTGGGTGAATGGCATTGGCAATATGCAGCAGCCCCCACGCCACGCCCCACGTGATCCCTACGACGCTTAGCCACATCAAACCGCCTCCGATGGACAAGGCGGTTTCGCTGCGACAGCAACGTCTGACGAGTCGTTGTACAAAGGTAATCAGCGCGCCAATCCAGCGCACCGGGTGCGGCCAGTGGTGAGGATCGCCCAGCAGATAATCCAGAATCCACGCCACCGCCCAGGCCAGTAGAGTCATCTCGCCCTCCTGGCCGCGCAGATCCAGCGATTAAGCAGAGTGGGACGCTGGGCAAAATGAATATGCAGGTAGCTGGCGAAGGTATTCCCCACCTGCCAGCCGCCCGACCACGTCTGAAGAACCGCGCCGTCGCGGGTTTTACTGCTCGCCATGACCGCCGGAGTTTCCGGCGTAAAATCTGAATAATGAAACTCGTGGCCCCGCAGCGTTTCGCCTGCGTCGGCCAGCAACGTTGGCACCAGCGCGCGGCTTTCGCAGTAGCCAAAGCGGGTTAGCTTTTTGCCCATCGCGCTATGGCCGGGGATGGCGTCGACCATCGGATAAGTCACGCCGTGGCTGTCTTGTAGTGAGCTTCCGAGGTACATCAACCCGCCGCATTCGCCATAAATCGCCACGCCCTGTTGATGGGCGGCAAGGATTTGCGCGCGCATGGCATGATTTGCGGACAACTTTTGCGCGTAGAGTTCCGGGTAGCCGCCACCGAACCAGATCATCTGGCACTCCGGCAACTGGCTGTCATGCAGGGGGCTGAAGCGCACGATGCGCACGCCTGCGCGTTCAAGAAGGGCAATATTGTCGGCGTAGTAGAAGTTAAACGCCTCGTCATCCGCCAGTGCCAGCGTTAATCCTTTGCCGCAATCTGCAGACGGTAATTCGGGCCACGCTCCTGAAGGGAGCGCATCGCAGACGCTCAGTGCCAGCAGTTGGTCAATATCCAGCGTGTTTTCCAGCACGTTGGCGAAGTCTGTCCATGGTTGCGAATTGACGACGGACTCGCGTGCGGTCACCAGCCCCAGATGCCTTTCCGGTAGCGAAACCCCTTCCACGCGGGGAACGTAGCCCAATACAGGCACGTTGCAGTAGCGCTCAATCGCGCTTTTCAGTAGCTGATAATGGCTTTCGCTATTGACGCGGTTGACTATCACACCCGCCAGCGGCAACGCAGGATCAAAACGTTGAAACCCCATGACGGTCGCGGCAATCGAGGTCGAGACGGCTTTTCCGTCGACCAGCAGAATGACCGGGCAGTTAAGCTGCTTTGCCATCCCCGCCGTGCTGCAATAATCAGGATCGGTGCCATAGCCATCGAACAGCCCCATCACGCCTTCAATCACCGCAATATCCGCATGCTGCATACGCTCAGCAAACAGGGCATTTAACGTGAAGACGGGCAACATAAAGCGGTCAAGATTCAGGGAACATGTGCCGGTCACGGCGCGATGCCAGCCGGTATCAAGGTAGTCAGGCCCCACTTTGCAAGGCTGAACGCGCAATCCGCGCTGTTTGAGGAGGCTAAGCAAACCCAGCGTGACCGTGGTTTTTCCACATCCGCTGGAGGTGCCTGCAAGAATGAATGTCCGTTTCCTGACTGCCATACCCCAATCCTGTTCAGGGTGGTCGGGCTGTCAGGAAGTGCGGTTACCCGGTCTTTCGACCAGACGCATCTGAGCAACCCACTTCCCACCGAAGTTGTTGTTTTTGGCTAACAGACTGGTCTTCTGGCTTAGCGTCACTCTCACCCGCCCTTCCCAATCTTGCGATCAGTGGCATTACGGGTTCGTCAGCATCACAGCAGCGGGGGCTGCGGGGGATTTAAACCCCCTTCCCAACCACACAAGGTGGTATATCAGTTAGCATTACAGTTAGTCGCGCATGGAATTAATTCACGCGTCTTCATACATATACCCTTTATCATTCGAGTTGCAGCCAACCCCCCTGCAACTTGAAGGATGACGGGTATAGAGACATAATTTAAAAACGCTTCAGAACATCACCAAATAAAAACTCGACACAGGTTATAGCCACTAACGAATTAAATTCTTGCGCTACGACAATTTATCAGACCAATTAAATTCACTTACTTTGACACACTCCACAATTAATACCCTTTTTGTTCATGCAATAACAAAACACTCTTTTCTCTCATTTTTAAACGTCAAAATAGTTGCAGTAAATACGCCAATAACTTCATGAAAATAAATCACAATAACATGATAATAAATCAAATAACAAATACGCCCTGTCGGTAACACATATTCTGCATTCAGTGTGATATTTATTTTTATTGCTAAACCAGTGGATAAAACTATATTGTGACAAATCAATAAAAGCCATTTAGTGCCGTGTCACTATCGCGCAAATTCTAATTAACTATCCCCTTCATACTTCGAGTTGCAGCAAGGCGACAACTCGAAGTATGAGGGGATAAACGAGGTGGTGAACGTGGCAATAGCCCAATGCCCCGCATCCTGCGGCGAACTTATCCAGGGGTGGATCCTCGGCAGCGAAAAGCTGGTGTCTTGTCCTGTGGACTGGTACAGCACCGTTGAAGTCACCGCAGGTGCCCCGCTGGAGAATGAACTTCCTCTCTCACGCGCCATGGTGAAACAGCTTCTTTCTCACTGGCACTATCCGGCAGATCTGAGCCGTGAAATTCGTATTGAGCGTCACTCTACTATTCCGGTAGCCAAAGGGATGGCCAGTAGCACCGCGGATATTGCCGCCACGGCGCTCGCCACCGCCCATTATTTAGGTCATGAACTCGGTGAAGAGGCGCTGGCGGCGTTGTGTGTTTCGCTCGAACCCACCGACAGCACTATTTTTCGCAGCCTGTCGTTGTTCGATCATAACAAAGGGACGACGCGGATTGCCTGTCACCCGCAACCGGAGCTGGATCTGCTGGTGCTAGAAAGCCCATTAACGTTGCGTACGGCAGATTATCACCGCATGGAGAGAAACACCTTGCTGCAAAGGCATGTCACCGCACTGGAGAGCGCCTGGGGAAAAATTCAGCAAGCCTGTGAGCAGAACAATCCGCGACTGATGGGCGAAGGCGCAACGCTTAGCGCGCAGGCGAGCCAGAATATTCTGCCCAAACCCGAGTTTAAGTCTTTGTTATCGCTGGTAGAAAAGTGCGATCTCTACGGTATCAATGTTGCTCACAGTGGAAGCGTGGTGGGGTTACTGCTGGACCGCAATAAACATGACGTTGACCTTGTGAAAGGGTTATTGACGGAATCACGCTTAAACCAACACTGGCCGGTGCATCACTTGCTGAAGATGGTCGAGGGCGGCGCGACCTTACAGTAGCGACGGTTAAAAAAGAGCGTTCTGGAAAAGGCTCTCCACCTGTTGGTGAATTTCATCAGTATTGTTCTCTGACACGGCTTGCCGCAGAGGCGCATGATGAAAAAACATCGTCCAGAATGCCCGTTTTCTCTCGCGGCTATCACAAGATTGATTTACCCGCTCCCGCAACACGCCCGCCAGTAACACCATCTCACGCATACCAGCAGGAAGTTGCTCAGACAGATGTTGTTTGAGGATTTTGCTGTAAACCGGCGCATGCCCCCCACAACTCACGGCAATGATCACCGGAGAGCAATCGATAATGGCAGGGGTAATAAATGATGCGCACGAAGGGTCATCTACACAATTACAGAACTTCTGTTCAGCCGTTGCCCATTGACTGACCAGGCGATTAGCCGCAGCGTCATTGGTTGCCGCGATCGCCAGCCAACACCCCGTAAGATGCTGTTTTATCAATGGAACGGGTAGCCACTCGATATCGTGTTCTGCACAAAGCAGCTCGAGCTCAGAAGTGATCGACGGTGCGACCAGGCGCAACGTCGCCCCCGCCAGCAACAGGCCACGGGCTTTATGCGTGGCAACCTGGCCGCCGCCAACAATCAAACAGCGCTTGCCTTTCAGATCACAAAATAGTGGAAAGTAGTCCATCGTGGCGTGGGTGTGAGTTGGGGGGTAAGTGTGCCCGGCGGATAGTGTCAGTCACGCGTTAATATCTGGGTTAACGCCTGAATCAACGTCCTGTTTTCATCTTCCGTACGCACTGCCACCCGATAGTAACGGCTATCAAGACCGGGATAATTTTCACAGTGGCGAATCAGAATACGATGCGCTAACAGCGCGGCTTTCAGATCAATATCTTTTTTGATGCATTTGAAAAACAGGTAGTTGGCGGTCGGTTTCCAGACCAGCAACGACGCAAACTGGCTCAGGGCCTGCCATAAATAATCCCGCTGCCGGGCAATATACTTATGGCTGACATTAATGTAATCGTCATCATTGAGCAGGTACTGGCCGACGAGTGACGAGAGTGCATTGACCGACCAGGGCTCGCGGTTATTTTTCAGCTGACGGATTCTCGCCCTGTTACCACTGAGCAAATAGCCCAGACGAAGACCTGGGATGGCAAAAAATTTGGTCAGCGAACGCAGCAGATAGAGATAACGCGAGTGCGTCAAACGTAAGGCCAGGCTTGATCCATGGGGAAGAAAATCAATAAAAGCTTCATCCACTATCAGCGCTATCTGGAGCGTTTCACACAATTCCGCCAGTTCGATTAACAGCTGAGGTTCAGGCATCAATCCTGTTGGGTTATTCGGCGTGGCAATAAATAGACAGTCGGGCCTTCGTTGACGAACGGCTTCGAGGAGTTGTCTGTCCGGCTGGAAGCCCTGCTCCTCATTTAACCGATATTCAATCACCTCGCAGCCATGCTGCACCAGTGCCCGGCGATATTCAGCAAAACCGGGCACCAGAAGCATTGCGCGACGTGGCGATAACGCCCGCACCAGGCCATAAATCAGCTCCGTGGCGCCGTTTCCAGCAATCACCTGCTCAACATCACACTGATTAGCCATTGCCAGCGCCTGATGAAGATGGCGATATTCAATATCCGGATAGCGCTCAATAACATCCAGATGAGAGGTAATCAGCGATTTGACGCGCTCTGATAAACCCAGAGGATTGATATTTGCGCTGAAATCCAGCAGGGATTCTGGGGCAATACTGAGTTGTTGTGCGACTTCGACACTGTTCCCGCCATGTTCACTCATGGGTCTGCCTCACAGAAAACCCGCGCATTAGCAGACAAATTCCTGGTCAATTTCTAGCTGGGTAGCCGAAAATGCCAGTACATCATGCAGATTCACAACGTCACCAATAACGATCAGTGCGGGGGCATGAAGTTGTTGGCGCTCGACTTCGAGGTGAATCGTGGCAAGCGTTCCTCGCGCAACCTGCTGGCGCGTCTGGCTGGCATACATCACCACGGCGGCTGGCGTATCCGCAGACTTTCCGCCGGCCATTAATTGCTGGCATATTTCTACCAGCCGGGTCATGCCCATCAGGATAACCAGCGTCCCGTCGAGCTGCGCAAAAGCATGCCAGTTTTGCGGGTCATTACCCTGACACATGTGTCCGGTAATAACATGGAAGCTGGAGGCGTAATCGCGGTGCGTCACCGGGATCCCCGCGTAAACCAGGCCACCAATAGCGGAACTGATACCCGGTACAACCTCGAATGCCAGCCCCTCTTTTGCCAATTGTTCCACTTCTTCAGCACCACGACCAAAAACATAAGGGTCACCGCCTTTTAGACGGACAACCTGTTTGTTCTGCCGGGCATATTCCACCAGGATGGCATTAATTTCGTCCTGGGGAATCGGGTGGTGATTAGGGTTCTTCCCAACGTTAATCATGAGACAGTCTTCGGGAGCCTGTCTTAATAGTTCAGGGTTAACCAAACGGTCGTAAACAATCACTTCTGCGTGACGAATCGCATATAACCCTTTTACGGTAATTAAAGAAACATCACCGGGGCCAGCACCAACAAGCCAGACTTTCCCTTCATTCATAGAATCTTCCTAAATGATAAGTTTAAAAAAAAACTCCAACATCATAATTTGGCGCTTAAATTCCAACACATTATTCAGGAGTCACCGTTAAAAATACTTGATGTGCTTCTCATTATTTATTGACTTTACAGAAAGAGGTTATACATAAATATCAGAAAATGAAAAATAGTGATGGGCATTAATATTAGTTATTAATTTGATGTATTTTGTATTCATTGTAATAAAACACCTCATTAATATTAACATTCTATTAACTGAATAAGTTAATTTAATCTACCACCTAATTTACCGTACATTCAGGTACACCCTTAATACTTAAAAATCCGTTAAGGAATTCACACTTTCACTTAAATAACCTTCTTAATTCGTTATTAACGATAACAATATTTGAATTAAATAAAAAATAGGATTCAGATCACAAACATGAAAACAAACCCACTCTCAATTATAATCCAAATATTAAAAACACTATAAAAAACAATTTCAACACACTGATTTTAAAAGAAATTTAAAACAGTGACCACAAAACAATCATTTTACGAAAGATATTCTGAAAATAGATCAATTGCATCAATCCCGCCTGGAAAAGAAACTCCAGCCCAGTTAAAAGGCGCAATCAACCTGCGCAATAAATAATAGCAATAGTTCTTACTTTCTGATTATCAGCCCTACAGAGGATTATTAATGAAAAAATCAACACTTGTTATTGGCGTCATTGGTGCTGACTGCCATGCGGTAGGCAATAAAGTTTTGGATCGCGTTTTTACTGCCCATGATTTTCGCGTAATCAATCTGGGGGTAATGGTAAGCCAGGACGAATACATCGATGCCGCTATCGAAACGGGTGCCGATGCCATTGTGGTGTCATCCATTTATGGTCACGGTGACATCGACTGCCTGGGTCTGCGCGAGCGTTGTATTGAACGCGGGATTGGCGACATTCTGCTCTATGTGGGCGGCAACCTGGTCGTCGGCAAACATGACTTTGCAGACATTGAAGCCAAGTTCAAAGAGATGGGCTTCAACCGCGTCTTCGCCCCAAGCCGCGATCTCGAAGATGTTTGTAGCCTGATTGCGAATGACATTGACGAACGTTGTCTTGAAGAGGCCATCTGATGCAAATCGTCTCTGTCGACATCGGCTCGACGTGGACCAAGGCAGCCCTCTTTGCTCGGGAGGGGGATGCGTTAACGTTGGTGAACCACGTCCTGACCCCAACCACCACGCACCATTTGGCTGACGGATTCTTTAACAGCCTGAATAAGGTGCTAAATGTTAGCGATGCTCGCCCACTGTTGAACAGCGGTGAAGTGACCCTGAAATACTCCTCATCAGCGAAAGGCGGTCTTGCCGTTGCCGCGATGGGGCTGGTGCCGTCAATCACTCTGGAATCAGCGAAAGTGACCGCCCACTCAGCGGGAGCGAAAATCGCGCAGTACTACTCGTACAAGCTCAATCGCCACGATATCAAGGCGCTGGAAACCTCACCTCCTGACATTCTGCTGTTTACCGGTGGAACCGACGGCGGTGAAGAAAGTTACGGTCTGGCCAACGCCCATGCGCTGGCGGAATCGAACCTGGATTGCGCCATTATCTACGCCGGAAACCGCGACATTCAGGACGATATCCAGTCGATTCTGGGGCATAAAGATCTGACCACGGTGGACAACATTCTGCCCGATCTCGATCACCCCAATCCTTATGCCGCCCGGCAGGCGATTTGCGATCTGTTTTTGTCCCGTATCGTCAAAGGAAAAGGTCTGGACGTCATCGTGGGGGAAACGGGCGAGGAGCCGATGCCGACGCCGTGGACCGTCTACGAGTTGGCGAAAGCGATCAGCGATTCCGACAGCGCGTGGAAGGAGTTCATGCTGATTGATATGGGCGGCGCGACGACCGATGTCTACTCCACCAGCGCAAATAACCTTTCTCCTGACACCGTGCTGCACGGCGTGCCTGAACCGTTCGTCAAACGCACCGTTGAGGGCGATTTGGGGATGCGCGTCTCTGCCATGGTGGTCGGTGACAGCACCCAGGAGCTGGTGAATGTGGTCTTCGCACATCAACCACAACGCCAGGAAGCTTTTTATCGCTATCTGCAACATCTGGCGGCTCAACCGGATTACCTGCCGTGTAACGAGGAAGAGCGGTATTTCGACACCGTACTGGCCGGACTGTGTGTCGGTTACGCCAGCGAACGCCATGCAGGCACCAAAAAACAGGTGTGTACCTGCGTGGGAAGCGTCGATTTGCAGATGGGACGCGACCTGACCACCGTTCGTCGAGTGATTGGCTCAGGCGGATGGCTATCCCGCGCCAGCCAGTTCGACATCCACAACTGGATGAAATACCGCGAACTTGACGACGACGGCAGACGCATTCTGTTACCCACCCAATTTGAATATTACCGCGATTCAAAAGGCTTGCTTCCGCTGCTGGCAAACGTCGCCAGGCTTTATCCGCAGCTTGCCGCTCGCACCAGCATTCAATGTTTAACCCTATAGATAAGGCTGCAACGAATGGAACTCCGTAATAAAAAGTTAACCCATGATGAATTCATGACCGAACGGCATCAGGTCCTCCAGACCTGGCATACCGGTAAAGACGTTGAGAACTTTGAAGATGGCGTGAAGTACCAGCAAACCATTCCGGAGAATAAACGCTTTTCTCATGCCCTGCTGAAGGCCGATCAGGAAGGTAAAACCCTGAGCCAGCCGCGTGCGGGCGTGGCCTTAATGGATGAGCACATCGAACTGCTCAAAACGTTGCAGGAAGAGTGTGACCTTCTACCTTCCACCATTGATGCCTATACCCGTCTTAACCGCTACGAAGAAGCGGCGGTCGGGATTCAGAAATCCATTGAAGCCGGGACATCCAAGTTAAACGGCCTGCCCGTTGTCAACCACGGTGTGGCTGCCTGCCGTCGTTTGACCGAAACGCTGGAAAAACCCATACAGATTCGCCACGGAACGCCGGATGCGCGCCTGCTGGCTGAAATCTCGATGGCCAGTGGATTTACCAGCTACGAAGGTGGCGGCATCTCTTACAACATCCCTTACGCCAAGCGCGTCACGCTGGAAAAATCCATCCGTGACTGGCAGTACTGCGACCGTTTGATGGGTCTGTATGAAGAAAATGGCATTCGCATTAACCGCGAACCGTTCGGCCCGCTGACCGGCACGCTGATCCCGCCTTTCATGTCGCATTCCGTGGCGATCATTGAAGGTTTGCTGGCGCTGGAACAGGGCGTGAAATCCATTACCGTTGGCTACGGCCAGGTGGGCTGCCTGACCCAGGATATCGCTGCAATTAAGTCGCTGCGCGAACTGTCCCATGAGTATTTCTATAACTACGGCTTCGATGATTACGAGCTGAGCACCGTATTCCACCAGTGGATGGGCGGCTTCCCGGAAGATGAATCCAAAGCCTTCGGCATTATCTCCTGGGGTGCAGCAGTGGCGGGTATGGCCGGTGCCACTAAGGTGATCACCAAGAGTCCACACGAAGCCTTCGGTATCCCAACGGCTGCGGCTAACGCCCAGGGTCTGAAAGCCTCACGCCAGATGCTCAACATGGTCAGCGACCAGAAATTCCCAGCGTGCCCAGCCGTCGATCAGGAAGTGTCCCTGATTAAGAGCGAAGTGCGTGCCGTGCTGAAGAAGGTCTTCGAGCTGGGCAATGGCGATATCGCACGCGGAACAGTACTGGCGTTTGAAGCTGGCGTGCTGGATGTACCTTTCGCCCCAGCCTCTTGTAACGCAGGCAAAATTTTACCGGTGCGCGATAACGCGGGCGCCATTCGTATTCTTGATGCTGGAGCGGTTCCGCTGCCGGATGACATTCTGGCCCTGCACCGTGACTACGTCGCGGAGCGTGCGCAATTCGAAGGCCGTAAACCTTCATTCCAGATGGTTATTGATGACATCAACGCTGTATCCCACAGTAAATTAATAGGAAGACCATGATGAAAATTAAACAAGCGCTTTTCACCGCAGGCTACTCCTCATTTTATTTTGACGATCAACAGGCCATTAAAGATGGTGCCGGTCACGACGGCTTCATTTATACCGGCAAACCCGTCACACCGGGTTTCACAGCCGTGCGTCAGGCGGGGGAATGCGTTTCGGTACAGCTGATTCTGGAAAATGGGGCGGTTGCTGTCGGTGACTGTGCAGCGGTGCAATATTCAGGGGCTGGCGGCCGCGATCCGCTGTTCCTTGCGGAAAACTTTATTCCGTTCCTCAACGACCATATCAAACCGTTGCTGGAAGGCCGTGATGTCGACGCGTTCCTGCCGAATGCGCGCTTTTTCGACACATTGATGATCGACGGGCATCTGCTTCATACCGCCGTTCGTTATGGTCTTTCTCAGGCGCTGCTCGATGCCACTGCGCTGGCTACAGGCTGTATCAAAGCGGAAGTGGTCTGTAACGAATGGCAGTTGCCATGTGTCCCGGAAGCGATTCCATTATTCGGCCAGAGCGGGGATGACCGCTATATCGCTGTCGATAAAATGATCCTGAAAGGTGTGGATGTCTTGCCGCATGCGCTGATCAACAACGTGGAGGAGAAGCTGGGCTTCCATGGCGAAAAACTGCGCGAATACGTGCGCTGGTTGTCTGACCGCATTCTGAAGCTGCGCACCAGCAAGAGCTATCAGCCGACACTGCATATCGACGTGTACGGCACCATCGGTCTGATTTTCGATATGGATCCGGTGCGTTGCGCCGAGTACATCGCCAGCCTTGAGAAAGAAGCCCAGGGTCTGCCGCTGTACATTGAAGGCCCTGTTGATGCCGGTAACAAACCGGATCAGATCCTCATGCTGACCGCCATTACCAACGAGCTGACCCGTCTGGGTTCCGGTGTGAAGATCGTCGCCGACGAATGGTGTAATACCTACCAGGATATCGTTGATTTCACCGACGCGGGCAGTTGCCACATGGTGCAGATCAAAACGCCGGATCTCGGGGGAATTCATAACATCGTTGACGCCGTGCTGTATTGCAATAAACACGGAATGGAAGCCTATCAAGGCGGTACCTGTAACGAAACCGAGATCAGTGCTCGCACCTGTGTTCACGTGGCACTGGCCGCGCGTCCAATGCGCATGTTGATAAAGCCAGGTATGGGCTTTGATGAAGGTCTCAATATTGTGTTCAACGAAATGAACCGCACTATTGCGCTCCTGCAGACAAAGGATTGAGAAATGGCACGCACATTTAAGATCTTGTCACCGACGGCTATCCTGGGTTATGGCTTCCCGGAAGAGAGTTTTCGTAAAGCCATGGAAGAGTCACCGGATCTGATTGCTGTTGACGCGGGTTCCTCCGATCCTGGTCCCCACTACCTCGGGGCAGGTAAACCCTTTACCGATCGGGCGGGCGTCAAACGCGATCTGCGCTATATGATCACCGCGGGTGTTAAAAACAACATTCCGGTCGTCATTGGTACTGCCGGAGGTTCAGGTGCTGCACCGCACCTGGAATGGTGTCGCCAGATAATCCTCGAGATTGCGCAGGAAGAGAATTTAAGTTTCTCCATGGCGTTGATCCCGTCAGATGTCGACAAAGCCACGGTTCATCAGGCACTGGATAACGGCGCGATCACCGCACTGGATTTTGTCCCTGAACTGACCCACGAAGCGATTGAAGAGAGTACTTACATCGTCGCGCAAATGGGCATCGAACCTTTCCAGCGTGCGCTGGAAGCCGGTGCGCAGGTGGTGTTAGGAGGACGTGCTTACGATCCAGCCTGTTTCGCCGCGCTGCCGATCATGAAAGGCTTTGATGAAGGGCTGGCGCTGCACTGCGGGAAGATCCTCGAATGTGCGGCCATTGCCGCGACGCCAGGTTCTGGTTCGGACTGCGCCATGGGCATCATTGATGAACACGGCTTTACGCTGAAGACATTCAATCCTAAGCGCAAATTTACCGAAACATCCGCTGCGGCACACACGCTGTATGAGAAGTCCGATCCGTACTTCCTGCCAGGACCGGGCGGCGTGCTGAATCTGAAAGGCTGTAGCTTCAAGGCCGTTAACGACGGAGAGGTTTACGTCAGCGGTTCACGCCACGAAGAAACGCCTTATGCGCTGAAACTGGAAGGGGCGCGTCAGGTCGGTTTCCGTTGCCTGACCATTGCCGGGACACGCGATCCGATCATGATCGCCGGCATTGATACCATTCTTGAAGAGGTCAAAGCCAGCGTAGCGAGCAACCTCTCGCTCAATGACGACAGTATCCGCATCACTTTCCATCTGTATGGCAAAAACGGCGTCATGGGTATCCATGAACCGATGCAAACAGCCGGACATGAACTGGGGATCTTGTTGGACGTGGTCGCTCCGACGCAGGATATCGCCAACAGCGTCTGTTCGCTGGTGCGCTCAACCCTGCTGCACTACGGCTATGAAAACCGAATTGCGACCGCCGGTAACCTCGCGTTCCCGTTCTCGCCATCCGACATTCAGGCAGGGCCAGTGTATGAGTTCTCTATCTATCACCTGATAGAGGCAAACGACGACCTACGTTTTGATTTCTCCATTGAACAGGTGACGCCAGAAGGAGTTCAGGCATGAAACAGTCCATTTGCTCATTGGCGCAGGTCATTCGTTCCAAAAACGCCGGACCGTACGAACTGGTATTAGATATTTTATTTAAAACCCGGGAAGACTATCAGCGAGTAAAAGCATCTGAGCAATTAACACCACAGCTTATTGCCGGTTTATATCACGTCGAGCCTGAAATTATTCACCGCATTGTCTGGTTTGATCCCGCTAACGCGGTAAAGATTGTCATGCCACGCGATATTATTTCAGGAAGCGTAGGTGACAATGATGTTTATGGTGCTCAGCAACATGCACCTTTATTAAGTATTGAGTTAGACCTGTAGTAATAATAATACAACAACATCAATCGGTGTGCGGGATATTGCTGTATCCCAGCACGCCACATTATTCATGCGGTTGGTCATAAACAGGTGTGTGCCTTGAGTGAAGCGGGGTACACGCCGCCCTACACCTTAATACCCAACCATTATCCGATGGAGTAAACATGAAGAAAATTAGTTTAACAAAAATGATCATACTAGGCCTGATATTAGGCATGATTACGGGTGTGGTCATTAATAATATGGCATCGGCAGATACAGCAAAATCGTATGCAGGAGATATTTCCATTTTCACCACCATATTCTTACGTATGGTGAAAATGATTATCGCGCCATTGGTAATATCTACCCTGGTTGTTGGTATTGCCAAAATGGGCGATGCTAAAACCCTGGGTCGTATATTCTCGAAAACGTTCTTCCTCTTTATTTGCGCCTCTCTGCTGTCCATTGCTCTGGGTCTGGTGATTGTTAATATCTTCCAACCGGGTGCGGGTATTAACTTTGTGCCTCACGATGTCGGCGCGTTGTCAGCTGTTAAATCTGAACCGTTCACGCTGAAAGTCTTTATTTCACACGCCGTGCCAACCAGTATTGTCGATGCGATGGCGCGCAATGAAATTCTGCAAATTGTGGTGTTCTCTATTTTCCTCGGCTGCAGCCTGGCGGCAATTGGGGAAAAAGCCGAACCTATCGTGAAAGTGCTCGATTCTCTGGTACACGTGATGCTGAAGCTGACGGGCTATGTGATGCTGTTTGCACCACTGACCGTTTTCGCTGCTATCTCTGGTCTTATCGCCGAACGTGGTTTGGGTGTGATGGTCAGCGCAGGGATCTTCATGGGTGAGTTCTACCTGACTCTGGGGATGCTCTGGGCCATTCTGATTGGCCTCTCCACCATGCTCGTCGGGCCGTGTATTGGTCGTCTGACCAAAATGATCCTCGAACCTGCCCTTCTGGCTTTCACCACCTCCAGCTCCGAAGCGGCATTCCCTGGCACGCTGAATAAACTGGAGACGTTTGGCGTTTCCTCAAAGATTGCCAGTTTCGTGCTGCCAATCGGCTACTCCTTTAACCTCGTCGGCTCAATGGCTTACTGCTCTTTCGCCACGGTATTCATTGCGCAGGCTTGCAACATTGAACTGAGCATGGGCGAGCAGATCACCATGCTGTTGATCCTGATGTTGACCTCTAAAGGCATGGCCGGTGTACCCCGTGCGTCAATGGTGGTTATCGCCGCCACGCTCAACCAGTTCAATATTCCAGAAGCAGGATTGATTCTGTTGATGGGTGTCGATCCGTTCCTCGACATGGGCCGTTCAGCAACCAACGTGATGAGTAACGCGATGGGTGCAGCCATTGTTGGCCGTTGGGAAGGTGAACACTTCGGTGAAGGTTGCCGTGGTGCCGCTCCGACCAAAACCCCTGGCACCGAACGCCCGGCAGTAACTGAAGCGACCGTTTAATGCTATTTGAGGCCGACGTTTGTCGGCCTTTTTTACCACAACAACACAGGGCTACAACGTGAAAATAAAACTATTAGCAGCAAGTGTGTTATCGATCAGTTTCTTATTCAGCGCCACAACACTTGCGCAATCCGCGCCAGATTACACCGCACTCATCACGCAGGCGCATCAAAAATATAAAAACAATAACGACGGAAAAGTCGCTGACTATATCCCAGCACTTGCCACCTACAGTCCACAAAATTTTGCCATCACCATCGCCACGGTGGACGGCAAAATTTACCAGGTCGGTGATGTTAAAAAAGCCTTCCCCATGGAGTCCCTGAGCAAGGTATTTACGATGGCGCTCGCCATGGAACAACACGGGCCACAAGAGGTTCTGGATAAACTCGGTGCCAATGCCACCGGGCTGCCGTTCAACTCAGGTTTAGCCGTGGAGCTGACAAAAGGCGCGCCGGAGAACCCGCTGGTGAATGCGGGTGCGATGAGCACCGTGAGCCTGATTGAAGCAAAAGATAAAACCGACCGCTGGAACAAAATTCTCAACAACCTGAACGCGTGGGCGGATGCTTCGTTAACCGTCAACGAACCGGTATTCAAATCAGAAATGGAGACCAACCAGCACAACCAGGCACTGGCGCAATTAATGGACTCCTATAACAGTTTCTATGGCGATACACGCGAAGCCGTTGAAATTTATACCCGCCAGTGTTCCGTCGATGTCACCGTCGAACAGCTCGCCAAAATGGGGGCCGTCCTCGCCAATAAAGGCAAATCGCCTTACAACGGAAAGCAGCTGTTAAACGAAAAATATGTTCCGCAAGTGTTGGCGGAAATGGCTATTGCCGGGCTGTATGACGGCAGCGGCAAATGGCTTTATACCGTCGGTATTCCGGCGAAAAGCGGTGTGGGTGGCGGCATGGTCGCCGTGGTTCCAGGGGAATATGCCATCGCCGTGTACTCTCCGCCGCTGGATTCCGCAGGTAACAGCGTGCGCGCCCAGCAAACCATTGAATATGTTGCGCAAGCGACACGGTCTAATCTCTTTTTAGCAAAATAAGTCCCAGGAAAAGGGCATCCAGACAGATGCCCTTTCATTAATGAATGATAAGTGAGAAGTCGACATGTCTAAACCATTTGCCTGGCAGGATCCGTTTTTTCAAAGCAAAGATAGTACGGAATACGCATTGCTCAGCGACCAACACATTACCGTGACAGAACTGGACGGTGAAGAGGTCATCAAAGTTGCCCCTGAGGCCTTAACGTTACTGGCTCAGCATGCTTTTTATGAAGCGTCGTTTTTCCTGCGTGCTACGCATCTCAAACAAGTTGCCAGCATCCTGCACGACCCACAGGCCAGTGATAATGACAAATACGTTGCGCTACAACTGTTACGCAACGCGGAAGTGTCGGCAAAAGGCGTGCTGCCCAATTGCCAGGATACCGGGACGGCAACCATTGTGGCGTCTAAAGGTCAGCACATCTGGACGGGATGCGATGATGCCGAAGCCTTAAGTAAGGGCATCTACACCACTTTCCAGGAAAATAATCTCCGTTACTCGCAGAATGCGCCGTTGGACATGTACACCGAGGTGAACACGCAGACCAACCTGCCGGCACAAATTGATATCAGCGCGACGCCGGGCAACGAATATCGCTTCCTGTTCGTCAACAAAGGGGGCGGCTCCGCCAACAAAGCGGCCTTGTTCCAGGAAACCAAATCGCTTCTTCAGCCTGAAAAGCTAACCGCTTACCTGATTGAAAAAATGAAGTCGCTGGGTACTGCTGCCTGCCCTCCTTACCATATCGCGTTTGTGGTGGGTGGACTGTCGGCCGATCAGGCGCTGAAAGTCGCTAAACTGGCGTCGACAAAATATTATGACAACCTGCCAACCGAGGGTAACGAACTGGGCCAGGCATTCCGCGACACGGCACTTGAAACCGCGTTACTTAATGCCAGCCGCGAATTTGGTATCGGCGCACAGTTTGGTGGCAAATACTTCGCCCATGATATCCGAGTGATCCGCCTGCCACGCCATGGCGGCTCGTGCCCGATAGCGATGGCCCTCTCCTGCTCTGCTGACCGCAACATTAAAGGCAAGATTAATAAACAGGGTATCTGGCTGGAAAAACTCGAACACAATCCGGGTAAATTTATCCCCGATTCTCAGCGTACAGAGAATAGCGCCCAGACGGTTCAACTCGACCTTAATCGCCCACTGAAGACGATCCTGGACGACCTGTCAGCGCTGCCTATCGGCACACGCGTATCGTTAAATGGCCCTATCGTGGTCGCCCGCGACATTGCCCATGCAGAAATCAAAGCCCGGCTCGATAAGGGTGAGCCGATGCCGGACTACATGAAAAACCATATCGTCTATTACGCAGGCCCGGCCAAAACTCCTGACAACCAGGCGTGCGGTTCACTCGGGCCAACCACTGGCGGACGCATGGACGGTTATGTTGACCAGTTCCAGGCAGCAGGTGGCAGCTTGATCATGCTCTCAAAAGGAAATCGGAGTCAGCAAGTGACCGATGCCTGCCACAAACACGGTGGATTTAATCTTGGGAGTATCGGCGGCGCTGCGGCATTACTGGCACAGCAATATGTGAAAAGCTTGCGCTGCCTCGAGTACCCTGAACTGGGCATGGAAGCGGTCTGGATGATGGAAGTGAAAAACTTGCCGGCTTTTGTTCTGGTCGACGATAAAGGCAATAACTTCTTCCAACAGTTTGAGAATAAGCAAAGCTGCGCATCTTGCCCTGCGAAGCATTAAGGAGCGTTTATGGAAACGCGTACCAATACTGAGCGCCATCGTCAGCGGCAGCAAAAGATAAAAGAGCGGGTCGACAGTCGCGTGGCGGCGGCAACCGAAAGGAAAGGTATCGTGCTCGTCTTTACCGGGAACGGTAAAGGCAAATCGACCGCAGCCTTTGGGACCGTGACTCGTGCTATCGGCCATGGCAAAACCGTCGGGGTCGCGCAATTCATTAAAGGCCAGTGGGATAATGGCGAATACAACACGCTGCACCAGCACAATGTTGAATTCCACATTATGGGCACCGGTTTTACCTGGGAGACGCAAAACAGAGAAGAGGATATACAGGCCGCTCATGCGGTCTGGCAGGAAAGTAAGCGCATGCTCGCGGATGCGCGCTACGACCTGGTTGTTCTCGACGAACTCACTTATATGCTGGCGTATCACTATCTGGATATTCAGGAGGTGATTGCATCAATAGTGAATCGTCCCTCTCATCAAAGTGTGGTAGTGACCGGGCGCGGTTGTCACAGTCAGTTGCTTGATATTGCAGACACCGTGAGTGAAATCCGGCCGGTAAAACATGCGTTTGATAGCGGGATTCAGGCTCAATCTGGTATTGACTGGTAAGATACGTCGCCTGGTTAACGCCAGGCGACATCGCAATCAGGTGAGCTGGGAGATCAGCGATTTTTCCATTAACCAGGTGCGAAGAGTTTGTAAATGCAAGGGAACGGCTTTTTCTGCCTGCCAGGTCAAAATAAAGCGGTTCCCGGTGCGAATAGGAACGTCACAAGGAATAACCATCGCACCACTGTCCAAATCGCGCTGAATGGCAAAACGAGGTAATAATGCAGTTCCCAGATTGGATCGTACCGCAGCAATTAGCATAGAGAGTAAGTCAAAGCGTGGGCCTTTATTTACCAGTGGGCTGCTCACATCTGAGAGCGCAAACCATTCTTGCCAACCGGTGGTACGCGTACTTTGGTGCAACAAAGGAAATTCATTAAGCAATTCATCCACGGATAACTTTTGACCAGGACTGGAAAGCAGGCTTCGACTACAGACCGGCAGAATTTCCTCTTCAAATAAATATTCCATACCCGACCATGGCGTACAAAAATCCTCTCGCATAATAGCGGCGTCATAATCATTGTTTAGAAAATCACCGATATTGGCCAGGGAATGGATATTGACGGTAATATCGGGATTTAATTCATTGAACTCGCGTAAATTGGGAATCAACCAATGAGTACTTAATGTGGGGTTTACTGCTAACTCAATGGCCCGTACAGCAGGCTGCCAGGCCATTATCGAATGAGTATCACGCTCAAGTTTATTTAGCGTTTCTTTAACAATGCTCAGATAGTGCTTACCAGCAGCATTTAAATAAATACGTTTTTTTGCATGGTCAAATAATTCAGTATGCAGAAAATCCTCCAACGCGTTGACTTGTCTGAACACAGCACTCTGTGTTAAAGCCAACTCTTCTGCTGCTCGAGTATAGCTTTCGTGACGCGCCACCACTTCAAACGTCACCAGCAATTCGGTCTTCGGTATTTTTCCTCTCATAGTGCCTTCCATTTGCAGTGAACAAAAAAAGTTACAGTATCAACCAGAGCAAGGTGACAAACCTCAGCCCCGTGAGGACTGACGCCAGCCAGGTTTCATCCCTTTGCTGCTTTATTGATCTTTTGCTTCAGTCCAGGCTTATATACTTTTCTATGCTAATCGCTATACCTTACAAATCATTCTGCTGTCTGGTCGGAAGAGCGACTCGATATTTTAACAGCCCAGTATCTCTGATGCCGTGTTCTTTCTTTTATTTTTGAACGAAAATAAAAGAATCAGCCCAGGGCTTTTTTGAGGATTTCCATTCAGAGGAAAAAGCAAGAAAACTCTCCGGTATATTGCAAGGCCGAGATCTCATTTTTAATAAAATATTTTGCTACAGGATGGAAATGAGAATTATTGAGCGGCACGTTCTATGAGAATATACATTTCAAATATGCAAGATGTGGAATATTGTATATCGCCCTCCCTGCTTTATGGCTGATTATCGTTCAAGTTTGTTAGCAGATTATTCTGATGACTTATTAAACCAAATGGGTTACTTAACTCAAATTTAAAAACGCAGGGTAGCTGTCGTGGAAAGAAATAATCCAAACGTGATAACAACCCGGCAGTATCGAATATATTAGATACACGGGACTCGCGTGAGCCTCATCCCCACTTTGGCAAAGGGCGCATCGCTATCCGCGTTTTTGGTACGAAAAACGGCAGAAATAAGGTATAAAGAGCCGCATGAAAATCCCAAACAGACTCCAACCGCTGGTCGATGACGGCCTGGTTGATGATGTGCTCCAGCGACTGAAGAGCGGCAAAGAAGCCGACGTTTACACCGTTTTATGCGGTGACAAAATCCAGTGCGCCAAAGTGTACAAAGAAGCGATGCAACGCAGCTTTAAGCAGGCGGTGCAGTATCAGGAAGGGCGTAAAGTCCGTAATACCCGTAATAACCGCGCCATGCAGAAAGGCTCAAAATTCGGACGCAAGCAGCAGGAAGAAACCTGGCAAATGGCCGAGGTCGATGCGCTGTTCCGTCTTGCTAACGCCGGAGTCCGCGTCCCGCAGCCTTATATGTGCATTGACGGCGTGTTATTGATGGAACTGGTCACGGACGCTGAAGGTGCTGTTGCGCCACGTCTTAGCGATGTCACCCTGGACGAAGAAAGCGCCATTGCTGATTTCGATACGATGATCCGCAATATCGTGCGCATGTTGTGTGCAGGTCTTGTGCATGGGGATTTATCGGAGTTTAACGTGCTGCTCGATGCGCAAGGGCCGGTCATTATCGACTTGCCGCAAGCGGTAGACGCCGCCGCAAACAACCATGCGGAATCCATGTTCAAACGTGATGTGAATAACATCACGGCCTACTATGGCCAGTTTGCTCCGCAGTTGCTGGGCACACGTTACGCGAAAGAAATCTGGGCGTTATATGAAGATGGAAAATTAACCCCAGAAACACCGCTAACCGGTCTGTTCGTCGAAGAGATTCATGACGTGGATATGGATTCACTGATGGATGAAATCATTACCGCGGAAGATGATTTTTACGAGCGTCAGCGGGCGCTCAAAGAGCGCGAACAAGAATAAGAGTCATGAAAAAGAAAGCCCGCATAACGAAAGTTACGCGGGCTTTTTTGTGCCTGGAACCGTCAGCTAAGCGGGCTAATCACCCCAAGCACGCTCCCGGCATCCATCGTATTACCGGTCGTAGCCTGATGTTTCAACGTGCCGCTGCGATGTGCCACAACCTGGACTTCCATTTTCATGGCTTCCATGACGGCAATCACTTCGCCTTGCTGCACCGCTTTGCCCTCTTGCGCCAACCAACTGTGAAGCACGCCAGAAATGGGCGCTTCAATGGCGTCTTCATTGACCGGTTCAGCCACAGGCGTCAGCACATTGCCAGGTTCTGAGATAACCGCGCCGCTAAACATGTTCGCAGGCAGGCCGAGCTGAACCCGGCGACCATCAAGTTCAATCCAGGTACGAGTTAAAACTTCATCCGGTTTGGGTACCTGGCGCGGGGCAAATTCAATGCGCCCGGCAAAGTCAGTTTCAATCCAGCGGGTATGAACGGCGAAACCGTCGGTAAAATCGGCATCGTCCATCACTGCACGATGGAACGGCAGTACGGATGCAACGCCGCCGATTTCAAACTCACGCAGGGCGCGGCGTGCGCGGGCAATGGCCTGTTCGCGCGTGCTACCGGTGACGATAAGTTTTGCCATCAGCGAGTCATAACAGCCTGGTACGCTTGATGTTTCGTCAACGCCACTGTCCAGACGAATCCCCGGCCCGCTGGGTGCACGGAATACCGTTATCTTGCCTGGCGTAGGTAAATAGCCTTTTCCGGCATCTTCGGCGTTAATGCGGAACTCAAACGAGTGGCCACGCGGTGCAGGCGTTGCCTGAATACTCAACGGTAAACCTTCCGCAATCCGCAATTGTTCCACCACAATATCCAGCCCGGTTGTCTCTTCGGTGACCGGATGTTCTACCTGGAGGCGGGTATTCACTTCGAGGAACGACAACGTCCCGTCGCGGCTCAGTAAAAACTCCACGGTGCCTGCGCCAATGTAACCCGCATGGGCACAAATATCGTGGGCAGCCTGGTGGATTTGCTCGCGAAGGGTTTCAGTAATAAACGGGGCGGGCGCTTCTTCCACCAGTTTCTGGTTGCGACGTTGCAATGAGCAGTCACGCGTACCGAGCACCACCACATTGCCGTGTTTATCGGCTATCACCTGCGCTTCTATATGGCGTGGGCGGTCAAGATACTGCTCGACATAACATTCAGCTCGCCCAAATGCGGTCAGTGCCTCGCGAGTCGCAGAGTGATAAAGCTCTTCCACTTCTTCAAGTTTCCAGGCCACTTTCAGACCGCGCCCACCGCCGCCAAAGGCGGCTTTTATCGCCACAGGCAAACCATAAGTGGCGGCAAAATCCAGCACTTCTCTCCCGCTGCTCACCGGATCAGGCGTGCCTTTTACCAGGGGCGCGCCCACTTCCATAGCGATTTTACGCGCCTGCACTTTGTCGCCGAGCTTTTCGATAGTTTCCGGTTGCGGGCCAATCCAGATGAGCCCCGCCGCCTGCACCGCACGAGCAAATTCAGCACGTTCAGAGAGGAACCCATAACCAGGGTGCACCATCGTTGCACCGCTGCGTCTGGCAATATTCACCAGCGCCTCAATGTTTAAATAGGTGTCTGCGGAGCTTGTGCCAGGCAGCGCCCAGGCTTCATCGGCCATTTGCACGTGCATCGCGTTGGCATCCGGGTCAGCGTACACCGCCACCGCCTGCGCACCGTAATCCCGGCAGGCACGAATAATACGAACGGCAATCTCGCCACGGTTGGCGATCAGAACTTTATGCAGCGCGGTGGTCACGGGTGTAACTCCCTGTTATTTCGGTAAACGGTTGGATAATGTTGAACCGGATGGCAGCACCTGGCGGGATTTGCCCAGCCAAATCAAGGTGATATTCAGCGACGGCGGCGATAACCGGATAACCGCCCGTTAAGGGGTGGTCATGTAAGAACAGCACCGGTTGGCCGCTGGCTGGGACCTGGATAGATCCGCTGCACGTCCCCTCGCTCGGCAGTTCCTGATGCAGGCGTCGCTCCAGTTTTTGCGCCCCATCCAGCCGCAATCCGATACGGTTAGACTGTGGGGTCACATTCCAGTCCTGCGCCGTTAAATGCTCTAACGCCTGAGCGGTAAACCAGTCAGTGCGCGGGCCAAGCACAATATCCAGAGTGACGGTTTCGCCAGCGGCAGGCAGATTTGGCACCGGGAGTTCATCCAGCAAAACAGCGTTGCAATGTGGATGTGCGCCGGTGTGTAAAATGTCGCCGACACAAATCGGGTCCGGGCCGACTTGCGCCAGGCTGTCGCGCGCGCCGCTCCCAAGAATTTGCTGCACAACAAACCCGCTACGCACCGCAAGATAGCTGCGTAAACCGCGAGCGGGCTGACCCAGGTGGATTTCATCCCCTGCGGCTAAATTCAGCGGACGATAGCTTTCTACGCAATAGCGCGTGCCTTCAGCGGTTTTCAGGGTGAGCGGACAGGCCGCCCCCGTAATGCTCACGACCACATCACCGTTTGCCCGGGCGCGAAAACCGCCTTGCGTTATCTCCAGACACGGCAAGTGCGTCGGGTTACCCACAATACGATTTGCGGTGTGCTGCGCATTTTTGTCCATCGATCCTGATTCCGATAAACCCAGTGCGGCTTTCCCGCCACGCCCGTCATCCTGCCACAAGGTTTGCAGACCTGTGGCAAGCACGGTCATCGTCGCGTTTTCCGTTATCGGTGGGGTTTGTGCCTCGGCATGAGCAGGCAAAGAGATGATTCTGGAGCCAACGCTTCCATCAACAAACTGAACCTGGCTGCCTGGCAACAGCAAAGCTGGCTGCTTGCGCGCAAGGTCCCACATTTTTAATTCTGTCTGGCCGATAAGCTGCCAGCCGCCAGGACTTGCTTGCGGATAAACACCGCTGAACTCTCCGGCCAGGGCGACTGAACCTGCGGGAATGCGGGTGCGCGGCGTACTGCGGCGCGGTGTTTTCCATCCGCCCGTGTCTGAAACCAGATAGGCAAAACCGGGCGCAAAGCCGGTAAACGCCACGTTCCAGGTACATTCCTGATGACGGCGGACAACGTCCTGAAGCGTGATCCCCATTAACTCAGCGACGGCGGGGAGATCTTCGCCGTTGTAGTGCACGGGGATAGTTACCTGCTGCCCACTGCGCGCACTGCGCTGATTCAAAGGACGCCGGGCGATCTTTTCTGCGAGCTGCGCCATGCTGGTTTGTTGCGGTTGATAACGGATCAACAACGTCCGCGCGGCAGGGATAATCTCTTCGATACCCTTTTCTGGCATAGCGCTAAGCGCCTCGAAAAGTGCCAGCGTGTCGTCAAGCGATGCCAGTTCGACCAGAAAACTGCTTAAGTTTACGGCTAAAAATCTCACTTCACGCTCCCTGCCAGGCGGCATCAGGAACATCGGTAATAAACATGTGGCCCGGTGCGTGGCTGAGGGCAAAAGGGACGCCCGATTTCATCACTGCCGCTTGCGGAGTCACACCACAGGCCCAGAACACCGGGATTTCACCCGGTTCAATGCGCACCGAATCACCAAAGTCAGGACGTGAAAGATCGCTGATGCCCAGCAGATGGGGTTCGCCAATGTGCACCGGCGCACCATGCACGGCCGGGAAACGTCCACTGATCATCACGGCGTCTGCCACGCGGTCTGCCGGGATTGGGCGCATTGAAACGACCAGTTCTCCCTGCAAACGGCCTGCCGGGCGGCAAAGGCGGTTGGTTTTGTACATCGGCACGTTACAGCCGTCAGTAATATGACGCACGTCGATGCCCGCTTCGCGCAGCGGTGTTTCAAAGGTGAAGCTACAGCCGATTAAAAAACTCACCAAATCAGGATGTTGTTCCCAGACCGCACGCGCATCGGTGATTTCATCCACCAGTTTGCCCTGCTCCCAGACGCGATAACGGGGAATATCGGTGCGTAAATCGGCACCTTCTGCCAGCACCGTTTGATAACCTCCCGCTTCAATGACATCCAGCACTGGGCAGCTTTGCGGGTTGCGCTGGGCATACAGCAGGAAATCAAACGCCCAGTCTCGCGGCAGGCAAATCATATTCGCCTGGGTCATGCCGGGGGCTATTCCGGCTGTCGGTTTATCAAAGCCGTGACGAATCGCAAGGCGAGCCTCGCGGGCAGCGGCAATTGCCTGCTGACTGGCTTTCATGAGTGCATTCATTGCCGCGTCTCCTTACGCCTGAGAAATAAATGAACGGATGGCGATGCCCTGCGCTTCAAGCAAGGTGCGGATCTGGTGTGCCATGGCTATCGCGCCTGGGCTATCGCCATGTACGCAGATAGACTCCGCCTGAATCGGGGTAAATTTTCCTTCGATTGATGACACGCCACCTTCGGTAATCAGTTGCAGCATGCGTTCTGCAACCTGCTGCGCATCGTGCAGAACCGATCCCGCTTCCCGACGGGAAACCAGCGTACCGTCCGCATGGTAGGCACGGTCTGCGAACGCTTCCGAAATCGTTTTCAACCCTTTTTGCTGCGCCCATTGCAGCACTGGGGAACCCGCCAGCCCCACCAGCGGCAAGTTCGGGTCAACAGCCAGGATCCCGTCGATGACCGCCAATGCCTGGCGCTCGTTATAAGCAATGGTGTTATAAAGCGCGCCGTGCGGTTTGACGTAGCGCACTTCCGTCCCCGCCGCACGTGCCAACCCTTGCAACGCGCCAATCTGGTAAATCACGTCGGCGGTAAGCTCATCGCTTGCGATGTCCATATTACGACGGCCAAATCCCACAAGGTCTGGATAGGCGACGTGCGCCCCAACCGTGACGCCCTGAGCTTTGGCGGCTTTCAGGGTTTCAAGCATGCCTGCGGGCGACCCGGCGTGAAAACCGCACGCTACGTTGGCGCTGCTCACCAGTTTAAGGATGGCGGCGTCGTCGCCCATGCTCCATTGCCCGAAGCTCTCTCCCAAATCGCTATTGAGATCAATCGTTTTTAACATCTGCTTTTCCTCAGACAACTTTCAGGAAGTCAAAAATAGCGCCAACGGAAATCGCGCCCATGTACCAGGTCAGTGCGCAGGTCACAACGCCCGTCCACAGCAGCCAGCGCGGGTAAACATAACCCGACATCAAATCAGCGCGTTTCCAGCCAACGTAGACAAAAATGGTCAGGCCGATTGGCAGGATCAGGCCGTTGAATCCACCCGCAAAGACCAGCAATGCAGCCGGTGCCGTTCCCAGCAACAGGTAAACCACCAGCGATACGGCAATAAACAGGATGGTCGCGATATTACGCTGGCGTTCAGTCATCTTCTTATTAAATACCGTCATGAAGCTGACCGAGGTATAGGCTGCGCCAATGACACTGGTGAGAGCCGCAGCCCAGAAGATAAAGCCAAAGATCCGCACACCAAAGCTGCCAACTGCATGCTGGAAGGCTTGTGAGGCCGGGTTCGCAACCTGGCTGGAAATGTCTAACGTCACGCCGCTTGCCACAACACCCAGCACCGCCAGGAACAGCACGTAACGCATCAATCCCACCACTAATATGCCTTTGGTGGCTGCCGACGACACCGCATCGATGTTCTCAACGCCCGTCATGCCTTTATCCAACAGGCGATGCGCACCGGCATAGGAGATGTAACCCCCGACCGTGCCCCCTACGATGGTGGTGATCATGGCAAAGTTCATGGTGTCCGGGAACACGCTCTGGCGCAGCGCTTCGCCCACCGGTGGGGACGAAACTATCGCCACATATAACGTCAGACCGATCATCACCAAACCCAGGATAATAATCAGACGGTCGATAGCCGTACTGGCGCGACGCGATGAGAAGATGTAAATCGCAAGCATCGCGCTGAGTAATCCGCCCCATTTTGGCGAAATCCCTAACATGGCATTTAAGCCAAGACCGGCCCCGGCAATGTTGCCGACGTTAAACACCAGCCCACCGAAAATCACCAGTACCGCCAACAGATAACCACTGCCCGGCAGCGCTTCGTTAGCGACATCAGAAGCGCGCATCCGCGTCACAGTCACCACGCGCCAGATATTCTGTTGCACCACAAAGTCGATGATTATCGAGGCCAGAATACCAAAGGCGAATGCCGCGCCCATGGTGGCGGTGAAGGTGGCCGTCTGGGTGATGAAGCCCGGACCAATAGCCGAGGTCGCCATCAGGAAAATCGCCGCAAGCAGCGACGAACGTCGCTTCTGGACAAAGGATTTGTTTTCGATTTCTTGCGCTGCCATCTGACTCACTCCGTTATTAGAATTATGACGTTGTCTGTTAAGCAATAAGCGGACCATCGTTGAGGTAAAATCGGTAATTGTTAATCAAACATTAAATTATTGTTGAACAATAACCTAGTGAGTGTTGATTAATTAGACAAACAGAATCGAAAACTCGATGATAAAAAGCCAACACAGATCACTTTTTGCCGCTCGCTATCTTTCCGGAAATGAAGATTTGCACCACTAATGTGCATAAAAATGCATTCATGCGCATTTATAGTGCATGAAATTGAAATAATCCCATCATCTCAATGCCTTGCCGCTACCAGGCTAATATGTGAAGATTGCCGCTCACGAGGCCACCGCGCAGAACCCCATGAAGAAAGATGTGTCCGCTCAAATGCTGGGCGAGAAAATCGCTGAAACCATCCGCCAGAAAATTATCGTCGGCGAGCTCGCCCCTGGCGCACGCCTGTCTGAAACGGCGCTCAGCGAACAGCTGGATATTTCGCGCAATACGCTACGTGAAGTGTTTCGCATGCTGACCCAGGAAGGGTTGCTGCGCTATGAACCGAACCGTGGGGTTTACGTGGCAGTGCCAGATATGGCAGCGATTTTAGATATTTACCGCATTCGGCGTCTGATTGAGTGTGATGCGCTGACGCATGCCTACCCGTTACATCCGGCGGTAGCAAAAATGGCCGCAGCCGTTGAAGAGGCGCGCGAATATCGCAAGCTCAGCAACTGGCGTAATGTCGGCACCGCGAATATGAAGTTTCATACCGCGATTGTTGAGCTGGCTGACAGTGAACGCCTGACACGCCTGTACCGCAATATCTCCGCAGAACTGCGGCTGGTATTCGGTCATCTTAACGATCCAGAAATTCTCTACGCCCCGTATATTGAGAAAAACGCCCACATCCTGGCGCTGCTGATTGATGACCAAAATGAAAAAGCCGCCCACACCATGATGGAATATCTTGAGCTATCCGAGCGTACGGTACTGGCGGCCTGGTCCAGACACCAACAATCGTCCTGATGGATGGGCGATGAATAATACGTCAGTAATATCTGTAAGGAACCGCATGACTATTCAGACTATTTCCCCAGCCGAAGCCAAAGTCCTGGTCGCCAAAGGCGCTGCGTTGATTGATATCCGCGAGCGTGACGAATATGCGCGCGAGAATATTGCCGAGGCACATTTACTGTCACTTTCTGCCATCGAAAATGGCGACAGGCTTGGCCCGTTTGATCCCTTCGATACGGTCATTTTTTATTGCCAGTCCGGCATGCGCACCGCTCAAAATGCGCAGAAGCTGGCGGATGCGGTGGCTCCAGCCAAAGTCTTGTTGATTGAAGGTGGATTAACGGCGTGGAAGAAAGATGGTCAGGAAATACTCGCGGATAAATCGCAGCCTTTGCCGTTAATGCGCCAGGTGCAGATAGCCGCAGGGACACTGATTCTCGCAGGGGTGATACTCGGTTTTGCTATTCACCCTGGTTTCTTTTTACTGTCGGGATTTGTGGGGGCAGGTTTGTTGTTTGCAGGTATCAGCGGTTTTTGCGGCATGGCTCGCTTGCTGGCCATTATGCCGTGGAATAAGCGCTAACTCTCAAGTATAAAACCAGCCGCTTTGGACTATGGTTAACGGTATACATTGTGTCGATTAAACGAGGTTAATTATGTTCAAAGCTGGCGATTTGGTGCAACCCAAGCAAGGTGGCCCGAAATATGAAGTGCTGGATGTTCAGGGAGATACACTTTTCTGTACCCCCCGGAATATTTTGAGCGGTGAAAAAGTCACGCTAAAAGCGGAAGACGTGACTTTGTATAAAGAAGACGACGATTTTGGCGTTTGCTAATGATGTGATTTTCAGGCGGGCGACCTCTTCCCCGCCTGAAACTGACACGTTCAATCAGTACCCTCTTTCATATCCGGCAAAAAAACATTTCACTGCGGTGTCAGCATTCACTTCTTTGAAAAAATCGGCGACCAACTCTTTATCGAGGTTGTAGCGACGCGTCAAAACGCCTGCTTCCCATGCAGCACGTTGGCGGTCACCGGTTTGTTCCGAGATGCGATGGCTAAACCCCAGAACAAAACCACGTTTATAGTCCGAACAGAAGCGAGTCACCCTGGTGACACTGTCAGCTTCACGGGCTTTTAGCCCTGCCATCAATCCCTTACCAAAATGGTTATCCACTTGAATGCTCCCGTCCGCCCTTTCGTTATATAAATAATTATATAACGAAAAATCAGGTGCTGGATAGCCCAAAAAACAGCGGCAGCCGGTGAAAATATAACCATATGATTTACAACTGAAAATTAATAGCTAAACGACAAAATCAGGAAACTCTGCCTGTTCTGTCCCATTTAGCGGATTTTATTGACAAAATGGCGGTAAATAAAAATTTATCACTAATTGTCCAATTACAAGCAGCGATATAATCTAGTTGAACAAAATTAAACCATTTGTTAGCACTGCCATTAGCGCTTGCGGGTAGTGCATCTCTCTAATTTTCATATGGAGTCGGAATAATGTTTTCTCCTGAGTCACGCTTGCGCCATGCAGTTGCGGATACTTTTGCAATGGTGGTGTATTGCTCGGCTGTAAACATGATGATAGAGATTTTCCTCTCCGGAATGAGCTTTGAGCAGTCACTCTCTTCACGTCTGGTTGCCATTCCCGTCAATATATTGATTGCCTGGCCCTACGGTTTTTATCGCGACGCGTTTATGCGTTTCACTAAACGCTACAGCCAGTCTAACTGGGCAAAAAATCTTGCAGACGTGCTGGCTTACGTGACTTTCCAGTCACCGGTTTACGTTGTCATTTTGTGGTCGGTCGGCGCTGACTGGAACCAGATAGCGGCTGCGGTGAGCTCGAACATTATTGTGTCGATGCTTATGGGTGCAGCGTATGGCTATTTTCTGGATTATTGCCGCCGTCTGTTCCGTATCAGCGGTTACCGGAATGCAAAAGCTGGGGTTTGAGCACGCTCAAGGGGGTTAGCGTTGCGCCATGACGTGCAACAACGCCGGTTTCGATTAATGCTCGCCAAACAAACCAGACAAATAACGCTCCAGCGCAATGCGTGAACTAAAGCCGTGCGGAATACCGTAATGCTGATGAGTAACGCCTGCCAGGTAGAGTGGAAATTGTTGGTAATGATCGCAAGTTTTAACGTCCGTCGCTGGTTCTGCCAGGGTTTGGCTTCGTTCTTTTAGCGTCGGGTGAATGATAAGCGCAGTTCGTCCCATACGCGCTTCACGATTGACATACACGTAATTTTCGCCACGGCGATATCCGTACGTTTTGGGTGTGACAACATCCATGGTAAAACCGGCTTTTTCAAGGACGCGGGCCACCTCATCGGGTCGTAGATACATATTTTTTCCTCATCATCTTTTATTGCAGCGCAACCTTACAATATCCAGCATTAGCAACGCTTTCAGATTAGTCCAAAAAGACCACGAAAGAGAGTGAACGCCCTCATAACTCAATATTATGGTCTACACTGAGTAGTACATCGCAAAAAGGGAGAAACTAATGTTTAACCGCGTAAATCGAAATGATGTAGACGAAGGTGTTGATGATATTAACCGTGACGTGAACCAACTGGCTGACACCCTGGAAGAGGTTCTCAAATCGTTCGGTAGCGATGTTAAAGAAGAAGGGGAAGCCGCCCGCAAAAAAGCGGAATCTCTATTGAAAGAGACGCGTGCTCGCCTTCAGGGTCGCACCCGAGTAAAACAAGCCGCTTGTGATGCGATCGGTTGCGCTGATACTTATGTGCGCGACAAACCCTGGCAGAGCGTAGGTATTAGCGCCGCCGTGGGTATCTTCATCGGGGCTTTACTAGCGTCCCGACGTTAGTCATAAAAGCGTAGTGATAATAAATATGCGTCTGACCCCGGAAACCTTTCCGGGGTTTTTATTTTCCGTCCTCAGCTGATCGCCTCACGCAATTGCTTTGCGGCCTGTCGCGCAAGTGACGGCGAAGTCAGATTAGTAAAACTCATCAAAATCCCCCCTTCCCCTTTTGACACCATTCGCCAGTCACTTAATGCCTGCACCGCCAGCCCCACTTCGCGAGCTTTAGCCACCCATTCGCGCTCATCGCCACGGACACGCATCACCAGTTGAATGCCTCCGGCTTGCGGCACGACATCGAACCCTTGCTCTCGCAGTGCCTGTTCCAGCCATACGCGTCGCTCGCTGTAGCACAAACGCATTTTTTTCAAATGCCGCCAAAAGTGGCCCTCGCGAAGAAAATCGGCAATGGTTTGCTGAATCAGTAACGGGGCGGTGCAAGGTAAGAAATGCGTATGCCGTGAGAATGCCTCGACCAGCTGTTGCGGCACCACCAACCAGGCGACGCGCAGTGCCGGAAACAGTGATTTGCTGAATGTTCCGGCGTAGATCACTCGCTGCGGGCCATCGAGGCTTTTTATCGGGGGTAAGGGTTTCCCGTGGTAGCGAAACTCGCTGTCGTAATCGTCTTCAATCACCCAGCTTTGGTTGGCCGCCGCCCAGTCGAGTAGTTGATGGCGGCGTGTTAGCGACAACGCCACGCCAAGCGGGCTTTGGTGCGCGGGCGTAAGTAGCGCAAAACGAGCGTCAGGAAAATGCTCTATCCCGTATTCAATTTGCATCCCTTCGCCATCGACGGGGACGGGATGCAACGCCATTCCTGCTTCGTCGAAAACCGGACGCACATAGCGGTAGCCGGGATCTTCCAGCCATATTCCATCCCCTGGTTTTGCCAGCGTATGCACCACCAGCCGCATCGCAGCCTGAAAACCGGCGGTGATAAATATCTGCTCCGGCTGGCAGTCAATACTGCGCGAAAAACGTAAATAGTCGGCAATGGCCTGGCGCAGTGTCGATTCGCCGTTAGCTTCGGGCATGACCAGGTCATAGCGGGTTTGCAGACGGAGACGCCGTCCCATAACTCGCGCCCACAACCCTCGCGGAAAAGCATCAAGGGCGGGCAACCCCATTTGAAACGGACGCGGCGCACCTTGTGGTTGGCTCAATGCATTCGCCACGTTATTGGCCCCCGATGTGACGGAAGGACTGACAAACGTTCCAGCCTGGCCGCGTCTTTCCAGCCAGCCTTGTGCCACCAGTTCTCCATAGGCGTTTTCCACTGTCGCCCGTGCCACACCGAGTTCCAGCGCCATGGTGCGGCTTGATGGCAAACGGCTCCCGGCCACCAGCTCACCGTCACTGATTGCCTGTTTGAGTTGCCTGGCGATTTGTTGATAACGCGGGATAGCGTGGTGAGCACTGACCACGAGTTCATTCGACTTTGCCATTATGGCCTGCTTTTTAAGTTAATTTATGGCTCTCTTTAGTAGTCCATCATAGTGCTAAATTGTCCGCACACCAACATGAGGAACAACACCATGATCGAATTACGCCAGCCCTACTTTGACCTTTCCCCAGCAGTATTTAAGCCAATGCTTCAGGCGCTGAAAGGCCTGGAATCCAGCTCACTGGGTTCAACCATGATTGAACTGGTTTTCCTGCGTGTCTCGCAAATTAACGGCTGCGCCTATTGCCTGGAAATGCACTCAAAAGCCTTACGCAAAGATGGCGTTGACCAGACCAAACTGGATGCACTCGCGGGCTGGAAAGTGAGTCATCACTTCAGCGACAAAGAGCGCGCAGCACTCGCCTGGGCTGAAGCCGTCACACTCATTACCGAAGGTGGCGCCGAAGATGCGGTGTACCAACCGTTGCTGCAATTCTTTACCGCCCAGGAAATTAGCGATTTGACGTTTACCGCCAGCCTGATGAACGCGTTTAATCGTCTGGCGATCAGTATGCGTATGTAGTTTGGTCGTGTTGCCCCCTCTCCCAGAGGGAGAAGGAGAAAACCGACAGTTCCCTCTCCCTCTGGGAGAGGGTTAGGGTGAGGGTTGTTTCGCTACAATTAGCCCTCATCCCAACCTTCTCCCCCAGGAGAAGGAGTAAAACACCCCTCGCCAAAATACCATATCTTGTATGGTTGATAATTTTCATTCCCACATCTAGTATTCATATTCTCAACCACAAAGAGAATAAGAATCATGCGCATTACCATATACACTCGAAATGACTGTGTCCAATGCCACGCCACCAAACGCGCAATCGAAAGTCGTGGATTCACTTTTGAGCTGGTTAATCTCGATTTAACCCCAGAAGCAGCGGACGATTTGCGCGCTCAAGGTTATCGCCAGTTGCCGGTCGTCATTACCGATCAGGAAAGCTGGAGCGGGTTTCGCCCGGACATGATCAACCGCCTGCGCGCTCGAGTCAGCGCATGAGTCATCTCGTCTACTTCTCGAGCACCTCGGAAAATACCCTGCGCTTTGTTGAGCGCCTGGGACTGCCCGCGCTGCGTATCCCGCTGGAGCTAAGACAGCGGCTGATCGTTACGGAACCCTACATTTTGGTAGTGCCGAGCTACGGCGGTGGCGGAATTGCAGGTTCAGTGCCCGCCCAGGTGATTCGATTTTTAAATAATGCGACCAACCGTGCATTACTGCGGGGCGTTATCGCCAGCGGAAATCGTAACTTTGGCGAAGGTTTTTGCCGGGCGGGCGACGTGATAGCCCAAAAATGCCAGGTGCCGTATCTCTATCGTTTTGAGCTATTGGGCACCGAGCAGGACATCGAAAACGTGCGTAAGGGAGTCAAAGAATTTTGGCAACGACAGAAGCTATCAGCGTAATGGCGACGGAAAGCGCGGATTTTCACGCGCTCAACGCCATGTTGAATCTCTATGATTCCGAAGGGCGGATCCAGTTTGAGAAAGACAAACTGGCAATAGAACACTTCCATAAACAGCATGTGCTGCCCCGTTCGCGCCACTTTCCCCATCAGCAGGCTCGCCTCGAGTGGTTGGTGGCAGAAGGTTATTACGACAACGCCGTGCTGCAACGTTACGAAAGCCGTTTTGTCACAGCGCTATTTGAAAAAGCCCACAACAGCGGTTTCCAGTTCCAGACATTTCTCGGCGCGTGGAAGTATTACACCAGCTACACGCTGAAATCTTATGACGGCAAAGAATATCTGGAACACTTCCCGGACCGAGTTTGCATGGTGGCGCTTACCCTTGCACAAGGTGACGAGAATCTGGCAAATCGCCTGATGGATGAGATGCTCAGTGGTCGTTTCCAGCCTGCAACGCCGACTTTTTTGAACTGCGGAAAGATGCAGCGCGGCGAATTCGTTTCCTGCTTCTTGCTGCGAATCGAAGACAATATGGAATCGATTGGCCGCGCGGTGAACTCGGCACTTCAGCTCTCGAAACGCGGTGGCGGCGTGGCTTTCTTGCTCTCGAATTTGCGAGAAGTCGGTGCACCGATTAAACGTATCGAAAACCAGTCATCCGGCGTGATCCCGGTGATGAAAATGCTGGAAGATGCGTTTTCTTACGCCAACCAGCTCGGTGCGCGTCAGGGCGCCGGGGCCGTGTATCTGCACGCGCACCATCCCGATATTTTACGTTTTCTCGATACCAAGCGTGAAAATGCTGACGAGAAAATCCGCATTAAGTCGCTCTCGCTGGGCGTGGTGATCCCGGATATCACTTTCCAGCTGGCAAAAGATAATCATCCGATGGCGCTCTTCTCGCCTTACGATGTCGAGCGTATTTATGGGAAGCCGTTTGGCGATATTGCAGTCAGCGATTTGTATCAGGAAATGTTGGCAGACGAACGCATCCGTAAGACCTTTATTAACGCGCGCGATTTCTTCCAGACACTGGCGGAAATCCAGTTTGAGTCCGGTTATCCGTACATCATGTTTGAAGATACGGTCAACCGCGCAAACCCGATTGCCGGGCGCATTAATATGAGCAATCTGTGCTCAGAAATTTTGCAGGTGAATAGCGCTTCGACGTATGACGAAAACCTCGATTATGCGCAGGTTGGCAAAGATATCTCCTGTAATCTCGGCTCGCTAAATATCGCCCACACCATGGATTCGCCTGATTTTGGCCAGACCATAGAGACGGCGATCCGTGGGCTGACGGCGGTTTCCGATATGAGCCATATTCGCTCAGTGCCTTCTATTGAGGCCGGAAATTCCGCTTCGCACGCCATTGGCCTCGGGCAGATGAATCTACACGGTTATCTGGCACGCGAAGGTATTGCTTATGGCTCTGCTGAAGGGCTGGATTTCACTAATTTCTATTTTTACACCGTCACCTGGCACGCCATACGTGCATCAAATTTGCTGGCGCGGGAACGCAAACAGCGCTTTGCCGGTTTTGAACAATCACGTTACGCGAACGGTGAGTACTTCCGCCAATATCTGCAAGAAAGCTGGCAGCCGAAAACCCAAAAAGTGCGCGAGTTATTCGCCAGTGCGGGTATCGATATTCCAACACGCGAGCAGTGGCAGCAGTTGCGCGACGATGTCATGGAGTTCGGTCTGTATAACCAAAATTTGCAGGCCATTCCGCCGACCGGATCGATTTCTTATATCAATCACGCGACGTCGAGTATTCACCCTATCGTCTCGCGCATTGAGATCCGCAAAGAGGGAAAAACCGGGCGCGTTTATTATCCGGCTCCGTTTATGACCAACGACAATCTGGAGTTTTACCAGGACGCCTACGACATTGGCCCAGAAAAAATCATCGACACTTACGCGCAAGCCACACGTCATGTCGATCAAGGGCTGTCGCTGACACTCTTTTTCCGCGATACCGCAACGACTCGCGATATTAACAAAGCGCAGATTTACGCCTGGAAGAAAGGCATTAAAACGCTCTATTACATTCGCTTGCGCCAGATGGCGCTGGAAGGCACCGAAGTTCAGGGCTGCGTTTCCTGCGCTTTATAAGGAGAGAACATGACTGAGTTAAGCCGCGTAAGTGCCATCAACTGGAATAAAATCGAGGATGAGAAAGACCTCGAAGTGTGGAACCGCCTGACCAGCAACTTCTGGCTTCCCGAGAAAGTGCCCTTGTCCAACGACATTCCGGCGTGGCAGTCGCTGACGCACGACGAACAGCAACTCACCATTCGCGTGTTTACCGGGCTGACATTGCTGGACACCATCCAGAATACCGTAGGGGCACCCGTGTTGATGGCGGATGCGATAACACCTCATGAAGAAGCGGTGCTGTCGAATGTGAGCTTTATGGAGGCGGTACATGCCCGCTCCTACAGTTCGATTTTCTCAACACTTTGCCAAACCAAAGATGTTGATGCCGCCTACGACTGGAGTGAGGAAAATGCGCCGTTGCAACGCAAGGCGCAAATTATCCTTGCGCATTATCATGCTGATGACCCGCTGAAGAAGAAAATTGCCAGCGTATTTCTGGAGTCCTTTTTATTTTATTCAGGCTTTTATTTACCGATGTATTGGTCAAGCCGTGGCAAATTGACTAATACGGCAGATCTTATCCGCCTGATTATTCGTGACGAGGCGGTGCACGGTTATTACATCGGATATAAGTTCCAGAAATCACTGGCCCAACAAAGTCTGGAACGCCAGGCCGAGTTGCAGAACTTCGCCTTCGAGTTGCTGATGGATCTTTACGATAACGAAGTGGAATATACCGATGCGCTGTACGGTGGCGTTGGCTGGCAGGATGAGGTGAAAGCGTTTCTTTGTTACAACGCGAATAAGGCGTTGATGAACCTGGGCTACAACGCGCTGTTCCCGCCTGAAATGAGTGAGGTGAACCCTTCGATACTCGCAGCACTTTCGCCAAACGCTGACGAAAACCATGACTTTTTCTCAGGTTCTGGTTCGTCTTATGTGATGGGGAAAGCGGTGGAAACAGTTGACGAAGATTGGGATTTTTAATCGAGAAAATGCCAGAGATATTTTGTATATTTTTGACTGAGATATTTCCTATCAACAATACAAAATAAAACCTTACATTTTAGCCTGAATATCACCCCATTCAGGCTAATTACCCTCCTCGTTACAAAAAATATCATCTTTCTCTGAATTGCTCTCAGCCCTTTACTCATGGGAAATGTCGGCCACATCGCTGTCACGGATATTGGATATATCGGAAATGGAGGGTTGTCTCAGATTCTGAGTATGTTAGGGTATATGCAGTGAATATTTCCATCAGGAATTGTGTATAAATATATAAATACAGGAATAACTTTATTGCATGGCAATTAAACTTGAAGTGAAGAATTTATATAAGGTATTTGGTGAGCATCCACAGCGCGCATTCAAATATATCGAAAAGGGCATTTCAAAAGCTGAATTACTGGAGAAAACAGGGCTGTCGCTTGGCGTGAAAGACGCCAGTCTGGCAATTGAAGAAGGCGAGATTTTTGTCATCATGGGGTTATCAGGTTCTGGTAAATCCACCATGGTTCGCCTTCTCAATCGCCTGATTGAACCAACCCGTGGACAGGTACTGATTGATGGCGTTGACATCGCCAAAATATCAGACGCGGAACTCCGTGAAGTACGCAAAAATAAGATCTCCATGGTATTCCAGTCCTTTGCTCTGATGCCACATATGACGGTGTTAAATAATACCGCTTTTGGTATGGAATTAGCCGGAATTGCATTAAAAGAACGTCAGGAAAAAGCGCTTGATGCATTGCGTCAGGTTGGGCTTGAAAATTATGCCCACGCTTATCCCGATGAGCTTTCCGGCGGTATGCGTCAGCGTGTTGGTTTGGCCCGTGCTTTGGCAATTAATCCAGATATATTATTGATGGATGAAGCCTTCTCTGCCCTCGATCCATTAATTCGTACTGAGATGCAGGATGAGTTAATTAAATTGCAGGCGAAACATCAACGTACCATTGTATTTATTTCCCACGATTTGGATGAAGCAATGCGTATTGGCGACCGTATTGCCATTATGCAAGGTGGTGAAGTTGTGCAAGTCGGTACACCGGATGAAATTTTAAATAATCCGGCGAATGATTATGTGCGCACCTTCTTCCGCGGTGTGGATATTAGCCAGGTGTTTAGCGCGAAAGATATTGCCCGTCGTAACCCGGCTGGCCTACTGCGCAAAACCGCCGGTTTTGGCCCACGCTCGGCACTCAAACTGCTGCAAGATGAAGACCGTGAATTCGGTTATGTCATTGAACGTGGGCAGAAATTTCTCGGGATTGTCTCGACTGATTCACTGAAAGCCGCACTCGCTACGGGCCAGGGTCTGGACAATGCTTACCTCGAATCTCCAGCGGCCGTTTCCGCTGATACGTCACTGAGCGATCTTCTCACCCATGTAGGCCAGGCACCGTGTGCGGTTCCGGTTGTTGGGGAAGAGAGTCAGTACGTGGGCATTATCTCGAAAGGGGTTCTGCTGCAGGCGTTAGATCGTGAGGGGGTAAGTCAATGAGTGCATCAAATCCGTGGGATACCGGCAGTGCGACTGCCGACGCAACAACAAATCAAGCCGCAGCAACCGCCGATGCGTGGGGTAGCCAGGCTGCGTCCACACCGGCTGCAAGCAGTAGTGCAGATTGGCTGAATGCAGCCCCGGCACCTGCTCCAGAGCATTTCAATATTCTGGATCCGTTTCATAAGACACTGATCCCACTCGATAGCTGGGTGACACACGGTATCGACTGGGTGGTGACTCACTTCCGCCCGGTGTTCCAGGGGATTCGTGTGCCGGTGGACTACATCCTCAGTGGCTTCCAGCACTTTTTGCTGGGGATGCCTGCGCCTGTGGCGATCATCCTGTTTGCGTTAATTGCATGGCAGATGTCCAGCCTGGGAATGGGGATTGCGACGTTAGTTTCGTTGATTGCCATTGGCGCGATTGGCGCGTGGTCGCAGGCGATGGTGACGCTGGCGTTAGTTCTGACTGCTCTGCTGTTTTGCATGATTATTGGTTTGCCGCTCGGTATATGGCTTGCCAGAAGCGAGCGTGCCGCGAAGATCATTCGTCCGCTGTTAGATGCAATGCAGACCACTCCGGCGTTTGTTTATCTGGTGCCGATCGTGATGCTGTTCGGTATCGGTAACGTACCGGGTGTTGTCGTGACGATTATTTTTGCTCTGCCACCGATTGTGCGTCTGACGATTCTGGGGATTAAGCAGGTCCCGGAAGATTTGATTGAAGCGTCACGTTCGTTTGGCGCAAGCCCGCGCCAGATGCTGTTTAAAGTTCAGTTGCCGCTGGCGATGCCAACCATTATGGCGGGCGTAAACCAGACGTTGATGCTGGCGCTTTCAATGGTTGTTATCGCGTCTATGATTGCCGTCGGCGGTCTTGGACAGATGGTACTGCGTGGTATTGGCCGCCTCGATATGGGTCTTGCGACCGTCGGCGGCGTCGGGATCGTTATCCTGGCGATTATTCTCGACCGCTTAACTCAGTCCATTGGCCGCGATTCGCGCAGCCGTGGCAATCGCCGCTGGTACAACACCGGCCCAATTGGTCTTTTGACCCGTCCCTTCATCAAATAAGCATGCTGGCGGCATTCGTGCCGCCGCACGCCCCATCACCATTAAAAAGGAATAACGATGCGACACACGACGATTATCGCTACAGCCCTTGCCACCCTCGTAACCACCAGCGCTTTTGCCGCCGATTTGCCGGGTAAAGGTATTACGGTTCAGCCTGCACAAAGCACCATCTCAGAAGAATCATTCCAGACTTTACTGGTGAGCCGTGGCCTGGAGAAACTGGGTTATACCGTTAGCAAACCTAGTGAAGTGGATTACAACGTGGCGTACACCTCCATGGCCGCAGGCGATACCACGTTTATCGCCACCAACTGGAAGCCGCTGCATGACGATATGTTTGAAGCCGCAGGCGGTGACAAGAAATTCTACCGTGAAGGCACCTACGTTCAGGGTGCCGCGCAGGGTTATCTGATTGATAAAAAAACGGCTGAGCAATACAAAATTACCAATATCGCGCAGCTAAAAGATCCGAAGATCGCCAAGCTGTTTGATACCAACGGCGACGGTAAAGCGGATTTAACCGGGTGTACGCCTGGCTGGGGTTGCGAAGCGGTTATCAATCACCAGATTGGTGCTTACGGCCTGACCAATACCGTGGAACATAATCAGGGCAACTATTCAGCACTGATTGCCGACACGATTGCCCGCTACAAACAAAGCAAGCCAATCCTGTACTACACCTGGACCCCTTATTGGGTGAGTGATGTGATGGTTCCGGGTAAAGATGTGGTGTGGCTGCAAGTGCCGTTCTCTTCTATGCCTGGTAAACAAAAAGAGGTGGATACCAAACTGCCAAATGGTGCCAATTATGGCTTCCCTGTGAACACCATGCATATCGTTGCCAACAAAGCCTGGGCCGAGAAAAACCCGCAGGCGGCGAAACTGTTTAGCTTGATGAAACTGCCACTGGCGGATATCAACGCGGAGAATGCGATGATGCACAATGGTAAAGCGTCAGAAGCGGATATTCAGGGTCACGTTGATGGCTGGATTAAAGCGCACCAGGCTGAGTTTGACGGCTGGGTGAATGAAGCGTTAGCTACGAAGTAAATACGTTAAGAGCGCCCTCACCCTAACCCTCTCCCCCAGGAGAGGGCATGGTCAGTTTTCTCCCTCACCCTTAGAGAGAGGGGATAGTCAGTTATCTCCTTCTCCTTAAGGATATAGTCGGTTTTCTCCTTCTCCTGGGGGAGAAGGCCGGGATGAGGGCGCACCCAACTAAAACAAACCGCACAATCCGACCCCTTGCCTCACTAATTTTCGCTATTATTCCGGTTCTATCATCACAAACCGAAGAAATAGAATGAAAAATTCCACTCAAGGACTGAGCCCCGCGCTGATCGTCCTGATGTCTCTCGCCACGGGTTTAGCCGTTGCTAGCAACTACTACGCACAACCCCTGCTCGACACCATTGCTCATGCCTTTTCCCTTTCGATTAACCAGGCCGGATTTATCGTTACCGCCGCGCAGTTAGGCTACGCCGTCGGTTTGCTGTTCCTGGTACCGCTGGGTGATATGTTTGAACGCCGCGGACTCATTGTCTTTATGACGCTGCTGGCTGCCGGCGGCATGGTGATTGTGGCTCTCAGCCAGACGCTGTGGATGATGATTCTGGGCACCGCACTCACCGGTTTGTTCTCGGTCGTGGCACAAATCCTCGTCCCGTTAGCCGCAACGCTTGCTGAGCCAGAAAAACGAGGCAAAGTCGTCGGCACTATTATGAGCGGGTTACTGCTGGGAATTTTGCTGGCACGTACTGTGGCCGGGCTACTGGCAGGCCTGGGCGGATGGCGTACCGTTTATTGGGTCGCGAGTGTGTTAATGGTAGTGATGGCGCTGGCTTTGTGGCGTGGTTTGCCGAAAGTGAAGTCCGAGACTCATTTAAACTATCCGCAATTGCTCTCTTCAGTATTCAGCCTGTTTATCAAAAATCCGCTGCTGCGTACCCGCGCGCTGCTCGGCTGCCTGACTTTTGCCAACTTCAGCATTCTTTGGACATCGATGGCATTTCTGCTGGCATCACCACCGTTTAACTTCTCGGAAGGGGTGATTGGTTTATTTGGCCTCGCCGGTGCAGCAGGAGCATTGGGTGCACGTCCCGCAGGCGGATTTGCCGATAAAGGTAAAGCCCATCTCACGACCACCATCGGATTGGTACTGTTGCTTCTGTCGTGGATTGCAACGGCGATGGGGCAGTATTCCGTTATCGCGCTCATCATTGGGATACTGGTACTCGATTTAACAGTTCAGGGTGTGCATATCACTAACCAAACGGTTATCTATCGCATGATGCCGGATGCGCGAAATCGTCTGACTGCCGGTTATATGACCAGCTATTTCATTGGGGGTGCTGCGGGCTCTGTTATTTCAGCCAGCGCATATCAGCACGCAGGATGGTTTGGCGTGTGCGCAGCAGGTGCCATTGTAGCCCTACTAAATTTAGTAGTGTGGTGGCGTGGTTATCACCGCCAACCGTGATGTGACTAATCCTATAAAGTCACTGAGAATAATTTGGGGTATTAAGGGTCGTACCAGTCTGTTAAGGTTATCCCTGTTGGTTCATTCGAGTGACATTACCGTCAGTTATATATAAATATTTAATATGGATAGTCCTGAAACAGTTCAATTAGAAAATAATCAAAACAATGCGACCCTGGCTGAAGGATTTAAAGACAGTATACCCATTGTCATCAGCTATATCCCGGTAGCCTTTGCGTTCGGACTTAATGCCACCAAGTTAGGATTTACCCCGCTCGAAAGTCTATTTTTCTCCTGCATTATTTATGCTGGTGCCAGCCAGTTTGTTATTACAGCTTTGCTGGCGGCTGGTAGCTCTTTATGGGTTGCCGCCTTTACGGTTATGGCAATGGATGTGCGCCACGTCTTATATGGCCCTTCCCTGCATCAACGAATGACTCGCCAGTTGAGTAAACCCAAAACTGCGATTTGGGCATTCGGCCTGACCGATGAGGTTTTTGCCGCCGCCACTGCGAAACTGGTCCGCGATAACCGCCGCTGGAGCGAAAACTGGATGATCGGTATCGCCTTCAGCTCGTGGTTCTCATGGGTTTTAGGCACCGCGCTGGGTTCATGGTCGGGGAATGGCTTGCTGGATAATCTGCCCGCCGTTGAAGCGGCGTTAGGGTTTATGTTGCCTGCTCTGTTCATGAGTTTTCTGTTGGCGTCGTTCCAGCGGAAACAATCCTGGACCGTTACCGCATCGCTTGCGGGGGCACTGTTGGGCGTTACGCTGGTGTCCATTCCTGTCGCCATTCTTGCGGGGATTGTCTGTGGATGCCTGGCAGCATTGGTGCAGGCGTTTTATCAAGGAGAACCCGGATGAGTACACAAGTGCTTTTACTGGGTCTGCTGGTCGGGCTTGCCAACTATCTGTTTCGATATTTGCCTCTGCGCATCAGGGCAAATACCACTCGTCCGGCCAAACGAGGGGCGACGGGCGTGCTGTTCGACAGTATCGGAATCGCATCAATCTGCGCGTTGTTGGTGGTTTCGAGCGTGCCGGAGATCATGCACGACGCGCAGCGTCTGGTCCCAACGCTGATGGGCTTTATCATTCTCGGGCTGAGCTTTTATAAGACTCGTAGCATCATTATCCCGACACTATTAAGTGCTCTGGGTTATGGATTAACCTGGAAACTCATGATGGTGATATCAATCTGACAAATAAAAAAACGTATAAACAATACATTTACTTTATTTGTCACCATCGTTACTATATCGACCGCAACTAATGAGGTTATGCCAAAATGGATAGTTCGTTTACGCCCATTGAACAAATGCTAAAATTTCGCGCCAAACGCTACGAGGATTTCCCATACCAGGAAATTCTGCTGACGCGCCTGTGCATGCATATGCAAGGCAAGCTTTTGGAAAACCGCAATAAAATGCTGAAAGCTCAAGGGATTAACGAGACGCTATTTATGGCGTTGATCACTCTTGAATCGCAGGAAAATCATAGTATCCAGCCTTCAGAGTTGAGTTGTGCGTTAGGTTCATCTCGTACCAATGCAACCCGAATTGCCGATGAGTTAGAAAAGCGTGGCTGGATTGAGCGTCGTGAAAGCGATAACGATCGCCGCTGCCTGCATCTGCATTTGACCGAAAAAGGTCATGAATTCTTGCGTCAGGTATTACCACCGCAGCACCACTGCTTGCATGAACTGTGGTCCTCGCTGAGTGGTTCGGAAAAAGAGCAACTGGAAGACATTACCCGCAAACTGCTCACCCGCCTTGATGAAATGGATGAAAACCAGACTGTACTTGAAGCCGTGCGCTAAGAGCTGTCAACGCGTTCTATCGTAGTGCCCCAAAGAAAAAATACTGACAGGCCAGCAACTCACCTTGCTGGCCTGTTAGGTCTAACAGGTCGGCTCAGCCGATCACTATAATAAAAAAGTGTGGAGATAAGCATGAGCGCACATGCGGAGACTCAAACCCCGCAACAACCGGGCAATAAAAAAGGCAAACGTAAAGGTGCCTTGCTTATATTGACCTTGTTGTTTGTAATTATTGCTGTGGCATATGGGATTTATTGGTTTCTAGTGTTACGTCACTACGAAAATACGGATGATGCGTATGTGGCCGGTAATCAGGTGCAGATAATGGCCCAGGTTTCCGGAAGCGTAACCAAAGTTTGGGCAGATAATACCGACTTCGTTAAACAAGGCGATGTTTTGGTCACTCTGGACCAGGCTGACGCTGAGCAAGCTTTTGAACAAGCACAAACGGTGCTGGCTTCAAGCGTACGCCAGACTCGTCAGTTAATGATTAACAGTAAGCAATATCAGGCCAATATTGAGCTGCAAAAGACCTCTCTTGCTCAGGCTCAAAGTGACCTTAATCGCCGTGTGCCGTTGGGTAATGCTAACCTGATTGGCCGCGAAGAATTGCAACACGCCCGAGATGCCGTCGCATCGGCTCAAGCGCAACTGGATGTTGCCATTCAACAATTTAATGCCAATCAGGCAATGATCCTCGGAACAAAACTCGAAGATCAGCCAAGTGTTAAACAAGCGGCTGCCGAGTTGCGTAACGCCTGGATGGCACTGCAACGGACTAAGATTGTCAGCCCAATGACCGGTTATGTTTCACGCCGTGTGGTGCAAGTGGGTGCGCAGATTAGCCCAACAACACCACTGATGGCGATTGTGCCTGCAAATGGCTTGTGGGTTGATGCGAACTTCAAAGAGACGCAGCTTGCGCATATGCGTATTGGCCAACCGGCGACGGTCGTCAGTGATATCTACGGCGACAAAGTCGAATACACCGGTAAAGTTGTGGGCCTCGATATGGGCACGGGGAGCGCATTCTCACTGCTGCCTGCACAAAACGCGACGGGTAACTGGATCAAAGTTGTTCAGCGCTTGCCGGTGCGTATTGAACTGGATGCCAAGCAGCTTGAACAGCATCCGCTGCGTATTGGGCTGTCCACGTTAGTGACGGTAGATACCAGTAACCGTGATGGCAGTATGTTGGCAAATGAAACGCGTAGCTCTCCAGTGTATGAAAGCAACGCGCGCGAGCTGAATCTTGCGCCCGTCAACGCGCTTATCAATAACATCATCCAGGCCAATGCGGGTTAACAAAGCGGAGCTTGTATGAAACAGCAAAAACCGCTGACGCCGCTGGAAGGTGCGCCACTGGTCATCATGACCATCGCCTTGTCATTGGCGACCTTTATGCAGGTGCTGGACTCCACCATCGCCAACGTGGCAATACCGACGATCGCAGGGAACCTTGGCTCATCGCTGAGCCAGGGGACATGGGTGATTACGTCGTTTGGGGTGGCAAATGCCATCTCAATTCCAATCACCGGGTGGCTGGCAAAACGCCTTGGTGAAGTGAAGTTGTTCATGTGGTCGACGATTTTGTTCGTGCTGGCTTCATGGGCTTGCGGCGTCTCTAAAAGTCTGGAGATGCTGATTTTCTTCCGCGTAATCCAGGGGATCGTTGCCGGGCCGCTGATACCACTCTCGCAGAGTCTACTGCTCAATAACTATCCCCCTGCGAAGCGAAGTATTGCGCTGGCGCTGTGGTCTATGACAGTTATTGTGGCGCCAATCTGTGGGCCTATTCTCGGCGGCTATATCAGTGATAACTATCACTGGGGCTGGATCTTCTTTATCAACGTGCCAATCGGTGCCGTGGTGGTGTTGCTGACACTGCAAACGCTGCGTGGCCGTGAGACTAAGACCGAGAACCGCCGTATCGACGCCATCGGCCTTGCCTTGCTGGTTGTTGGGATTGGTAGCCTGCAGATCATGCTCGACCGCGGTAAAGAGCTGGATTGGTTTAACTCAACGGAAGTCATCGTTTTGACCATCGTCGCGGTGGTGGCGATTAGCTTCTTGATTGTGTGGGAGCTAACCGACGATAACCCCATCGTTGATCTGTCGTTGTTTAAGTCGCGAAACTTTACCATCGGCTGTCTGTGTATCAGTCTCGCCTACATGCTCTACTTCGGCGCAATTGTTTTGCTGCCGCAGCTATTGCAGGAGGTATATGGCTATACAGCAACCTGGGCGGGTCTGGCATCGGCACCGGTTGGGGTTATTCCTGTCTTGTTATCGCCAATAATCGGGCGCTTTGCTCATAAGCTCGATATGCGACGGTTAGTGACGTTCAGCTTTATTATGTATGCGGTGTGTTTCTACTGGCGCGCATATACCTTCGAACCGGGAATGGATTTTGGCGCATCGGCCTGGCCACAGTTTATTCAGGGCTTCGCCGTGGCATGCTTCTTTATGCCACTGACGACCATTACGCTTTCCGGGCTTCCACCTGAACGTATGGCGGCCGCGTCGAGTTTGTCGAACTTCACTCGAACCCTTGCAGGTTCGATTGGGACGTCAATCACCACGACGCTTTGGACTAACCGCGAAGCAATGCACCATGCGCAGTTAACGGAGTCCGTTTCGCCATTTAACCCGAACGCACAACAGATGTATTCGCAGCTGGAAAATCTGGGCATGTCGCCGCAGCAAGCCTCTGGCTATATTGCGCAGCAGATTACCAATCAAGGGCTGATTATTTCAGCTAATGAGATTTTCTGGATTTCAGCGGGAATATTTATTCTGCTTCTGGGGCTGGTTTGGTTTGCCAAACCACCGTTTGGTGCCGGTGGCGGCGGCGGTGGAGCGCACTAAGTGTGTAATACAAAAGGGGCCAATTGGCCCCTTTTGCTTAGCGTTTCCCGTCAGCTATCCGATCAAATAAAAAGGGCCAATCAAAATTGGCCCTCCAAATCAATCACGGAATAGTCACAGCTAGATGTGCAGTTCCTGAAGCTTCTCTTTCGGCAGCGCCAATTCTTCATTGCTGTTAACGCTAACACCATGCTCAAGGATGTGGCGCGCGATATCCTGCGCTTCTTGCAGCGAGTGCATGTGGTAAGTCCCACATTGGTAAACGTTCAACTCTGGGATCTGGTTTTGCTCTTTCACCTTCAACACATCTTCCATCGCCGCTTTCCATGCATCAGCAACACGAGACTCTTCTGGCACGCCAATCAGGCTCATGTAGAAACCTGTGCGACAACCCATCGGTGAAATATCAATTATCTCTACGCCATTCCCATTCAGGTGATCGCGCATAAAACCAGCAAACAGGTGTTCAAGGGTATGAATCCCTTTTTCTGGCATCACTTCCTTGTTCGGGATGCAAAAGCGCAGATCAAATACAGTGATAGTATCGCCATGGGGCGTATGCATTGTTTTGGCCACACGCACTGCTGGCGCGCCCATGCGGGTATGGTCAACGGTAAAGCTATCCAACAACGGCATCTGATCACCTCCGATAAGTGATTTTTTTAAAAATAAAATGAACCATTCTTTCCTGGGCGACTCTGAGTATATGAAAGACGCGCATTTATTATCATCATCCCTGATTCAGAGATGTATATTTTGGCCACATTGATTGTGGCCTTTTTCTTTTGTGCTAAGAGTGGCTTGCGAGCCAAGCATCGAACGGCTCAGTGTCTTTAGCTTCGATTTCCCGCTGACTTTGCCACGAAGCATCATGCTCCTTCTGCAAGTCATCTTCGGTCAAAATCTCTAACGGCTCTTGTATCAGCATCTGACGATACTTCTCTGCTAACGCAAGCCCTGTACCGCCAATGCCATTATCAATCATAGACCGAAGAATTCGCGCTGAGTACGTTAATTCCGGATTGTCGAAACTGGCGACCAATTGGTCACACACATCCTGATAATCAGTATTCCCTGCAATGCCATCCAGCGTTTCAGCAACACGACGCAAATCAGTGAACAAATCTTTCCCCACTTTTGCCAGCGGGTACTGCGCCGTTTCACAACCCATACCCAGCGTCAGGCCAGGCTTACGCCCTTCCAGAATCACACGATTCCAGTTTTTGCGGGTGCAAAGCAATTCATCACTGCTCATTTCAGGAGCGTCAGCAAGCACGCACCAAATCATGAACAGGTCGAGGAAACGGACTTGCTGCTCATCAACACCGACCGGTGAGAACGGATTGATATCGAGTGAACGCACTTCGATATATTCAATCCCACCGCGCATCAGGGCATCAGAAGGCGACTCCCCTTCCGCTGTGACGCGTTTAGGGCGAATCGGGGCGTAGAGTTCATTTTCAATTTGCAGCACGTTGGTGTTGATTTGCAGACGCTTACCGTCTTTCTCAACACCCATCTTCGCATACTCTTCCGATGGCGTTTTAATGGCACGTTTTAATCCGGCGACATAAGTTTCCAGATCGTTAAACGTAATGCCAAGATTGCTCTGGGATTTATTGGTGTAACCCAAGTCACTCAGACGCAATGAAGTTGCGTATGGCAGGTAATTCATACCGCATTCGGTTTTTTCGAACGGCAGCGAGCTTTCTTTCCCTTGCAGGAAAGAGGAGCAGATAGCCGGCGAGGCACCGAACAAATAAGGGATAACCCAGCCAAATCGGTAATAGTTACGAATAAGACGGAAGTAACCCGCAGAAATCGCTTCTTTACCGCTCAGTGCATCTTCTACACCCAGACGCGCCTGCCAAAACTCCAGCGGCAGCGAAAAGTTGTAGTGCACGCCAGAAATGGTTTGCATCAACGCGCCGTAGCGATTTTTCAATCCTTCACGGTATAGCGTTTTAAAACGCCCGTTGTTGGATGAACCGTACTGCGCCAACTCAATATTCTGACCATCGTCGATATAACACGGCATGCTTAGAGGCCACATGCGCTCTTCACCCAAATTACGGGCAACATGGCGATGGATATCGCGCATGAATGTCAGCATGTGGTCAATGTCGCCATTAACCGGAGTGATAAACTCAAGCAACGCTTCAGCGAAATCAGTTGTTATCCATTTGTGTGTCAGCGCTGAACCAAGGCATTCCGGATGACCTGTTGTCGCCAACTGACCATCTGGCGTGACTCTTAGCGTTTCACGCTCAAGACCACGACGAATACCTTTTACTGCCTGAGGATGCTGTTCCAACCAGGCTAGCGCCTGAGATACGTTCGGGATCAAATTGACCTCCCGCCTGTCGAATTCATTTTTATTAAGCATAATTGTTTTAGGTAGAGGTGATGATTATCACTCTACTCAATTAGTGCCACCACGCCATGCCTTGTACCGTTGCAGCCGCGACAACGATATAGCGTAGCGCTTTACCAAGGCATAAAAAAAAGATTACCGGTCCCCAGCTCATGCGTAATAAGCCGGCTAACAGGCACAGCAGATCGCCAATTAAAGGCATCCAACTGAGTAATAATGTTGCCGGGCCGAAACGAACCAGCCAGGCAGTTGCTTTTCCTTGCCAACGCGAGTGTTCTCGCAGTGGAAAAAAACGTCCCAGAATAACGTTAGTTAAGCCACCAAGGCTATTACCCATTGTTGCTATTAAAATGAGTAACCAGGTAGGCCCAGAGCCTGCGACTAATAGCGCGACCAGCACTGCTTCTGAACTTCCGGGAGCAATGTTGCGCTAAGAAAACTACTGGTAAACAGTGATAAAAATGATAGCGCTTCACTCACAGCAAACGCACATCCACACCATCCATTCCAGCTGCGCGAGCAGCTTCCAGGCCAAAATCTGCATCTTCAAACACCACACATTTATTCGCTGCCACGCCCATTAATTCGGCGCACAGCAAAAATGTGTCGGGAGCAGGTTTGTGGTTTTTAACATGATCAGCCGCGACAACGGCTGAAAAATACTGGCGCAAGCCCAGGTGGTTCAGCAGCGCTTCGGCGATATCGCTTTCACTGCCGGTACCTACAGCCATAGGACGACGCCCATGCCAGGACTTAACGACGTCAATGAGAGGAAGCGGACGCACAGTATCAAGAAGCATAGCCCTTACGGCCAGCGTCTTTTCCTTCGCCAGATGGTGAGGGTCCAGGTCTGCATGATTGAGTTCGATAATCGCCTGCGCAATCCGCCAGGTTGGGGAGCCATTCAACGCAACCATTGCATTTTCGTCGAACTGCATGCCATAACCCGCCAGCGTCTCACGCCACGCCTTACGATGTGTTGGTTCGGTATCGAGGATGGTTCCGTCCATATCGAAAATCAGACCGTCGTAACGTTCGTACATCTCATCCCTCACATCGCTCATTATTGAGGGGTTACTTTATCGTAAACCAATAATATTGTCGCTTATTGTAATCGAGATAGTTAAGAAGGTGATTTATTGGTATGTAGGGTGTTACAGGAGAGTTTAAGTGTTGCTTTAGGGAAGATGCATTGGGGAAGAAGATGGTGCATCCGGGAGGATTCGAACCTCCGACCGCTCGGTTCGTAGCCGAGTACTCTATCCAGCTGAGCTACGGATGCATCGGGATATTGCTTTACTGCGGTTCTCGTGAATATCGTTAAGACAATCAGAGAAAATATGGTGCATCCGGGAGGATTCGAACCTCCGACCGCTCGGTTCGTAGCCGAGTACTCTATCCAGCTGAGCTACGGATGCATCGGGATATTGCTTTACTGCGGTTCTCGTGAATATCGTTAAGATAATCAGAGAAAATATGGTGCATCCGGGAGGATTCGAACCTCCGACCGCTCGGTTCGTAGCCGAGTACTCTATCCAGCTGAGCTACGGATGCATCGGGTGTACTGCTTTTACTACTGATTTAATGTCGCTCAACTTGACCGCAACATTAAAGAAGATGGTGCATCCGGGAGGATTCGAACCTCCGACCGCTCGGTTCGTAGCCGAGTACTCTATCCAGCTGAGCTACGGATGCAAAATGGCGGTGAGGCGGGGATTCGAACCCCGGATGCAGCTTTTGACCGCATACTCCCTTAGCAGGGGAGCGCCTTCAGCCTCTCGGCCACCTCACCACACGCCTCTTTCGAGTGCTTCAAGTTACTCGTTAGAGCTTCTCGTCGCTGCGTGGCGCACATATTACTTTCTGGCACTTATAAGTCAAACAATTTTTCCCAACTAATTTTCAATTGCACACTTCACGCACAATTAGGGCAAATTGACCGCAAAAAGAGTGTTTTATCAACAGACAAGATAGGGGTTATACGGATAAGTAAGCATTACAGCTGAATAAGCAATTACGGTTTTGACAGAAGATAAGGGAGGTATTGCGAGGTAAAGCGAAGAAAATGGTGCGCTAAAGGAAGCGTCTCGCTAGTAGATAGCGAGACGCAGTAACTTTAGTAACTCGTTTGTTGCGATTTTTCAGCCTGGATACGTTGGTAGATCTCTTCACGGTGTACAGAAACTTCCTTCGGGGCGTTAACACCAATACGAACTTGGTTACCTTTTACCCCAAGTACTGTCACGGTCACCTCATCCCCAATCATGAGGGTCTCACCAACTCGACGAGTTAGAATCAGCATTCTTTGCTCCTTGAAAGATTAAAAGAGTCGGGTCTCTCTGTATCCCGGCGTTCTCCATCATATACGACAAAAAGTAAGTAGCTACAAACACATAAAGTGTCACTAACCACAACATTACATTCTGTTATGAATAAGTCTAGCCGATATACGCAACTTTAACCTGACTTTATCATTATTGAGTGTGTGCAAATTTAAGAAGACGCTATACCCTGAATGAGAAATAGCGTCTATCTGCACTTTATTTTTTTACTTAGAGCTTAGCCGAAACCCAAGCTTCAATACCGGCCAGTGCGCCCGGCAATGCTGCAGCATCCGTACCACCCGCCTGGGCCATATCTGGACGACCGCCTCCTTTGCCACCGACTTGCTGAGCGATAACACCAATCAGTTCTCCCGCCTTCACGCGGTCGGTCACATCTTTAGAGACACCTGCAATCAGAGAAACCTTACCTTCTGATACAGTCGCCAGAACGATAATTGCCGAACCGAGCTGATTTTTCAGGTCATCGACCATAGTACGCAGCATCTTCGGTTCAACGTTGGCGAGTTCACTCACGAGGAGTTTAACGCCCTTCACATCGACAGCTTTGCTGGAAAGGTTTGCACTCTCCTGCACTGCCTGCTGTTCTTTCAACTGCTGCAACTCTTTTTCAAGCTGACGAGTACGTTCCAGAACCGAACGCACTTTCTCATTCAGATTCTGGCTGTCGCCTTTGAGCAGTTGAGCAATATCCTGAAGCTGTTCACTCTGAGCATGCAGATTTGCTAGCGCACCTTCACCAGTAACGGCTTCAATACGACGCACACCCGCAGCTGTACCGGATTCTGCAACGATACGGAACAGGCCGATATCGCCAGTGCGGCTTGCGTGAATACCACCACACAATTCGGTAGAGAAATCACCCATGCTCAGAACACGCACGTGGTCATCATATTTCTCACCAAACAGCGCCATTGCGCCTTTAGCTTTAGCCGATTCCAAATCCATTACATTGGTTTCGATAGGCAAGTTGCGGCGAATCTGGGCGTTGACGATATCTTCAACTGCGCGAATTTCAGTCGGTTTCATGCCTTCAAAATGCGAGAAGTCGAAACGCAGGCCTTTGTCGTTAACCAGTGAACCTTTCTGCGCAACATGCGTGCCCAGAACCTGGCGCAGTGCGGCGTGCAGCAAGTGAGTTGCGGAGTGGTTCAGACGAATACGTGAACGACGCGCTTCATCAACTTCAGCTTTTACGCTGTCGCCCACTTTCACTACACCCGAGACGACTTTGCCCAGATGACCGATTGCCTGGCCATACTTCTGCGTATCGCTTACGGCAAAGTCCACACCGTTGCCTTTGATTGCGCCTTTGTCACCAACCTGGCCACCAGATTCTGCATAGAATGGTGTTTCATTGAGCACCACAACAGCGTCCTGGCCCGCAGTCACTTGTTCAACGGCTTTACCATCAACAAACAGTGCGGTGACTTTAGCGTTCAAATCAGTGTGATCATAACCTTTGAAAGCGGTAGCTGAATCTACGCGGATCATGCTGTTGTAGTCAGCGCCAAAACCGCTGGACTCGCGTGCACGACGGCGTTGTTCTTCCATCGCAGCTTCAAAACCAGACTCGTCTACTTTCAGGTTACGCTCGCGGCAAACATCAGCAGTCAGATCCACCGGGAAACCGTAAGTGTCGTACAGACGGAAAGCCGTTTCGCCGTCCAGCGTATCGCCCTTCAGTTTCGCAAGTTCTTCATCCAACAGCGCTAAACCACGCTCAAGTGTACGAGCAAACTGTTCTTCTTCCGTTTTCAGAACTTGCTCAACCAACGCTTGCTGGCGTTGCAGTTCTTCACCCGCCGCGCCCATCACTTCAACCAATGGGCCAACCAGTTTGTAGAAGAAGGTTTCTTTAGCACCCAGCATATTGCCGTGGCGAATCGCACGACGAATGATACGGCGCAGCACGTAGCCACGACCTTCATTGGACGGTGTAACACCATCAGCAACCAGGAATGCGCAAGAACGAATATGGTCAGCGATTACACGCAGCGATTTGCTGGTCAGATCGGTTGCGCCAGTGACTTTGGCAACAGACTTAATCAGTTGGCTGAACAGATCGATTTCGTAGTTGGAGTTAACGTGCTGCAGAACAGCTGCAATGCGCTCCAGACCCATACCAGTATCAACAGACGGCTTAGGCAATGGCAACATGGTGCCATCTTGCTGACGGTTGAACTGCATGAATACGATGTTCCAGATTTCGATATAACGGTCGCCATCTTCTTCAGCGCTACCCGGAGGTCCGCCCCAAATATGGTCGCCATGGTCGAAGAAGATTTCGGTGCATGGGCCGCATGGGCCAGTGTCACCCATCTGCCAGAAGTTATCAGATGCGTAAGCTGCACCTTTGTTATCACCGATGCGAATAATACGTTCGCGCGGGACACCAACTTCTTTTTCCCAGATTTCAAACGCTTCGTCGTCAGTCTCGTAAACCGTGACCCACAAACGATCTTTTGGCAGGTTAAACCACTGTTCGCCGGTCAATAATTCCCATGCGAAGTTGATGGCATCGTGTTTGAAATAGTCACCGAAGCTGAAGTTACCCAGCATTTCAAAGAAAGTGTGGTGACGTGCAGTGTAACCGACGTTCTCCAGATCGTTGTGTTTACCACCGGCGCGAACACAACGTTGAGACGTTGTTGCACGGGAATAGTTACGCTTGTCGAGACCAAGGAATACATCCTTGAATTGGTTCATCCCGGCATTGGTAAACAGCAAAGTAGGATCGTTATTCGGAACCAGGGAGCTACTCGCTACAACCTGGTGACCTTTACTATGGAAAAAATCGAGAAACGCCTGACGGATCTCAGCGGTGCTCTTGCTCATAATTATCCTGAAATCAAGCTAACGAGGAGTTGCAAACCTGACATAGCCAATTTTAATGCTTTGGCCTTGACCTGTTTACCTGGAAAAAGTGGGAATAAGATAAGTTTTCTTATCAGGGAAGTAAAATTTCTCTTGTGCCTAATCGGTAAAATTTCAGGGGTTGCTCCGTATATACCCAAAATAATCGGAGTTGCATCACTAAAACGTCAAAGGTGTTTTAGAACAGCGCTTGCTCTGGCCCCAACGGGCGAGGCCGCAGGACGAGTCACGTGGCAAACTCATTAATACCCAGGAGCTTAAGTGACTGGGGTAAGTGAGTGCAGCCAACGCAGATGCCGCTTCAAGTATGACGGGTATAAACGCTCTGGATATCTTCCATAAAGAACCCACGGTACAGCAGGAAACGCTGCACTTTAGCTCGTTCCTTCCATTCTGTAGGAAGTTGCTCACCAAATTTTCGCTCGGCGATTTCTCGAGCCATCTCTTGCCAGTCTATTTCACAATTAAACATTGCGGTTTCACTCGTATCGCGGGCAATGCCTTTGCTCTGTAATTCCTGGCGGATACGCTGTGGGCCATATCCTTTACGGGCACGGCTAGCAATGAAGCGTGACGCAAACTGCGCATCGTCCAGCCAGTGGTGTTCATAACACCAGGCAATGACTTTTTCGATATCTTCTGGCGTGAAAGGATCTTCCTCAGATTTCGGCTTTCCTGGGAAAGTGGGTTGGGCAGACAGTTTACGGCGGAGTTCTTGTTCGCTGTGATCACGCATCGCGAGGATACGCGTGGCTTTGTCTAACAAGCGGGAGTAAGTGTTACGGCGGGGAGTCGAATCAAACATATACCCATCATCCTTCAAGCTGCAGGGGTGGTGGCTGCAGTCGCTCACCCCAGTCACTGACAAAAGCAATCTCCAGGGGACTTACCTGCAACTCGAATGCTAATGGGTATAGCAGGTAATCTATTTTAAGAGCGAAATACATTAAAAGCTGAAACAAACAAGGGCTGCCGTGGCAGCCCTTGTTGGGATTTAGAAGTCTTCGTTGGTTTCTGCGACGTCTTTGTCGTGGTCGTCAACGACGAAATCTGGCGTACCGTCCTGATTGTTCAGCAGCATCTCGCGGAGTTTCTTCTCGATTTCCACGGACATCGGCTTGTTCTCTTTCAGGAAGTTACTGGCATTGGATTTGCCCTGGCCAATCTTCTCACCGTTGTAACTGTACCAGGCGCCCGCTTTTTCAATCAGCTTGTGTTTCACGCCCAAATCAACCAGCTCACCGTAGAAGTTGATACCTTCGCCGTACATAATCTGGAATTCAGCTTGTTTAAACGGTGCAGCAATTTTGTTTTTGACCACTTTAACGCGGGTTTCACTACCCACCACGTTGTCGCCATCTTTAACCGCACCGATACGGCGGATATCAAGGCGGACAGAAGCGTAGAACTTCAGTGCGTTACCACCCGTAGTGGTTTCCGGGTTACCGAACATCACACCAATTTTCATACGAATCTGGTTAATGAAGATCAACAGCGTGTTCGACTGCTTGAGGTTACCCGCCAGTTTACGCATTGCCTGGCTCATCATACGTGCCGCAAGGCCCATATGAGAGTCACCAATTTCGCCTTCAATTTCAGCTTTCGGTGTCAGAGCGGCAACGGAGTCAACCACGATAACGTCAACGGCACCAGAACGTGCCAGCGCATCACAGATTTCCAGAGCTTGCTCGCCAGTATCAGGCTGGGAACACAGCAGGTTGTCGATATCGACGCCCAATTTTTTAGCGTAAATCGGATCCAGAGCATGCTCGGCATCGATAAAAGCACATGTTTTACCTTCACGTTGAGCGGCGGCGATAACTTGCAAAGTCAGCGTCGTTTTACCAGAGGATTCTGGTCCGTAGATTTCAACGATACGCCCCATTGGCAAGCCGCCGGCTCCCAGAGCAATATCCAGTGAAAGTGAACCGGTAGAGATCGTTTCCACATCCATGGTACGGTCTTCACCCAGACGCATGATGGAGCCTTTACCGAATTGTTTTTCAATTTGGCCAAGTGCTGCCGCTAACGCCTTCTGTTTGTTTTCGTCGATAGCCATTTTTACTCCTGTCATGCAGGGTGATACACGAGTGCGCCACGCTGCTTACTATGCTGTTTTGTTGTGCCAATTATACTGTATGGTCATACAGTATCAAGCTTATTTTTGAGAAATTCTTCCCACAGGGTTTGCAGTGCATATTCAGTGGCCTGACGGCGAACGGCATCACGGTCACCGTCAAAAAGTTGATGGCGAGCGACAGTGCCATCAAGCTTTGAACTGAAACCAAACCACACGGTGCCAACAGGTTTTTCTTCGCTGCCACCATTTGGCCCCGCGATACCACTGACGGCAATCGCGTAATCTGCAGAAGCCGCAAATAACGCCCCCTGCGCCATTTCACGCACCACAGCTTCGCTCACCGCGCCGTGGGTTTCTAGCGTGCCATTATCAACACCAATCATTTGGTGCTTAGCCTCATTACTGTAGGTAACAAAGCCGCGTTCAAACCAGGCGGAGCTACCTGAAACATCAGTAATCACCTTCGCAATCCAGCCGCCGGTGCAAGATTCCACCGTCGTGACGGTGGCTCCAAGTTGCCCAAGCGCCTCGCCCAACTGGTGACTTAATTGACGCAATGTTTTCTCTGTCATATTGGCTCCGATTGTAGACATATCGCAGGGTGACACGATAGCACTTAACGACACTTTCAGAGGATTACATTAAATAACGCGAGGCGGTTCCAGAGAATAAAACGGCCAGCGAATGCTGGCCGGCGATATCATTTCATGCTGTTGGCAATAGCTTCCACGTTATGCTTGAAAGCCATCTCGTAAGTGCTCGCGGGGCCGCTCACGTCGGAAAGTGCCTCAGGGTACAACTCTCCACCCGGTTGTGCGCCACTTGCTGCTGCGATTTGTTTTACCAGACGAGGGTCTGTCTGATTCTCAATAAAGTAAGTTTTGATGTGCTGACTTTTGAGCAGTTTAATGAGCCCTGCAACATCACTGGCATTCGCTTCAGCTTCGGTCGAGAAGCCCACGGGCGCCAGGAAAGTCACACCATATTGCTGGCCAAAATAACCGAATGCATCGTGGCTGGTAAGCACTTTACGATGCGATTTGGGAATAGATTCAAAGCGTGTTTTTGCCCAGCTATCTAATAATTTCAGGCGCGTGGCGTACTCGGTGCCGCTGTCCTTTATTGCAGTGGCATCTTGAGAGTCCGCCGCCATCAGAGCCTTCATAATATTTTGTGCGTAGACTGCCCCATTTTCAGCACTATTCCAGGCATGCGGGTCAGTAATTTGTTTACCATCATCGATCATGCTGCGCGTGGAGATACCATCAGAGGCAACAATAATTTTGCCTTTATAGCCTGAAGCACTTACCAGGCGGTCCATCCACCCTTCCATTCCCAACCCGCTTACGATAACCACATCAGCCTGGCTTAAAGCCACGCTGTCTTGCGGTGATGGCTCGAAGCTGTGTGGATCGCCGTTTGGCCCCACCAGGCTTTTTACCGTGACATGCTCACCGCCGACTTGTTTAGCCATATCAGCGAGCACCGTGAAACTTGTCACCACATTGAGGTTCTTCGCTAATGCCGCCTGGCTGGAACAAGCCAGCACCAATGACATCATCATCCCAAAACGTTTCATTTAATCCCCTTGCTTGTTGTTATCCAGCCTCGACACAGGCTTCGAGCCAGCCCGCTGCGCGAACCGAAAATGATTGAGATAAAGAAGCCAACGCTCGCCGTCAGAACAATCGCAGGCCCTGCGGGTAGCGCGGCTGCAAAGGACCATGCCAGCCCAACCCATGCCGACAACAAACCACAGGCAACCGCGATGAATATCGCGCCGGGCAGCGTTTTCGCCCAGCAGCGCGCTGACACCGCCGGTAACATCATCAGCCCGACAGACATCAACGTGCCGAGAATTTGAAATCCAGCGACAAGGTTAAGCACCAGCAGCGCGAGAAACACGCCGTGAATAAGATGTGGAGCGAAGCGGTTATTGACCTGTAAAAAGCTGCGGTCGAAGGTTTCCATCACCAGTCCGCGATAAAAAGCCGCCAGAATGAGTAACGTCACGCTGGCAATCACGCCGACAAAGATCGTTGCCTGGCTATCAACAGCCAGGATTGAGCCAAATAAAAGGTGCAGCAGGTCAACACTGGAACCACGAAGCGAAATGAGCGTGACGCCTAACGCCAGCGAGCCAAGATAAAATCCCGCGAAACTGGCATCTTCTTTAAGTTGGGTCCGAGAGCTCACCAGGCCGGAAATTAATGCAACCAGCACGCCCGCGACAAAGCCGCCGATACCCATCGCAACCAGTGACATTCCCGCCAATAAATAGCCCACTGCCACGCCAGGTAGGATGGCGTGGGAAAGCGCATCGCCAACCAGACTCATACGTCTTAGCAGCAAAAAGATCCCCAGCGGAGCGGTACTCAGTGAGAGTGCCAGGCATGCGACAAGCGCACGACGCATAAAACCGTAATGGATAAACGGCTCAAAGAAGAAGTGATAAATCATGCTGATAACACCAGATGAGTACCAAATTGCGAATAGCGAGGTAACACTTCAGCAGTCTTTCCCCAATGGAAATGATCTTGTGCGAGCAATAATACCTGTGGGAAGTACCTGCTGACGCGTTCGTTATCATGCAGCACAGCCAGGACCGTTTGGCCTGTCTGATGCATTTGGCAAATTAGCGACATCAGGAAATCGCTGGTTTGCGAGTCGACTCCGGTAAACGGCTCATCAAGCAGAACCAACGGCGCGTTTTGCACCAGTAAACGTGCGAACAGCATTCTCTGAAACTGGCCACCAGAAAGCATTTCAATAGGCTGTTTGCTGTAGGCGCTCAAACCCACTCGCTCGATGGCATCAGCTATCCGCAGGCGGTTTTGGCGATTCAAGGCTGAAAACAGATTGCGGACCGGCCACGCCCCCATACACACCACATCGTAAACAGTGGCAGGAAACTGTCTTTCCATTTCAGCAAGTTGTGGCAACCAGGCAATACGCGGGACGTTACCGTCGGTAAACCGCAGTTGCCCCGACACCGGTACCTGTAATTTCAGCAGCGTTTTGAGTAACGTCGATTTCCCTGTGCCGTTCGCACCAATAACGGCGGTCATACTCCCTTTTGTAATCTGACCCGTTAGTGCCGGTGTCACCGCCCTTCCCTGATATCCCAGCACCAATTGATTTAGCGTGATCATGCCAGTGCAATCGCCCAATGAATGGCCAGCCATAAACCGGCGAGCAGGATTAAGACGGCGCAAAACCGAACTGGCGCAGCCACAGTTAAAAATGTCCGTAAAGGGAGCATTGCGGGGTAAACCCTTCAATTTGATTTGTTATAACATAACATAAATTAAATTGAAGACGATGTAAATTCCTGATCGACGATCAGGAAAAACCTTCATGACAAGTACTGGGGAAAGTAGACCCCGCCTCAGAACAAGGCGGGGAAAAGATTACTGAACGCGGGCCAGCGCTACCGCCTGACCTAACTGCCAGACAGCCATTGCATAATGCGTGCTGTGGTTATAACGGGTGATGGTGTAAAAATTCGGTAAACCGTACCAGTACTGATAACGATCCCCCATATCCAGGCGCAGCAAACTGGCTTCCTGATGGTTCCCCAGGGAAGCGGTCGGGCTTAAGCCTGATTCCGCCAGCGCGGAAACGGAGTACTTAGTCTTAAAGCCGTTTGCTAATCCCGGCACTTGGCCGTTAGCAGGAACAGCAACCAAATCACCTTTCACCCAACCGTGGCCTTTGAAATAATTTGCCACGCTGCCAATCGCGTCTTCGGGATCCCACAAATTCACATGGCCGTCGCCGTTGAAATCAACCGCGTATTCCTTGAATGCCGTAGGCATAAACTGACCGTAACCCATCGCCCCAGCAAAAGATCCTTTCAGCGCCAGCGGATCGTCACCTTCTTTGCGTGCCATCAGCAGGAAGGTTTCCAGTTCGCCAGAGAAGTATTGAGCACGGCGCGGATATGCGAAGGATAATGTCGCCAGGGCATCGATGATGCGTGTTTTGCCCATTACGCGACCCCAGCGAGTTTCCACGCCGATAATCCCAACAATGATTTCAGGAGGAACGCCGTAAACCTGGAAAGCCCGTTTCAACGCATCATCATATTGATTCCAGAACGCGACACCATTTTGCACATTATCCGGCGTGATAAATTTGCCACGATAACGTAACCATGCACCATTCGGGCCCGGAGGCGGCGCAGTAGTCGGTGCCTGTTGGTCCATTAAACGCAGCACATAATCCAACCTTTTGGCTTGAGACAGCACCTCATGCAATTGTTGACGGTCAAAACCATGCTCACTCACCATTTTATTGATGAATTTCTCAGCTTCAGGATTATTGGCAAAATCCCCCGTCTGCATAAATACATCATGCTGTGGCTGCAACAAGAAACCACCCGAAGGCGTGCCTGTTTGCTGTTGCTGAGTTTCAGTTTTCGGTTTACTGCTACACGCGGCAAGTAAAACAATAAGTGGAAGTAACGCGACGGAGTAACGCATGTGTTGGGATATCCATATGACTGACGACGAATGAGTATTCCTTATGGTAAATCAAAATCAGAACGGGAGTAACAGACTCTGCGAGTCGGCGCGAAGTTTTCCTGCTCTTTGGCGATGTGTCATCGCATGGTTCTGTGGTGTAATAGTGAAGTTTTTCACGGCACATCAGCTTCATGAGAGAATGTGAGCACTAACAATAAATAAAATCACAAATAACTTTTAATTCAATGGATTAGATAGAAAAAACATTATGAGCACTACGGATAACTTTGACGGCCACACCCCGATGATGCAGCAGTACCTGCGCTTGAAAGCACAGCATCCTGAAATCCTGCTGTTCTATCGTATGGGTGACTTTTACGAGCTTTTTTATGACGATGCGAAACGCGCGTCGCAACTGCTCGATATATCCCTGACTAAGCGTGGGGCATCCGCTGGGGAACCCATTCCAATGGCAGGTGTGCCACATCACGCCGTCGAAAACTATTTAGCTAAGCTTGTGAACCTGGGTGAGTCGGCAGCCATCTGCGAACAGATTGGCGATCCAGCCACCAGTAAGGGGCCGGTTGAGCGTAAAGTGGTGCGCATTGTCACCCCCGGCACCATCAGCGATGAGGCTTTGTTACAAGAGCGCCAGGACAATTTGCTCGCGGCTATTTGGCAGGACGGTAAGGGTTTTGGCTATGCCACACTCGACATTAGTTCAGGTCGTTTTCGTCTGTCAGAGCCGGAAGATGTCGAAACGATGGCGGCAGAACTTCAACGCACCAATCCTGCCGAATTGCTGTATGCGGAAGATTTTGCAGAAACGCGCTTAATTGAAGGTCGTCGCGGTTTGCGTCGTCGCCCGTTGTGGGAATTTGAAATTTCAACCGCGCGCCAGCAGCTGAATATGCAATTTGGCACACGTGACCTGACCGGTTTTGGTGTCGAAAACGCCCATCATGCGTTGTGCGCAGCCGGTTGCTTGCTGCAATACGTTAAAGATACTCAGCGCACTTCGCTGCCGCACATCCGTTCAGTCACGATGGACCGCCAGCAAGACAGCATTATCATGGATGCGGCAACGCGACGTAATCTGGAAATCACCCAGAACCTGTCTGGCGGCTTTGAAAATACGCTGGCTTCGGTGTTGGACTGCACGGTTACGCCGATGGGCAGCCGCATGCTGAAACGCTGGCTGCATATGCCTATCCGAAATGTCGATGTCCTGCAAAAACGCCAGCAGACCATTGCCGCGCTACAAGACAGAACCGCTGAAATCCAACCGGTGCTGCGTCAGGTGGGCGATCTGGAGCGTATTCTGGCACGTCTGGCATTGCGTACTGCACGCCCACGTGATTTAGCCCGTATGCGCTATGCCTTCCAACACTTGCCTGAACTGCGCGAACTGCTGAGCGATGTACCAACTGAATATGTCCAGACGCTGCGTGAGAACATGGGCGAGTTCACCGAGTTACGTGAGCTACTCGAACGCGCCGTGGTCGAAGCGCCACCCGTGCTGGTACGTGATGGCGGTGTTATCGCACCAGGCTATAACGAAGAGCTAGACGAATGGCGAGCACTGGCTGATGGTGCAACGGATTATCTCGACAGGCTGGAAATCCGTGAGCGTGAAAAACTCGGTCTGGATACGCTGAAGGTTGGTTTCAATGGCGTACATGGTTATTACATCCAGATTAGTCGCAGCCAAAGCCATCACGCGCCGATTCATTATGTTCGCCGCCAGACGTTAAAAAACGCCGAACGCTATATCATTCCTGAGCTGAAAGAGTACGAAGACAAAGTGCTGACCTCAAAAGGGAAAGCGCTGGCGCTGGAAAAGCAGCTCTACGATCAGTTGTTCGATGCGTTGTTACCCCATCTTGAAGCATTGCAGCAAAGTGCCACCGCCCTCGCAGAACTTGATGTGCTGGTAAACCTGGCTGAACGCGCTTATAGCCTGAATTACACTTGTCCACAATTGACGGATAAACCGGGAATTAAGGTGGTTGGTGGTCGTCATCCGGTTGTTGAACAGGTTCTTAGCGAACCCTTTATCGCCAACCCGTTAAGCCTTGCACCTCAACGACGTATGTTGATTATTACCGGGCCGAACATGGGCGGTAAAAGTACTTATATGCGTCAGTCTGCGCTGATAGTACTGCTGGCTTATATCGGCAGTTTTGTTCCTGCGCAGCAGGCTGAAATTGGCCCGATCGACCGTATATTCACCCGCGTCGGTGCGGCAGATGATCTGGCTTCCGGACGTTCAACCTTCATGGTGGAAATGACCGAAACGGCAAATATTCTGCATAACGCCACTGAAAACAGCCTGGTGCTGATGGATGAAATTGGTCGTGGGACTTCCACCTACGATGGACTGTCGCTCGCCTGGGCGTGTGCCGAAAGCCTGGCAAACCGCATCAAAGCGCTAACGCTTTTCGCCACGCACTATTTTGAGTTGACGACGCTTCCAGAAAAAATGGAAGGTGTGGCGAACGTGCATTTGGACGCAATTGAACACGGTGACACCATCGCGTTTATGCACAGCGTGCAGGACGGTGCAGCGAGCAAAAGTTATGGACTGGCCGTAGCGGCGCTGGCAGGCGTGCCAAAAGAGGTCATAAAGCGTGCGCGTCAGAAACTGCGTGAGCTTGAGACTGTTTCGAATAATACAGCGGCCACTCAGGTCGATGGTACTCAGATGTCGTTGCTGTCTGTTGCGGAGGAAACTTCACCTGCGGTAGAAGCGCTGGAAGCATTAGACCCGGATTCACTGTCACCGCGTCAGGCGCTGGAGTGGATTTATCGCCTGAAGAGTCTGGTGTAGATTTCAGCATCAGTCGCCCTCCCCCTGACCCTCTCCCCCAGGAGAGGGAAAAACTGCAAAAAAAAGCGGTGGCCTGAATCCAGGTCACCGCTTTTTTACTTGATGAGTCGATTACTCGCGGAACAGAGCTTCGATATTCAGCCCTTGAGTCTGCAAAATCTCACGCAGACGACGTAGACCTTCAACCTGAATCTGACGAACACGTTCACGAGTCAGGCCGATTTCACGACCCACATCTTCCAGTGTTGCAGCTTCATAGCCTAACAGACCAAAACGACGAGCCAGCACTTCACGCTGTTTAGCGTTTAGTTCAAACAACCACTTAACGATACTTTGCTTCATATCATCGTCTTGTGTGGTGTCTTCCGGGCCGTTGTCTTTTTCGTCAGCCAGAATATCCAGCAGCGCTTTTTCAGAATCGCCACCCAACGGGGTGTCGACTGAGGTAATGCGCTCGTTGAGACGCAGCATACGGCTAACATCATCAACCGGTTTATCCAGTTGTTCGGCAATCTCTTCCGCACTCGGCTCATGGTCGAGCTTATGGGAGAGTTCACGCGCCGTACGCAGATAAACGTTCAGCTCTTTCACGATATGAATCGGTAAACGAATCGTACGGGTTTGGTTCATGATTGCCCGTTCGATGGTTTGACGAATCCACCATGTAGCATACGTTGAAAAACGGAACCCACGTTCTGGGTCAAACTTCTCAACGGCACGAATCAGCCCAAGATTCCCCTCTTCAATCAAGTCCAGCAGAGCCAGACCACGATTGCTATAACGACGGGCAATCTTTACCACCAGACGCAAGTTACTTTCAATCATGCGGCGGCGGGAAGCGATATCACCACGCAGAGCGCGGCGGGCAAAATACACCTCTTCCTCGGCTGTTAATAGTGGAGAGTAACCAATCTCCCCAAGATAAAGCTGAGTTGCGTCAAGCACACGCTGCGTGGCCCCCTGCGACAACAACTCCTCTTCGGCTATGTCGTTATCACTGGGTTCCTCTTCTACGAGGGCTTTCTCGTCAAAGACCTCAACTCCATTCTCATCATATTCCGCGTCTTCATTTAACTCGTTAACTTTCAGCGTATTCTGACTCATAAGGTGGCTCCTACCCGTGATCCCTGGGCAAAGCACCTTGCACTTCGTCTTTTAAGCGGTCTCTGCGTTGGCTACCTTCGCTCACCCAGGTCACTTACTTTTGTAAGATCCCAGGGATTAGCTCAGTTGCCGCCTTGATACCACTTAAACGACTTTGTGCATGAAAGTACTTTGCCGGCTTATCGCTGCGGTAAGTAACGCAGCGGGTTGACGGATTTCCCCTTGTAACGAATTTCAAAATGCAAACGTGTTGAACTGGTTCCGGTGCTACCCATGGTAGCTATCTTCTGCCCCGCCTTGATTTCTTCTTGTTCCCGGACCAGCATTGTATCGTTATGGGCGTAGGCACTCAGGTAATCATCATTATGTTTGATGATGATTAGATTACCGTAACCACGCAGCGCGTTACCGGCATACACCACTCGCCCGGAGGCGGTAGCAACAACAGCCTGGCCTTTGCTGCCTGCGATATCGATCCCTTTATTGCCACCTTCAGTAGCAGAGAAGTTCTCAATAACCTTGCCTTCAGTCGGCCAGCGCCAGGTCGAAATTGGCGCGCTATCGGACGTGCTGCTGGCAGTGGGTACAGTAGTCGTAGAGCTAACCACAGGTGCCGTAACCGGTGCTGTGACGGTTGTCGCAGTACCTTTATTATTCGGCAACATTTTGTTAGCACTCTGTTCACCTGAATCCTCAGAATACGTAATTACTGGTTTAGAAGCAACCACTACGGCGGTTTTTTGCGCAGCGGTAGGCGTGACGCCTTGAGCACTCGCATCAGCCGCTGTCACAGCGTTTCCACCCGTAATTGGCGCGCCAGATGCATTACCAATTTGTAGGGTTTGGCCCACGTTCAAGCCATACGGCTCGGGGATATTGTTGCGTTGGGCTAAGTCACGGAAGTCATTTCCGGTGATCCACGCAATATAGAAAAGAGTATCGCCACGTTTAACGGTGTATGTGCTACCGCCGGTATAGCTACCTTTCGGAATAGCGCCATATTTGCGGTTATAAACAATGCGCCCATTTTCAGTCTGTACCGGTTCGGAAACGACCGGCTGCGGCTGCGTTTGCACTGGCTGAATTTGTGGAGTCTGGTTTTGGGTGGACATTTTCGGTGGTGGAGTCACCAACATGCCACCGGAAGAATTGCTGTTGGCATTGCCGTTACCGCCCACCGAACTGATAGGCGCCTGGGTGTTATTGCTGGTACATCCCGCTAACCACAGGCTCACCAACGACAAAGCTGCTATACGGCGTAAAGTAAAAGTTGGGCTTCCCGCGCTCATTTATCCCCCAAAAAAACAATCATATGCTTATGAAAATACGGCAGAACTGGCGCTTACGGCCAGATGTCAAAATCTCGTTGCGCGTAACGTTACGCCAAAACTCTTAGAAAAAAACAAGATAGTTCCAGGTTATGCCAATTCACCCTTAACTAAGGGTACAAAACGAACGGCTTCTACCGTATCAATGACAAATTCCCCACTCAGTCGACGAACGCGCTTCAGATACTGCCGATCTTCGCCAACCGGGAGGACTAAAATTCCACCTTCGTCCAGCTGCGACAATAATGCGCTGGGGATCTCCGGTGGTGCTGCCGTAACAATAATAGCGTCAAATGGACTGCGCGCATGCCAGCCCTGCCAACCATCACCATGACGGGTTGATATATTGTGCAGATCGAGCTGTTTTAAACGTCGCCTTGCGTGCCATTGCAGGCCTTTGATGCGTTCAACTGAACAAACATGATGCACCAAATGCGCAAGGATAGCGGTTTGATAACCCGAGCCGGTGCCGATTTCCAACACGCGAGATTCGGGCGTCAACTCAAGCAACTCGGTCATTCTTGCAACCATATAAGGTTGCGAGATAGTTTGGCCAGAGCCAATGGGCAATGCTGTGTTTTCCCAGGCTTTATGCTCAAACGCCTCATCGACAAATTTTTCCCGTGGCACCTGCGCAATCGCATCAAGAACCTTCTCGTCCTTGATGCCTTGAGCGCGCAGTTGTGTGATAAGGGCTTCTACGCGTTTGCTTACCATTGCTCATCCACTCCTGATTTGCTCAACCAGTGACTGACCACCTCACGCGCGCTGTGAGCAGTAAGGTCAACATGCAATGGTGTTACCGAAACATAGCCTTCATCGACGGCCGCAAAATCGGTATCAGGGCCTGCATCAAATTTGTCGCCTGGCGGTCCAATCCAGTACAGCGTATTCCCGCGTGGATCTTCTTGTGGGATAACTTTGTCTGACGGATGGCGGCTACCGCAGCGCGTAACACGAATGCCCTTGATTTGATCAAGCGGCAAATCCGGTACGTTAATATTTAAAATACGGCCGGTGCGCAGCGGTTCACGCAATAAAGCGCGCAAAATTGAACGGGTCACAGCGGCCGCGGTTTCGTAATGCTCATAGCCGTTTAACGAAACAGCCAGGGCCGGAATGCCTAAGTGCCGCCCTTCCATCGCAGCCGCAACGGTGCCGGAATAGATGACATCATCGCCCAGGTTCGGCCCGGCATTAATACCTGAAACCACAACATCCGGGGCTGGGCGCATCAGTGTGTTAACGCCAAGATAGACACAGTCCGTTGGCGTGCCCATTTGCACGGAAATATCACCGTTCGAAAGCGTGAAAGTGCGCAATGAAGATTCGAGCGTCAGTGAGTTTGATGCCCCACTGCGATTACGGTCAGGGGCAACCACCTGCACATCAGCAAATTCCCTAAGTCGAGCAGCCAGCACCTGAATGCCTGGCGCATTGACACCGTCATCGTTACTCAAAAGTATTCTCATATTGGATTTACTAAGCTTCTTTTTGTTGTTTTATTCCATTGTGCTGATTTTAGTGCAGCTGTCATGAAATTGTTGCAGTTTTTGTAACATTCACCACAACAGCATGTCCAGACCGCAGTTACTCTGCAATATCGACGTAATTGCCCGGTGCGTTCATCAATTCGCGCACCACGCTTGTCGCAAAACTCCCTGCAGGCAGCCAGAAAGTCAGCTCGACAGTGATGTCATCCCACCAGTTCCAGGTGAGGTCTTTAGGCATCAGCAACATGGCTCGACGCGCCGCTTCGACTCGCTCACGCACCAACAGTGACTGCAAATCGGTTTGCCCGGCAACGCATTGCTGTTCAAACTCCAGAGCCGCATTTTGCGTACCCCAAGGGCCATCACCGGGGAGTGGTGCAGTAATCAATAACTCACCGTCATCTACACGTTTTTGCAGAACAGGCAGCTCTTCTTGCGTTGCAACAAACCAACTGCCCCGCCCGGCTAACTGTAATGCATCACCCTCGATAACCTGGTTAAACTCCGGCTTCTTCAGTCGCTCGCTCACGACCTGGTTAAACATCGCGCTACGTGCTGCTGAAAGATAAAAGCTACGCTTATTGCGGTCACGAATAGGTGCATTACTTTGCGCCCAGCGCACTGCCTGATGCAGGTTATTGCCACCCAACCCGAAACGTTGGCTGCCAAAGTAATTCGGCACACCATGATGAAGAACGGCATTAAGCCGTTGTTCCATCTCAGCGCGGTCGCTGACATCGCGCAGCACCAGCGTGAAACTGTTTCCCTTCAGCGCACCTAAACGCAATTTACGTTTATGGCGCGCGTATTCCAGCACCTGGCAACCTTCAAGTTGGAATGCACTCATATCCGGCATTTCTTTGCCCGGAAGACGCACGCAAAACCACTGTTCAGTCACCGCATGCTTGTCTTTCTGACCGGCAAAGCTGACTTCGCGGGCATGTACTTTCAAAAACTTAGCCAGTGCATCGGCCACAAAGCGGGTGTTGCAGCCATTTTTCAGGATGCGTAACAGCAAATGTTCGCCTTCACCATCCGGCCCAAAACCCAGGTCTTCAATGACCACGAAGTCTTCTGGATTGGCTTTGATTAAACCTGTGCCCTGCGGCTTACCATGCAGCCAGGTCAGATTATGCATGTCCATTATTTACGTGCCTTATGTAACAGCGCGACCGCTTCGCAAGCGATACCTTCACCACGCCCCGTAAAGCCAAGCTTTTCTGTCGTGGTCGCTTTAACGTTCACATCATCCATATGGCAGCCCAGATCTTCGGCAATAAACACGCGCATCTGCGGGATGTGCGGAGCCATTTTCGGAGCCTGCGCAATGATAGTCACATCAACGTTACCCAGCGTATAACCTTTCGCCTGGATACGACGCCAGGCTTCACGCAGCAATTCGCGGCTGTCTGCGCCTTTAAATGCGGGGTCGGTATCCGGGAATAATTTACCAATATCCCCTAATGCGGCAGCACCCAGCAGAGCATCGGTTAATGCGTGCAAAGCGACATCGCCATCAGAGTGGGCGAGCAGGCCTTGATCGAACGGTACGCGCACACCGCCAATGATAATTGGGCCAACGCCACCAAAAGCGTGTACATCAAAACCATGTCCAATACGCATTACTTTTTCTCCGTTTGGGTTAACCGCGTGAGGTAAAACTCCGCCAACGCCAGGTCTTCAGGGCGAGTCACTTTTATATTATCGGCGCGGGCGCTAATTAATTCGGGATGGAAGCCACAATATTCGAGTGCCGAGGCTTCATCGGTGATTGAGGCATGTTCATCGAGTGCGCGTTGCAAGCAACTGCGCAGTAATTCCAGAGGGAATAGCTGAGGGGTTAACGCATGCCAAAGGTCTTCTCTGTCGACCGTGTGGGCAATCAGGCTTTTACCCGGCTCGCCACGTTTCATGGTGTCACGCACGGGAGCGGCCAGAATGCCGCCAATTTTGCTGGTCTGGGTAATCGCCAACAAACGCGTCAAGTCATCCAGATGTAAACAGGGACGAGCCGCGTCGTGCACCAAAACCCACTGCGAGTTATGCACCACATTTACTCCAGCGAGTACTGAGTCAGCGCGCTGCGCGCCGCCCTGGATAACCGTTACATTGGGGTTTGAAGCGAGAGGCAATGAGGCAAACCAGCTATCAGTAGGGCTAATAGCAATGACGACATGAGCCACGCGTGGATGAGCCATCAGGCTTGCCACCGCGTGTTCAAGAATAGTTTTATCGCCGATTTTTAGATATTGCTTAGGACATTCCGTTTGCATGCGGCTGCCGATACCTGCTGCCGGCACCACGGCAATTACGTCCGGGGAGGAGTCTGCCATGTAGATTCACTTACGCGTTATTGTCGATTGTTCTGCCCTGCATTATTGCCCAGGCGCTTAGAGCTATCGGGAACCAGGCGGTAGAAGGTTTCACCCGGTTTGGTCATGCTTAATTCATTACGTGCGCGCTCTTCAATAGCTTCCTGGCCGCCATTAAGATCGTCAATTTCGGCAAACAGCTGATCGTTACGCGCTTTGAGTTTGGCATTCGTCGCCTGCTGTGCAGCAACGTCGTCATTCACTCGCGTCCAGTCATGCACACCGTTTTTTCCAAACCACAGCGAATACTGCAGCCAGACCAACAAGGCCAGCAATAGTAGCGTTAGTTTACCCATCCTGCCCCCTGAAAAACGGCACAATCGTCGCACAAAATTTTAGCGGGCTCCGCTTTCGGTACAAAGCGAGCCTTCATATTTGCGGCAGAATTTATCACAGATTGCGACGACATGCGCGTTTGCAGGTGAGTTAGCGGCCTTGCAGTCATAAATAGTCTGTTACGGTTTGGTGATTATTTAAAAGTTAGCCCATTAGCCACAAGAAAAGCATGCCAAACATCAGGCCCACCGCTAACACGGTTACAATGCAGCTGATAAGCAAACGTCCACGCAACAGAGAGTGTAGAGCAATCCCCACGATGACAGCGACAGGTAAGAGTGCCAGGAAGAATGGCCACGTATACAGGAAGAAAAAGAGAGTATTTGGGCCATAGATCAGGAAGGGAATACCCAACGCAAGCAGCCACGCCAAAAAGCCGATGAACGCCCCAGTTAAAGACCAGGTCGTCTCTTCGGTACTGGGGCCAGGTTCAGCCGATGTAATAACCAGGTTGGTGCCATTGCGCATAACGAATCCGTAAACCCTGCAAGCCAGGCACATGAGGCGCCCGGCAATGTTCTAGGTTTTGATAATAACGTCACGACGCAACAGGTCTAATAATTGGGCAATCAAATTTGTTACCAATTGTTCGCCGTCTAAGTGTATTTCCGGGCGTTCTGGCATCTCATAAACCGAGTCAATTCCGGTGAAATTTCGTAGCTCTCCGGCACGGGCTTTTTTGTACAAACCTTTTGGGTCGCGCGCTTCGCAGATAGAAAGTGGTGTATCAACAAATACTTCGATAAACCGCCCTTCTCCCATACGGTCACGAACCATCTGGCGTTCTGCACGATGGGGCGAGATAAATGCAGTCAGCACCACCAACCCGGCATCTACCATTAAGTTGGCAACTTCGCCGACGCGACGGATATTTTCTTTACGATCGGCGTCGCTAAAACCGAGGTCACTGCACAAACCGTGGCGAACATTGTCGCCATCAAGTAAGTAGGTGCTCACACCAAGCGAGTGTAACGCTTCTTCCAGCGCGCCCGCGACGGTGGATTTTCCCGAGCCCGAAAGCCCGGTAAACCACAGCACGACGCCGCGGTGCTGGTGAAGCTTTTCACGCTGCTCCACCGTGACCGGATGCGCATGCCAGACGACGTTGTCGTCGTGCTCAGCCATTATTTGCCTCCCAGCAAATCACGCGCGCCCCAGTGAGGGAAGTGACGACGCACCAGAGCATTGAGTTCAAGCTCAAAGGCGCTGAAAGCTGACGGCTCTTGATAAACCTCTTGTTGTGGCTCGCGCACCATACCGGCACCGACCGTCACATTGGTCAGGCGGTCGATGAAAATCAGCCCGCCGGTAACCGGATTGTCCTGGTATTTATCCAGTACCAAAGGTTCGTCGAAAGTGAGATCGACGAGGCCGATACCATTCAGCGGCAAACTCTCGACGACGCGCTGCGTCAGGCTATTAATTTCAACCTGATAATGGATGTTGTCGACGCGCGCACGGGTCTTCTTGCCTGCAACTTTAATGTCATAGCTTTGGCCCGGCACCAGCGCTTGTTCCGCCATCCACACCACGTCAACTTTCGCCGTTTGTACCGCAGGCTGCACATCGCTGGCATCGACCAGCAAATCACCCCGGCTGATGTCGATTTCATCTTTCAATACTAAAGTGATGGCTTCGCCCGCAGCGGCTTGTTGCAAATCTCCATCAAAAGTCACAATTCTCGCAATGGCTGATTCGACTCCCGACGGCAGAACTTTAACGCGTTGCCCGACGGTCACCACGCCGGATGCCAGCGTTCCCGCATAACCCCGGAAATCCAGATTCGGGCGATTCACATACTGAACCGGGAAACGCATCGGCTGCTGTTCAACCACACGCTTCACTTCAACCGTTTCCAGAAGCTCCAACAACGTTGGGCCGCTGTACCAGGGCATACTGCTGCTTTGGGTCGCCACGTTATCGCCTTCAAGCGCCGACAGCGGCACAAAGCGAATATCCAGATCAGCAGGCAGTTGCTCGGCAAAGGTCAGATAGTCTTGTTTGATCTGCTCAAATCTCTCTTCGCTGTAGCCCACCAGATCCATTTTGTTGACCGCCACAACCAAATGTTTGATCCCCAATAGCGTGGAGATAAAACTGTGGCGACGCGTTTGATCCAGCACACTTTTGCGCGCGTCGATCAATAAGATCGCCAGATCGCAGGTTGATGCACCTGTGGCCATGTTTCGGGTGTACTGCTCATGTCCCGGAGTATCAGCAATAATGAATTTGCGTTTTTCGGTAGAGAAATAGCGGTAAGCCACATCAATCGTGATGCCCTGTTCGCGCTCGGCTTGTAAGCCGTCCACCAGTAAAGCCAGATCCAGTTTTTCACCCTGCGTACCGTGGCGTTTGCTGTCGGTATGCAGCGATGAAAGTTGATCTTCATAAATTTGGCGCGTGTCATGCAGCAGACGGCCAATCAGCGTGCTTTTGCCGTCATCGACGCTGCCGCAGGTCAAAAAGCGCAGCAGGCTCTTATTTTGCTGGGCGTGCAGATAGGCTTCTACACCACCCTCGTCAGCAATTTGTTGTGCAATAGTCGTGTTCATCTGGCGGTTCCTTAGAAATAACCCTGGCGTTTTTTAAGCTCCATGGAGCCGGCCTGGTCGCGGTCAATTGCCCGCCCTTGACGTTCACTGGTGGTCGAAACCAGCATCTCTTCTATGATCTCCGGCAGCGTTTGCGCTTCAGATTCCACGGCACCGGTCAGCGGCCAGCAGCCCAGGGTACGGAAGCGCACCATTTTCTGCTCAATCACTTCACCCGGCTGCAAATCGATACGGTCATCATCCACCATCAGCAACATGCCATCACGCTCCAGCACCGGACGCGGCGTGGCCAGATATAACGGAACGATGTCGATATTTTCCAGGAAGATGTATTGCCAAATATCCAGCTCGGTCCAGTTTGAAAGCGGGAACACGCGAATGCTTTCGCCTTTATTAATCTGGCCGTTGTAGTTGTGCCACAGTTCAGGGCGCTGGTTTTTTGGGTCCCAGCGATGGAAACGGTCACGGAACGAATAGATACGTTCTTTGGCACGTGATTTTTCTTCGTCCCGACGTGCGCCACCAAAAGCGGCGTCAAAACCGTACTTGCTCAGCGCCTGTTTCAGCCCTTCGGTTTTCATGATGTCAGTATGTTTGGCGCTACCGTGCACAAATGGGTTAATCCCCATCGCCACGCCTTCCGGGTTCTTATGAACCAACAATTCAAAGCCGTAATTCTTCGCGGTACGGTCACGGAAATCGTACATTTCGCGGAATTTCCAGCCGGTATCAACATGCAGCAGAGGGAACGGAAGTGTGCCTGGATAGAAGGCTTTACGGGCCAGGTGCAACATCACCGATGAGTCTTTACCGATGGAATACATCATAACCGGATTGGAAAATTCAGCGGCAACCTCACGGATGATATGGATGCTTTCTGCCTCCAACTGCCGTAAGTGTGTGAGTCGTTTTTGGTCCATAACCATCCCTTAACCGAGGTTAGTACGGAGGGTCATGGCCCGCCGTTTAAAAATTCATGGGGAGACTATACGGCGGTGGTTTATTTGTTATGAAATTACGAATTGGAATGAGTTGTTCCACAAAGGAATAACGTTGCGGGAAAGTAAATTACAAAATGTGCTTAACCAACGTGATAGCGTGGGTTTCAGAGGATTTGAAATTGTGTAACGTCCATCACAGTTTCATACTATACGGGCAAAAAATTTCCCATTTAAAAAGGACCCACTATGTTTTCCGCATTGCGCCAAACGCTTACCAGCCTGGCGTTAGGGATTTGCTGTACCTCACCGGCATTTGCAAACACTTCGCCACCAGGTGAAATCGCCGGACAACAAACGCGCCATATCGCCACGATGTTTCCAGGGAGAATGACAGGTAGCCCTGCGGAAATGATGGCTGCGGATTACCTCAATCAGCAATTTAGCCAACTTGGCTACCAAAGTGATATTCGCCGCTTTAACACCCGTTATCTGTACACCACTAAAGAGGGTCATCAGAGCTGGCATAACGTCAGCGCAAGCTCAGTGATTGCTGCACGGGAAGGTATTAATCCCCAGCAAATTATTATCATGGCGCATCTCGATACGTATTCGCCGCTCAACGATAACGATGTGAATAACAACCTTGGTGGTTTGACGCTACAGGGCGTGGATGACAATGCTTCAGGCCTTGGCGTGATGCTGGAACTCGCCACCCGTCTGAAAGATATCCCGACACGTTATGGCATCCGTTTTATCGCTACCAGCGGTGAAGAAATTGGCACCCTGGGTGCGGAAGATGTCCTGAAACGCATGACGGCCAGCGAGAAGAAAAATACGCTGCTGGTGATTAATCTCGATAACCTGATTGTCGGCGACAAACTCTATTTCAATAGCGGTAAATCGACGCCGGCGGCCGTCAGCAAACTCACGCGTGACCGTGCATTAGCGCTGGCGCGCCAGCTGCATGTTCAGGCGACGACCAATCCAGGCACTAATACCAAGTATCCAAAAGGCACAGGCTGCTGTAGTGATGCAGACGTGTTTGATAAAGCCGGGATCCCGGTGCTATCGGTGGAAGCGACCAACTGGTCACTTGGCAAGAAAGATGGCTATCAGCAACGGGCAAAAAGTAAAGCGTTCCCTGATGGAAGCAGTTGGCATAATGCCTTGATTGATAACCAACAATATCTGGATAAATGGTTACCGCATCGCATCGAGAAACGCAGCCATGATGTCGTGCGCGTGATGCTGCCATTAGTGAAAGAGTTGGCGAAAGCGGGGAAATAAAGGGGCGGGAAATACTGCTCTGGTGCTAATTCCATGCGATTGGTTGTCGGTTATCCCCGCTGGGCGGGGAACACAATGACAATGCTGCGCTGATTGTCGGTCCGTTCGGTTTATCCCCGCTGACGCGGGGAACACTCATCCGTAATTTTCGCGTTATCGTCAAAATCCGGTTTATCCCCGCTGGTGCGGGGAACACGTCATGTAAAAGGCGGAGTTAACGTTGTTGTCCGGTTTATCCCCGCTGGCGCGGGGAACACCACTGCGCCATCATTTGCCCGGATTCCTCCGCGCGGTTTATCCCCGCTGGCGCAGGGAACACTCCAGAATTTCTACATCGTCTGCTGTAGCACCCGGTTTATCCCCGCTGGCGCGGGGAACACCATCCATTGGGCATTGAAAATGATGACTCAATCGGTTTATCCCCGCTGGCGCGGGGAACACCACCTGTGGCAGACATACGCCGGATACTGACTCGGTTTATCCCCGCTGGCGCGGGGAACACCGACTGAAATCCAGTGTTTCATATCTCGGCTCCGGTTTATCCCCGCTGGCGCGGGGAACACATGCGCAGACCTGACCCCTGCGCGTGGACCAGCGGTTTATCCCCGCTGGCGCGGGGAACACGCACACGCGCAAAGATGAAGGGGGTGAGCGTGGCGGTTTATCCCCGCTGGCGCGGGGAACACGTATTATTGATGAAGATGATAAGCGTAATGCACGGTTTATCCCCGCTGGCGCGGGGAACACACAACGCCCGGCGATCCCCCGCCAGAAATCTGCGGTTTATCCCCGCTGGCGCGGGGAACACCCCGCACACGGTCGGTACACCGCTGAACATTTCGGTTTATCCCCGCTGGCGCGGGGAACACTTTGCCTCATGTCTGGCGCGTGGCAATCCGGCCGGTTTATCCCCGCTGGCGCGGGGAACACGATTTGATGACGGGATAGAGAGCGTAGGAGCCGGTTTATCCCCGCTGGCGCGGGGAACACAACGCACTAGGCAGCAGTGGGTCGCGCCCGCCCGGTTTATCCCCGCTGGCGCGGGGAACACAGGCTGTAATCAGACAAAATCGCCCGCTCGGTCGGTTTATCCCCGCTGGCGCGGGGAACACGGCGTTCGTGAAATGTGCCAGGAAGCGGCCCGCGGTTTATCCCCGCTGGCGCGGGGAACACCCGGAAATCTACGCGGGTATCCCTAACGTCCACGGTTTATCCCCGCTGGCGCGGGGAACACGTATAAGTACGGTTTTTGCCATGGTCATGTCTCGGTTTATCCCCGCTGGCGCGGGGAACACGTTAGGGTGATCACGCCAGATATAAGCGATTTCGGTTTATCCCCGCTGGCGCGGGGAACACTACGTCAGGTTGTGCTGTTAGGTGCTGCGGCTCGGTTTATCCCCGCTGGCGCGGGGAACACAAAGCGCGAAGGTTATCGACATCAGCATCGAACGGTTTATCCCCGCTGGCGCGGGGAACACAAGAAGCGCGAGACGCAACACGTCATCACGCGGTTTATCCCCGCTGGCGCGGGGAACACTTCTAACCGTTCGCCGCGCACCGTTCCGCGCCTGGTTTATCCCCGCTGGCGCGGGGAACACTCTTAGCGTATATGACTGATCTACAATGATTTTTCAGTCACGAAAATTCCACCAACTTTTCCTTATTTTTAAAGAACCATAACTCACTGATTTTCAACAGGGTAAAACGAAACTAATCTCAGTCCATCAAGATCCACCGGCATACGTCTGTTTTCGCCCAATGTTTGAAAGTCAAATCCTGACTCGCTGTTTACCGCCCAGGCCATCACAACATTTCCAGCCTCCATCAGCTCAGAAATCTGCAGCCAAATCATTTCACGAACTTTACGAGACACATCTCCCACATATACTCCAGCTCTCACTTCGATCAACCAAACTGCAAGCCGACCCCGTAGCCGCGCAGGCACATTCTCAGTAACAACAACGATCATGCTCATACCGCTACCCTCTGTGCCCCGCATCGCTCAATGAAACAGGTTCGGGAATTGCAGGGGGCTGTGCATCTGCAAAAGGTGCAGGCAAATCTATTTCACCTGCCGCAAGCACTTCTTCAATTAGCGGGATGAGTCGTGCCAGTGTTTTTTGGCTACGGAAAACATCACAGCAGGCCAGTCGAATATCCTTATCAGGGGTTGCAGGATTGCGGGCAGCTATTTCGAACGCGACAGGCACAACACCATCAAATTTCACGATATCGGCGATATCATAGACAAATGAAAGTGGTTTACCTGAATGGACAAAACCGATGGCTGGCGCATAGCCTGCCGCCAGAATAGCGGCTTCAGTTATCCCGTATAAACATGAAGTCGCTGCGCTGATACATTGATTTATCACGTCACCTTTTTCCCAATCTTTGGGATCGTAACGTCGACCATTCCATTTTACGCCATACCGTTTAGCCAATAATGAATAGGTCTGTCGCACCCTAACACCTTCAATACCCCGCAGTTGCTCAACGGAGCGTCGGCTGGGCGCTGGTTCACCAAAACGCAATTCAAACATCTTGCGAACCACTTTCAGACGCAAATCTTCATCCAGCGCCAGTTTTGCCTGGTACAACAACCTGTCCGATCGAGCACCGCCCGGCTGGCCACTGGCATACATTCGCACTCCAGCCTCCCCCACCCAGACAAGCAGCGTTCCTGTCATTGCAGCCAGTCGCACCGCCGCATGAGAAATACGGGTACCCGGCTCGAGCATGATGCAGGCCACCGATCCCACGGGAATATGCGTACGTATCCCCGTTTTATCGATTAAAACAAAAGCACCGTCGATAACATCAATTTGCCCGTACTGCAGAAATATCATTGAAGTACGATCTTTCAGTGGGATGGGAGACAAAGGGATATAACTCATATTTATCCCCGACGAATCAGCATCAACCCACAGCCCATCGCTTTACTTTTACCCAACCCGTTTCTGAGCGTCTGCATAAAGAGTGGAGCATCCGTCACCTTGAGGCATCCGGCAAAATCCACGGTGGTGAATGTTATGGGCCGCTCTCCGGATTTACGGGTAAAGCGCTGGCGCTGCTGGCCGACAACTTGCACGTCCTGTGGCTCAACAGCAAAGCCCCCTCTTTCACCCTGAGCTTTTAACCAGGCAAATGCGGCTTCATTTTGTCTGGCTGCGAATTCACTCGGGTCTGTACCTTGCAGTTTGGCCTGGTACTTTGCATCCATTAAGACATCGCTTCGCTTGCCGTTACGTGTCACCACTGGATTTGCACGCAAAGCAAACGTCAGCGTCATTCCATCCACAAGTTGAGGCATGAATGGCTTGCTACTAATAGAAAACAGAGAATCTTCGGCAACAGGTGCAACCTCCGAGAGCAGATAAAAATGCGCTCCTTGCGGGGTGGATTCATGGCGAAATAAAAACTTCCTTTCACTCTGATCTGCAAAGAGCTGCCATAGCCATTGGTGGCTGGCGTAGGAATGTGCGCTCTGCCATTTTTGCCACATGCCGGAGGGCATTCTCGTCAAATCAAGTGAGACTCGGGAAAGAAACATCAGCACTCCTCCGTGAGATTGCCCGAATGCTGAACGCGGGTAGTAAATTGCCAGCGAGCCCGGCTGAGGGGTTGATCGCTACGTTGCTGAGTGGCGAATTCAGATACACCTTCATGTTCACCTTCCCAGACGCAAAATAACTGCGCTGAGCTAATCGCTGCCAGTTCTTCACAATGAAAACCGTAGCTGCTGTCGCCATAAGCTTTATGGAACACCTCCGCCAGCGTTCCCTCGATAATCTGCGGGTTTAATGGCAAAGCAGGCGGGCAGGATTTTCGCCCCAGATAAAGGGGAAAAACGGGCATCCGTAACGCCGCAGCTAACGCCTCAAGTGCAAAAGGTGCATCGGGTGTTTCCCGTACCGCGATGTGATAACAGGCATCACAACGGTACTCACGTGAAGTCAGCATGGTTCCGGGCTCTTCCGATGAAAGAATCAGTTCATCGCGGCGCGTGTAGTAACGACGCTTGCGATTCTCTTTCGGCACCTGAACCGTGTGGTAATCACGCAGCCACTGCTCGCGTGATGAAAGCGGCCTGATAGCAAATTGATAATGCTGATTAAAAGACTGAATTTGCTGTTCGTCTTCCCGCTTAATGCCTAACGCCGCCGCCAGCAAGCCAAGCAAAGCAGAACGGCTGGGGACCGTCGAGGTGTGGCGAACTTCGCCCACAGCGGCCTCCCCCCAGGAAACAAGCGGTGCATAGAGTTGGAAGATCAGATATCGGGACATCATCACTCCTTACTGGCTGACAAAGTTCAGCAGTTCCTGAAGGGTGCCGTCGCCCGATTCCACATTCATTTCATAGCGATGTTCGTTGGCCTGCAGCCCATAAGCGCGAGTGAATTTCTGTTGCTGCTGTTGCAAGCGTGTAATGGCTTGAGTCTGCTGATCTTCGCCACGTACCGGGCTGAAGAATGCGACCGATAGCGCCCGCGGTTGCTGCGCGCCCTTTTCAGCCATCACATAAGAAGCCCAGGCGCGAGAAGCAAAACTGTTTTGTTTACCACCCGGAGAAACAGTTAACGCGGTTTCAGTCAGTGCACGTAGAGTACGTTGAACCAGTTCTTCGTTACCCCCCAGATTTTCCAGCAACAAGTCGCGGCTAATGCAGATGTAGCTGTAGAAAAGTGCCGAGGCGAAGCCTTGCTCCCCCATGTGAGCTGAACCTGAATCTTCTTTTCCATTTAGATCATCAACAGCAGTAAAGAAATCCTCTTCAACTGTGACGGCACTTACCCCCAGCGCATGTGCCACCTGGCAGGCGGCTTCCACATTGAATCCAGGCGACGAGGCCAGCATGCGGCCAAACAGAGCAATATCCACCGCTTGTGCGTTTGCACGCAGTAGTTTTAATTCTTCTTCGTTCGGTTCACGCTTTTGGTCAATGAGCACTGCGGTCAGGTCTTCAATCGCCTGATGCTCTTCTGGGCTGATATGAACGAGCTGTTCAATATCGTACTTGGCATGAAGATCTTTCGCGTTTTTCTCGTCTTTCTTCGCTGCACCAAATTGTTTAGCAATCGCCATTGCTGAATATTCGGCAATTTTTCCCAAGCCCGCATTATCGAGCTTAATAAATATCTCTCTTCCGAGGCGACGAGTACGGGTACCAATATGGCCACTTAATGCACCTTCAAAAACTTCGGAAGTACGCCAGGCTCGTTTCAGGCTTTGCGATGAAACACGCAGGCGCTCAACGCCACCCATAATGGCGGTTTTCGGGCGACCGGTATCGTCACGGTTCAAATTAGACGGAGCATAAGCGGTAAGAATGTGAAGCTGAATAAACGTCGTCATAATAATTATTCCATTAATTTAAAAGATTATTTTTCGGTCGCCAGCAGATATTCACTGGCCCAGCGCACACTGAAACGCTTAAACGGATTGTTGTCGGCTGGCCGGTTTTCTTCCCTCTCCTGCCATTCACGCATCCAGAGGATAATGCCGTCGGCTAATGAAACGATATTGACGCCCTTATCACCCCGCAATTTCACGGCCCGCGTGAGCTGGCTGCATAACTCAGTTGGGGTTCTTACAGCTAACAGGCGATCAAAACGCAAGCGAGACAGGCAAGGATTCGATCCATTGATTTTTTCGCCAAGCTGACGTGCAAAACTGGTCTTTGGATCATCATTTCGTACATGAGAGACAACATAAGCCACAATTGCCAGCGCGAAGGTATCGCTCTGCCGTAAGCGCGTTGTGGTGGAAAGCGACTGGTTTAGTTGAAAAAATGCAGTGGTGGTTAGTGCTCCGAAAGGTTGAGCACTGCGGCGTAATTCAGCACGCCAGGCTCGGCCATTCGTCGCCACCCCCTGACGCTGGTTATTGCGTTCCTGCAAAAAATCAAACCACTGGCGCAGCACTTTTGCAGCAGCCGGATCGGTGAGTATCACCGGTTTTGCGGTATCAACTTCAAACATCCTGTTTCTCCTCGCATTCATGCGTTTGCTGCAACAACACTTTTAAACATTTCTGTTTATTGAAATTTTTATTGAGATTTAATCTGGCGCGCAGAATACGCGTGAGGTCTGCAACGTCATCTGGGTTAGTAAAAGCGCGCTCATCGAATGCCTGGAACAGATAATCCCGTAGCGATGTGTGCCAGAGGCGCAAAGCCTCACGCGCTTCAGGCTGTGTGGCTGATGGATATTGGTTAAGGGATTTCCACAACGCGCTGAAATCAGCTTCGGTTTGCTGCCAGAAAGCGGTATCAATGAAGCCAAAGTCACCTTTCGCCTCTTTTGGGGTTTCAAACCAGGCTTCTTTTAGCGCATAACGCAATAAAGGTAGAGTACCGGTTGCAAGCTCAACGGCCAGTTGCAACAGATCTTTTAGCTCTGCCTGATGCTCTTTTGGCAACGTGGACAACGCCAGGTGATGTTCATACCAGCAGCGTGCTTTGGCGTTATCCATGTCATAGCCGAAACACCAGAGGTGAGTCAGTTTTGGCACCGTATTCATACGAACCACTTTGGCGGGAAACGTGCAGTTGAGCTTCTCTTCCGACTCAACCACCAGCCCGAGCCAGTCTTTATAAGCCAGCCCGCCAGGCTGCCCTTTTAACGGGATCATCGGCGCTGCGATGTCTTTTGCTGCCCGGCGATAAGGTGAGAGAGGGTGGGTCCATGAGTCGTACTGCACGCCGTAGTTTTTACTGCGGATTTTGGTCAGCAAGCTTTCGTGCATTTCTCCACATAAATCACACTCACCCGGCTGCGTTTGGCTGAAATCAATCTCCAGACGGCGTGGCATTCCCCAGTAAGCTTGAAGTGCGTGGGAGTTTTCTGGCGTGACAATGTTTTTCGGGGTTTCGCTGCTGCGAGTCGCTGCCAGCCAGGGGAAAATCAGGGGTAATTGTTCTTTTTGCCATTCGTCACGCGTAGGCATCACATTTAGCCAAATTTTCCGCCACAGCGCGGCGTCTTTTTGCCGCGGCATCAGCAGCGTGGTCATTGGCCCGCCGCCACGCATACTGGTGCGAAATCCAGCCCCAGCAGCAGGGGAATTGGTCTGCACGGTATACAACGCCATCGCGGCACAGTGCGGGCAAAATTGCTGGTAAAGACTTCGTTTAACAAAGTGATCTTTATTGAGCTTCAGCGTATTGCCGCCAGGCGCGTCGACCAGCAGGCCGGATATCGACGAGGACTCAACGGGTAACGTGTCGAAATCCTGCAAAAATGCAGGTTTCTGCGGGCCAAAATTGAAGGCTTCTGCAACCCCTTCCAGCGCCTCATGCCAGCATGTCGGCTCAATGCCGTCGTCCCAGATATCATCCCACTCTTGTTTATCCCGCGGTGGGATCGTGGTCTGCATCAGGCCAATCAGCAACTGATAAGCGGCCCCCTGGAAATCTGCACGCGGCCAGGCCAGCTCAACAATATCGTTATCGAAAATCTGCCGTGGTGATATTTTCCTGTGCTGCCCGCTACGGTCGATAGCGGGTAGCCAGGGATCAGCGATCAGTGAAAACATGTGTTTTCTCCTGCATAAAACTCCCTTTTATTTATCTGCATCATTCAGCAGACCTGATTCGTTACTATAAAACTCTGACACCTTTCCTCTCTCCAGCAGCGCCACCTGCGCCCCCGGATTGCGAATTTTTAGCCGCAGCTGCTCCAGGGCATCGCCCTCCAGATGCGGGATATTGGCCGCCATTTTTCTCCATAGTGAGTCACGAACAGACACCCGGCTTTGCTCCCAGGCATAAGCCTCGCCCTCGGCATAGGGTTCACCGTCTTGCCAGGCCAGATAGAGATCGGTAGTGTCTTCACTCAAACGAGTCGTTAGCTCTACATCATCCCAGGGATAATCACTGGCAGCCCGCTCGTAGCCATTATCGCGTCGAAGCAGCGTTTGAGCCGCTGCCCCACTGGCACTGAGATTTTTGCCATAGGTGTCGTTACTCGCCCGCTGCAAACCAGTTGGTGCAGCAATCAATCCCGTATACACCGTTTCGACTAACTCACGGGCATCTTCCGGCATTCGAATTCCCCCCTTTACCCGCAAGATGTGCTGCGTCCGCCACAGGCAAGCATGATCGCCATAGACAAAACTCGTCCCTGGAATGGATTCTTTTAACCAGTCAGGTTGAGGATCGGCCTGCCACTCAGGCGCAAAAATATGGAGCACGGGAGGAATTCGCGGGCCACGCTGATGCCGTTGCAGGCGGCCAGCGCGTTGAATCAGCAAATCAATCGGAGCCAGATCGCTAATCATAGTGTCGAGATCGATATCGAGACTTTGCTCAATAACCTGCGTGGCGATAAGCACCTTGCCGCGCCGGGTGGCTGCCGTGCTCTCTTTGCCAAATTGGTCCAGCGCCTGAGTTTCGATGCTCATTCGGTCAACAAACGCAAAGCGACTGTGGAACAGCAACAAATTTTCCGCCGGAATATTCCCGCGTTCATTGAGTTGGCGATATACCTCTACCGCCTCATCCACCGTGTTTCTGATCCAGCAAATGCACTGCCCGTCGTTTACAGCTTGCTCAATCAGTTCAACTGCCTGTTCCGCTTGCGTCAGCCATGCAACGCCAACCTCACGGGCAACGTCGGGGCGCGTGGGCGTAAAACTTTCATGAAGAGATTCGGTTGTTAGTAATGAAAACCACGGATATTGCGCATCTGGATCAGGGGCAGGTAATTTGCCTCCCGTCCCCTTCTGGAATGCCCGCAGTAATTTGTTACGCAGTGAATAAGGCAATGTCGCGCTAAGGATTATCACACTACCGCCCTGAGCAGCATGGAAGGTAAGCAGCCCTTCAAGCAGGCGAACCATGTAACTATCATAAGCATGGACTTCATCTAAAATCAGTAGTTTGCCAAAAAGCCCAAGCAGCCGGAGCGACTGATGTTTAAAAGGCATCGCCGCCATTAATGCTTGATCAAGCGTACCGACCCCGACTTCAGCCAGCAGAGATTTTTTCCGGGAATCAGCAAACCACGCGTTGCAAGCACTGCTCGCCGCACTTTCATCTGCCGCATACTGATGCTGCCCGTGGTTTTCGCCACTCCACAATGAATGATTAAACGCATCAGACATATGACGAGCGCCATGCGCAAGAACTAGCGAAGGTGTGCTGTTTTGGGTAAATAAAGCGCGATAAGCCAAAGAAAGGCGGCGAAACATGGCGTTTGATGTCGCCATCGTGGGGAGCCCAACATACAGGCTATCGCCCTTTCCGGCAGACATCAGGCGGTGCGCCAGAATAAGCGCAGCCTCTGTTTTCCCGGCACCGGTGACATCTTCCAGAACCAACAATTGCGGGCCAGGTGCAGAAATATCTATCTCCAGCGCTTTTTGCTGGAGCGGTGTCAAATGTTCAATAAAGGGGAATAGCGCCAGGTGAGAATCAAAGGGCTCGATAGCAGAGGGAACGTGTAATTGCTGTAATACTTGCTGCGCCTGACTTTGCGCTTGTTGCCAGTAATCGGGAAGAGGAAGAACATCGCTCACAAGCGGGAAATAAGCCTGGTTCGAACCCATCCAGTCGGCCAACACAGTCAACCCAGCCAGCAACCAACTTTGCTGTTTTAACTTTTCCCGCCAGGCCTTGTCGGCAAAGCATTCCGGTAAGGCGACGATGCCAAGCAACTGCGACAAATCGGCCAGCCAGGTTTCCGCTGCAATTTTATCTTCTGCAGTAAAAGCCAACGATCCTTTTACTTCATTTTCAGTTTTTGGCGGTTTTCCGTGGTGGCCCGTCGCGATACTGAACCAAGACTCCAGTGCATACCCGAAAAGTCTTTTCTGCTCACAGGGAGGAACAGCATGACAAACATCCTCTTTCCAGCGAGGTTCCAGGTAATCCTTCCACAACCAGTAACCCAGTGAATCATGATCACCGTGATAACTTTTTCCACTGACTGGTGGGACTAATAAAGGATGAATTTCGCTACATTGCTGCTGAAAACCTCGAGAAAATTTTCCAAGATCATGAGCACCAAGAACCCATGCAAACCAGCGTGCTGCCTCATCGCGAGCAAACCCAAGTTCAGCAAAAATTTCCGCCGCGTGAAAGTGGTTACTCATCACCATCTGCCAGCCACATGCCGCAACATCCAGGCTGTGCCAGGGCAATAAATGGTAAGCAGCCCCTTCAAGGTCGCTTTTACGGCGTGTTTTTCCCCAATAACAGAAATAGCCAGATGGGTGATTCATTAACGATTACCGAATAAACATGAGGCGGCTAATAGAACGCAAATGAACAAATTGGTTTGTGATAACGGTCGGTTAATCGAATTCTTTATTAATAAGTTACAAATACTAATGAATGTTTTTATTTAAGATTATTAATCAATAAGAACTAGAGAGACGTTCTTTTAAGATGATGATTTGTTGGTTTATTTCCGCAGAAGTGGGGAAGATTTCCGTCAACTTTATTGCTGCGGATAAATAGAAATGGCTGGACAAGTTATCAATTCATTCGCCGATAATAATATGCATTATGGCTTCCATCTTAAAGGAAAAAAAACCTTAAAAGCACTTTATAAAGCACCTTTAAGGGTGCTATATTAAACACTCTTTCAATAGAGGTATCACACTATGCCTTTCAATATCCTTAGCAGGGTTGCAGCAAATATTACCGACTTGAAAAAAGACCCTATGGGGACGGTTCAAGCCGGTGAAGGCGGCGCGGTGGTCATTCTAAATCGTAACGAACCCGCTTTTTACTGTGTGCCAGTGGCTGAATATGCCGCTTTACTTGAGATCCGCGAAGATATGGAATTAATGCGGATTGCGCAGGAACGCGCAGATGAAAAAGGAATTAAGGTTAGCCTTGATGAGCTATGAACTTGAGTTCAAACCCTCTGCACTCAAAGAGTGGAAAAAGCTCGGCCACACAGTTAAAGCACAGTTTAAAAAAAAGTTAGCCGAAGTTTTAGAAGCGCCACGCATACCGGGATCTCAATTACACGGCGGTAAAGACCACTACAAAATCAAACTAAAAAGCGTGGGTTATCGCCTCGTTTATGAGGTAAACGATAAAACAGTTACCGTGATTGTGTGCGGTATTGGTCGCCGCGATGATGATGATTTTTACGATACCACCATGAATCGTCACTAAGCCCCGTGAGGGGCTTTTTTACATCGCAACACCGCCCCTATTACGACAGTCTTGTGTTATCTCGGTTTATCCCCGCTGCGCGGGGAACACTCGCCAAAACTGCGACTGCAAATGATTTGCTCCGGTTTATCCCCGCTAGCGCGGGGAACATGACGCCGAAATCGTTGCCGGTATTTTTGGTGCCGGTTTATCCCCGCTAGCGCGGGGAACACCTGGACGCCGGCATAGTATTTTTCGATATATTCGGTTTATCCCCGCTAGCGCGGGGAACACGCTTTTGATATGCCATTATTGAGCGTGTAAAACGGTTTATCCCCGCTAGCGCGGGGAACACGTTATCTGTGTATTAGCGGTGATGGTAGCGCCCGGTTTATCCCCGCTGGCGCGGGGAACACCGCATGATGCAGCGCTACCAGAATAACTATCACGGTTTATCCCCGCTGGCGCAGGGAACACCCTTAAAATAACTCTTTGATCTGCATGTTTTTTTAGAAGAAAAAATTCACCAGTTTTCTTCGATTTTTAAAGTGCGTTAACTCTTTGAGTTTATAGAACTAAAAAACTCCTTTACTAGCAAGTTGCAGGATTCACCAAAAATTTTAAATATGCCAACCTGATGTGTAACTTTATTAACTAATCAGCAATTAATTAGTGAGTTGTTGATTGGTGTCAGTTATTGGTAACTCGGGGAAAGGAATGGGCAGAAAAATCGGTTATACCGAAATTAGAGGATCTTTTCGCCCCCTCCCTAAAAGAGAGAGGGCTAATACAAAGCGATAAATCAACCTTCGTGTAGCCCGCATTCACGCTTGAGACCGAAGAAACGGGTTTCTTCTTCCGCCATACCTTCTTCCCACTTACGTGTGGTGTGGATGTCGCCAACGGAGAGATAACCCTGATCCCACAACGGGTGGTATTTCAGGCCATTGGCGGTCAGATACTGGTAAACCGTGCGGTTATCCCAGTCGATGATCGGAAGAATTTTAAACACGTCACGTTGAATCGCCAGCACGGGTAAATTCGCACGACTACCCGATTGTTCACGGCGCAAACCCGCAAACCAGGTTTGCCCGTTCAATTCACGCAGTGCCCGGTTCATCGGCTCCACTTTGTTGATGTCATTGTATTTTTCAATGCCTTCAACACCTTGCTCCCACAATTTACCGTAGCGAGCTTCTTGCCAGGCCGCACTTTCCTTCGCACTGAATACTTTCAGGTTCAGCTTCAGTTTGTCGGTCAGTTCATCAATAAATTGGTAGGTTTCCGGGAACAGATAACCGGTGTCGGTCAGGATAACCGGAATATCCGGAAACTGGCGGGTGACTAAATGCAGGCTTACCGCCGCCTGAATACCAAAGCTTGAGGACAGCACAAACTCGCCCGGCAAGTTTTCCAGCGCCCAGCTTACGCGCTGTTCGGCGGTGAGTTTTTCAAGCTGAGTGTTGGCCTCGGCCAACGCCATCACGCGTTCGACTTTGGGCAATTCGTTCAGCGCTTTTAAATCGAGTACCGACATACGTGCCTCGCTTGTTAATATTGACCCTCACCCCGGCCCTCTCCCTCAGGGAGAGGGGGAAAACAATGCAATCCCCTCTCCCTCAAGAAAAGGAGAAAACCGGACGATCCCCTCTCCTGAGGGAGAGGGTTAGGGTGAGGGCGAAGGGGAAAATTAGTCCCACAAATCCCGAGCCGGATCGAGCACCGGGCGAATAATCCCGGCACGGATGGTGAAATCACCAAAGCCTTCATCCGCTTCACGCTCTTTCGACCAGCGTCCAACCAGTTCATCAATAGATGCCAGAATCTCGGGTTCAGTAATGTTTTCGCGGTACATACGCGGAATACGTGTGCCGATTCGGTTGCCCCCGATATGCAGGTTGTAGCGCCCAGGCGCTTTACCCACCAGGCCGATTTCTGCCAGCATCGCGCGTCCACAGCCGTTCGGGCAGCCTGTTACACGCGTCACAATGTGTTCATCTGGCACATGGTGTTTTTCCAGCACTTCTTCCACTTTAGTCACAAACTGCGGCAAGAAACGTTCAGCTTCAGCCATTGCCAGTGGGCACGTCGGGAAGGCGACGCAGGCCATCGAGTTTTCACGTTGTGGCTTCACCGCGTTCATCAAGCCGCTTTCTTTCGCAATTTTCTCAATCGCAGCTTTCTCAGAAGCAGGAACCCCTGCGACGATCAGGTTCTGGTTGGCGGTCAGGCGGAAGTCACCTTTGTGGATCTTCGCGATCTCCATCAGCCCTGTTTTCAGCGGACGATCCGGATAATCCAGAATACGGCCATTTTCGATAAACAGCGTCAGGTGCCATTTATCATCAATTCCTTTCACCCAACCAATGCGATCGCCACGTCCGGTAAATTCATACGGGCGAGTCGGCTCAAAAGTGATGCCCGCACGACGCTCAACTTCAGCTTTGAACACGTCAACGCCGACGCGCTCAAGGGTGTATTTAGTTTTTGCATTCTTACGGTCGGTACGGTTGCCCCAGTCGCGTTGCGTGGTGACAACGGCTTCCGCTACCGCCAGCGTGTGTTCCAGCGGAATGTAACCAAACTCGCTCGCGGTGCGCGCATACGTCGCTTTGTTACCGTGTTCAATAGACAAACCGCCACCCACCAGCAGGTTGAAGCCCACCAGTTTGCCGTCTTTGGCAATCGCGATGAAGTTCATGTCATTGGCATGAAGATCGACGTCATTCTGCGGCGGCACGACGACTGTGGTTTTAAACTTACGCGGCAAATAGGTTTCGCCCAGGATTGGCTCTTCATCGGTGGTTGCGACTTTCTCTTGATCCCACCAAATTTCAGCGTAAGCACGGGTGCGCGGCAGCAAGTGTTCGGAGAGCTTTTTCGCCCACTCGTACGCTTCCTGGTGTAGTTCAGACTCCACCGGGTTTGAAGTACACAACACGTTGCGGTTCACGTCGTTAGCGGTTGCCAGCGCATCCAGCCCGACTTCGTGCAGCATTTCGTGAGCCGGTTTCACGTTCTTTTTCAGAATGCCGTGGAACTGGAAAGTCTGGCGGTTAGTCAGACGAATGCTGCCGTAAATGGTTTTGTCTTCGGCAAATTTATCAATCGCGCGCCATTGCTCAGTGGTGATGATCCCACCCGGCAGACGACAGCGCAGCATCATGGCGTGGCGCGGTTCGAGTTTTTGTTCAGCACGTTCAGCACGAATATCACGATCGTCTTGCTGGTACATACCGTGGAAACGGATCAGCAAAAAGTTATCGCCTCTGAAGCCGCCAGTCAGCCCGTCCTGCAAATCTTCTTTAATAGTACCGCGCAGATAATTGCTTTCGCGTTTCAGACGCTCGGCGTCAGACAGCTTGCCTTCGACCACTAATGGTCCTGGGTGTTTTTCGCTCATTAGTAGACATCTCGCTGATAACGGCGCTCAACGCGCAGCTCACTTAAAAATTCATCGGCCGTTTCAGTGTCCATACCACCAAACTCGGCTACCACTTCCAGTAATGCATGCTCAACGTCTTTTGCCATGCGATTCGCATCGCCGCAGACGTAAATGTGGGCACCTTCTTTAATCCAGTTCCACAGTTCCGCGCCTTTTTCGCGCAGTTTATCTTGTACGTATATTTTGTGTTGCTGGTCGCGGGACCAGGCAAGATCGATGTTGGTCAGCAAGCCATCTTTGACGTAACGCTGCCATTCCACCTGATAGAGGAAATCATCGGCAAAGTGTGGGTTACCGAAGAACAGCCAGTTTTTACCCGTTGCACCGTCGTTTTCGCGCTGCTGCATAAAGGCGCGGAACGGAGCAATACCCGTACCTGGGCCAATCATAATGACCGGTGTTTCCGGGTTAGCTGGCAGGCGGAAGTTATCATTGTGTTCGATGAACACGCGCACTTCGCCGTCTTCTGTAAGACGATCCGCCAGGAAGCCGGATGCGCCACCGGTACGGGCACGGCCTTCGATGTCATAACGCACCACGCCAACGGTAATGTGAACTTCGCTTTCGGCTTCAGCCTGTGAAGACGCGATGGAGTACAGACGCGGCGTCAGCGGGCGCAGCAAATCAATAAGCTGTTCGGCCGTTAATTCTGCCGGAGCGTAACGCACCATATCGACAATCGGTGTGCTTTGAGCGAAGTGTTGCAGTTTGGTTTTATCGCCCACCAAATCCAGCAGCGCCGTGTTGCGGGTCACCTGAGCGTATTTCTCAACGATATTCGCGGTATTGATGGTCAGCTCAAAGTGCCACTCCAGCGCCTCACTCAGCGGCAGCGTTTTGCCATCGACCGTGACGCTCTCGTCGCCTTTTAGCCACAGCAATTCAACCAGTTCTTTTACCAGTGCAGGATCGTTTTGATACCAGACGCCCAGTGCGTCGCCAGGCTGGTAGCGCAGGCCGGAATCGCCCAGGTCGATTTCAAAGTGGCGCACGTCTTTTTCTGAATCACGGCCCGTTATTTTCTGATTCACCGCAAGCGTTGCCGTCAGCGGTGCTTCTTTCGTGTATGGGCTGGTGAAAACTTCGTTCACTGCGCCTGTCGAGGTCAACGCTGCTTGTGCCGGAGTTTCTGCGGGTACTCGGGATTTCAGAACATCGACAATTTTTGCACGCCATTGCGCTGCTGCGGGCTGGAACTCAACATCAGTATCCACGCGATCCAGCAAGCGCTCACCACCGAGTTCCGCGAGTTTGGAATCAAAGTCTTTACCGGACTGGCAGAAGAATTCGTAAGAAGTATCACCGAGGCTAAATACAGCAAACGCTGTACCGTTAAGTTTCGGGGCTTTTTTCGAGAACAGGAACTTGTGCAACGCAACCGCTTCTTCTGGTGGCTCACCTTCGCCCTGCGTTGACGTCACGACAATCAGCAGCTTTTCCTGGGCTATTTGTTTGAATTTATAGTCGCCCGCGTTCACCAGATTGACGTTCAGTTTAGCTGCCAGCAGATCATCGCGCAGTTGTTCGCTGACGCGGCGTGCGTTCCCGGTTTGGGAAGCTGAGATCAGTGTGATAGCCGGTACTTCAGCCGCAGTTGGCAGTGCCGCAGCAACATTGCCCGGTTGTTGATTGATCATTCCCCAGAAATAGCCCGATATCCAGGCCAGCTGAGTCTGCGAGAAATCTGTTGTCGCCGCCTGGAGGCGTGCCAGTTGCTCCGGGGTTAGCGGCAGCAATGCGGTCGGTGGAGCCTGAGTTGTCATGCGTTGTGGGTTCCAGTAGCAAAAGATCCGTTTTTAAACATCAACGGTAAAAAGCATTCATAGGGTAAGGTTAACCATCGGGATAATAACAATTAAAGAAGGGATAGAAATAACAAATAACAAAAACGACTAACCACTTTTACGGGTAATCCATAACGGCAAAAGTGATTACCTAACCAATTGATAAACAATAATTAATATTTAAAAGGGAACAAGGAAGCGACTCACCACAGACTGTAATGACTATAGTTAATGCGTGAAATAGTCGTTTCCGGTACTATGCCGCGTTATTTTGAAAGAGACTCCATCATGTCCACTACCCTGTTTAAAGATTTTACCTTCGAAGCCGCTCACCGCCTGCCACATGTCCCTGAAGGCCATAAATGCGGTCGCTTACATGGCCATTCATTTATGGTGCGCCTGGAAATCACTGGCGAGGTTGATCCGTATACCGGCTGGATTATGGATTTTTCTGAGCTGAAAGCCGCGTTTAAACCGACTTATAACCGACTGGATCATTACTATCTGAATGATATTCCAGGTCTTGAGAATCCGACCAGCGAAGTACTGGCGAAATGGATTTGGGACGAAATGAAACCGATTGTACCGCTGCTAAGCGCAGTAATGGTGAAAGAAACCTGTACCGCCGGTTGCGTGTATAAAGGTTAAAAGAAAGGCACCGTAAAGGTGCCTTTCTCGTTTTAAGCGATGTTCAAATACTTGTGCGTCTGCATCGAAAGCCGCCAGTTACGGGCGATACAGGTTTCGATACACAGACGCGTCGCGTCTTCTTTCTGGCTGATAGGCTGTAGGGCGATAACGCGTTTTTTATCATCCACCAGAGTTGCCAGCAATTCGTCGAGCGCTTCAATATCACGCAGTCGCCCCACGGGATGCTTAATCTCGTCGGCACGTTCCAAAGCTTGAGAAAGTACGTCGTAGCCACCACGCATATTCACTTTCGGGGATACCGTTACCCAGGTTCCCGCAGTACAACGCACTTCGTGCGTGCCGCTTGTTTCAATCTGGCAGCTATAACCGTGGTGCTCAAACAACGCGGTGAGCGGAGTGAGATCGTGAATACACGGTTCTCCTCCGGTGATGACCACGTGGCGTGCGGTGTAATCCTGACGCTGGAATATCGCCAGCAAATCTTCTGCGCTGGCATTACCCCATTTATCGCTCTCTTTGGTTTTGGCGAGAATACTGAACAGAGAGACTTCACGATCTGCGAGTTTATCCCAGGTGTGTTTAGTATCGCACCACGCGCAGCCCACCGGGCAGCCTTGCAGGCGAATGAAAATGGCGGGCACACCAGTAAAATAGCCCTCCCCTTGCAGGGTCTGGAACATCTCGTTAATCGGGTACTGCATAGTCATCTCTGATAATTGTTCTAAAAAGTAATTATCGCAGATGTGGCGGTTGAGATCATGCGTAACGGTGTAACGAGCCCAATCAGGGGGAGACTGGACCCGTTACGGCTACCACTAACTCACGGTCGCGATAGCGTTTACGAAGCGGCGCGTAATTTGTTGGGGACGCGTTATCGCCCCACCCACCACGACCGCATGAGCACCCAAAGTCAGGCAATGTGCAGCCATTTCAGGTGTTTCAACATTGCCTTCAGCAATCACTGGCACATCAACGGCTGCCAGAACATCCCGCAGGAACTGGCAATTATTATGCGCAAGAATTTGCCCTTTTGTTTCTGATGTATAGCCGTGTAGCGTCGTGCCGACACAATCAAAACCGAGTTCAGCCGCCGTTTGTGCTTCTTCAACAGTCGCAATATCAGCCATTAACAAAAGATCGGGATACTTCTGGCGAATAGCGACGACCAGGCTTTGCAAATCATGTGCACCTGGACGCTCATGTCCTGTGGCATCCATCGCAATCATCGCCGGTTTTGCGGCCATCAGCTCATCCACTTCTTTGAGCGTGGCTGTGATGTAAACATCACTGCCCGGATAGTCACGCTTGATGATGGCAATAACAGGTAAATCAACGGTATCCATAATTGTCTGTACATCAATAAGACTGTTCGCTCGAATTGCCGCAGCCCCACCTTGCGCTGCCGCCAGCGCCATTCTCGACATGATGAACGCGCTATGTAACGGCTCGTTTTCCAGTGCCTGGCAGGAGACAATCAGTTTTCCCTGAATTTGTAACATCATGGATGGTTTCATAAGGCTAGCAGTTCCTCTACTTCGTTTTTAATGATGGTGACGTGCGGACCGTAAATAACCTGCACTCCATTACCGCGTTTAATAACGGCTCGGGCTCCTGTTTCTTTCAACAGAGCTTCGTTGATGAGTTCGCCATCGTGCAAGGTGACGCGCAAGCGTGTGGCGCAGCAATCAAGTTCAACAATGTTCTCTTTGCCACCGAGTGCCACGATAACTTGTGCAGAGCGTTCGCCTTCAGCAACCTGAACGTTGCTTTCACTACCTGCATCCTCACGGCCTGGCGTTTTGAAGTTAAAACGAGTAATCACAAAGCGGAATGTGAAGTAGTAGAGGAAGAACCACGGAATCCCCACCAGCGGCACGTATAACCAGTGAGTTTTTGCCTCACCCTGCAACACGCCAAACAGGATGAAATCAATGAAGCCGCCAGAGAATGTCTGACCGATGGTAATGTGCAGGATATGCGCCAGCATGAAAGCCAGGCCATCGAATACAGCGTGAATCACATACAGTACAGGTGCAATAAACAGGAAAGAGAACTCGATTGGCTCGGTAATGCCTGTTAAGAACGAGGTCAACGCAGCAGACAGCAGCAAACCAGCAACACGTTTGCGGTTTTCCGGTTTCGCGGTGTGGTACATCGCCAGACACGCACCAATCAGGCCGAACATCATCGTGATGAAGCGCCCGGACATAAAGCGTGACGTTCCGACATAAAACTGCTGAGTATTCGGATCGGCCAACTGTGCGAAGAAGATACGTTGCGTTCCTTCAACCAGGTGACCGCCAACAATCTCGGAACCACCCAACGCTGTTGTCCAGAATGGCAAATAGAAAATATGGTGCAGGCCGAACGGGCCAAGCATGCGCAGCACGAAACCATAAATAAAGGTGCCCAGATAACCTGTGGCATCCACAAGCCCACCCATTCCAAAAATGAGCTTCTGGAAATGAGGCCAGATGATTGTCATCGCGGCGCCGACCAAAATGGCCACCAGAGAACTGATTATTGGCACAAACCGGGAACCGCCAAAGAACCCCAGGAACTGTGGCAGCGCAATTTTGTTATAGCGATTGTGCAAAAGGGAAGTGACAATCCCGATGACCACACCGCCAAATACCCCCGTTTCAAGGGTCTGAATACCCAACGCCATCCCCTGCCCAACGGCACCGGGGTTGGTTGCAGCCAATTTGCCCCCCAGAGTGAGTAACGCATTGATGGTGGCATTCATCACCAGATATGCCAGTAACGCCGCAAGCCCCGCAGTCCCTTTATCGCCCTTCGCCAGGCCAACGGAAACCCCAACGGCAAACAGCACGGCCAGGTTGGCAAAAACAATTGACCCTGCGCTGGCCATGATCGTGAAAATGCCCTGTAACCAGGCAACATCTAAATAGGGATAAGCCGCTACGGTGTTCGGATTTGATAACGCCCCGCCAATCCCCAGTAAAAGCCCAGCAGCAGGAAGTACGGCAATGGGTAACATGAAGGACTTTCCGAAACGTTGCGCTTTTTCAAACCAGCCCCCTGATGAGGCTCCACTAAAAACTGACATAAATTTTCTTCCTGCTGAGTTGTTGTGGTGAAAATTATTACCACAACAAACATCAATCACTGAAAATTATTACCATCAGTAAGATCCAGCTCACAATTAATCGAATCTGCTAGTACTCCAGGGGGGCTTTACTCCACACTATGGGCAGTTTGAATCAGGTTGTGAGATGAGTCCGATGACAGAGAATGGGAATTTATTACTGCACTTGCGCCAGGGTTTGCCAGGCTTTAGCCCAACATTGCAAAAGTTGGGGGATTACATCCTTTCACAACCCCAGAAGGTGCTGTATCTGACCATCACCGAGCTTGCCCGGGAAAGCGAAACCAGCGAAGCCAGCGTCACTCGCCTGTGTCGCCATTTAGGCTGTAAGGGATATACCGAGTTCAAGATGGCGTTAGCGCTGGATGTTCAGCAACAACAGCCACCCGTTCCCGCAAGCGAAGATAGCATTGGCGAGCTGGTGGAGGGGTCGGTGCAAGCACTCAGAGATACCGGAAAGCTCTTGAACCGCGATGTTCTGCATCAGGCGGGAATTGCCCTTCACGAGGCGGCTTCAGTGCAAATTTATGGCGTCGCAGCCAGCGCGATCATCGGTGATTATTTGCACTACAAATTACTGCGAATGGGCAAATATGCGCAGCTGTACAGCGATATGCATCGTGCTGCAATGAATGCAACTACGCTTAGCGAGCGAGATTTTGTGGTGGTCATTTCCAGTTCGGGTTCCACCAAAGATTTGCTTCATGTCGTGAAGCTTGCCAAAAACCGCCATGCCCGCGTTCTGCTACTGAGCAATACTTTGCGTAGCCCACTTGCCGATCTCGCCGATTTACTGCTGGTCGCGGCAAAACCTGAAGGACCGTTGAGCGCTGGGGCATTAGATGCCAAAGTGGGGGCCATGTTGCTGGTGGAAGTGTTAGTCAGTGAGCTGGCAAACCACGATAGCCGGTACGCAGCCACCAGTCAGCAAACGGCCAGTGCAACACTGCCACTGCTTATCTAATTGTAGAAAACCAAATCCTGACAAGCGCAATAACCTATTATTTGCAAAGGCTATTGTGCTTACCATCACAACAATCCCCCTTCCCTTGCCAGTAAGCCACTCGGCTTGATCATCGTCATGTTGCCAATCATTTCCCGCTTTTAGCATCGGAGTGCAGCACTCTCTCACTGACATAAGGAAATGATTTATGGAAGGTTCTGTTGATCCCAAAAATGCACGTGTTGGACCTGGTGCCTATGTCGCTTTGCTCTTCGCGATGGTGTTCTTTTCCGGCCTATTGGGCGGTAAAGAATGGTGGGGTGTGTTTGACTTCACCACGCTAAACGGCGCATTTGGCAAGGTAGTGACCGACGTCACTCCGCAAGGCGATACCGTTGAAGTCGCGAAATCAGCCTTTCGCGGAAAAGGCGGACACGGCGCAATGGATGGTTTTCTGTTCGCTTTTGGTCTTATCCCAGCCGTTATGTTCGCTCTGGGCATGATAAACGTACTGGAACATTACGGCGCGCTGAACGCGGCCCGCAAACTGCTCACTCCTCTGTTACGCCCACTGCTCGGCATCCCTGGCTCTACCGGTCTTGCGCTGATTGGCAGCCTGCAAAGTACCGATGTTGGCGCTTCTTTAACGCGCGTCTTAGCTGACGAAGGCCAAATCACGGAAAAAGAGAAAACCGTGTTCACGATGTTCCAGTTTTCTGCCGGTGCGATGATCACTAACTTTTTCTCATCAGGTGCGGTGCTGTTCACCTTGCTGGCCGTTGACGGGACACATGCCGTTCCAGCCTCAATTGGCCTGTGCGTTGCGGTGATGTTCATCATGAAAATTGTTGGCGCCAATCTGATGCGCCTGATTTTAACGCTCTCTGAACGTAAGCAAAGTGCCGAGGTGCAACATGGCTGAAACCACTAAACCGATGATCACCGATGTCTTTGTTGCCGGTGCTCGTAAAGGCTGGACCATCGCAACAACCAGCACTCTGCCTAACGTTCTGATGGCATTCATTATTATTTATGCGCTGGAGCTTACCGGAGCGTTAGCAGGCATGGCCTGGCTATTTGGCCCGGTCATGAAAGTCTTTGGATTGCCGGGTGAAGCAGCAGCCGTGCTCATCGGCGGTTGGATGTCGATGGGTGGTGGAATCGGTGTTGCTATCAGTTTGTTTGAGAAGGGTATTCTCACCGGTAGCCATCTGGCCATCCTCGCTCCCGCCATCTACCTGATGGGTTCACAGGTGCAATACGCAGGACGCATTCTCGGCGTGGTAGGCATCCCAGCCAAACGCATTCCTTTAATGATTGCCCTTTCGGTGCTGAATGCTTTCGGTGCCATGTTAATCATGCGAATTATGATTTAGGAGTTAACCATGGAATTAAAACAGTACCTTCAAGAGCTAAAGAAGGTCGTTAATATCGACTGTGGAACGGCAACGATTGATGGTGTGGCTCAGGTAAGCCAGATTTTTCAGCAATGGTACGAGGCCGAAGGTTGGCAGTGTGACAGCATTCCTCTGGGCGATAAAGTCGGTCCGGGCCTGTTTGCCACCAACAAGCCGGATGCCACTCAATACGATGTGCTGCTTGTCGGCCATATGGATACCGTGTTCCCAGAGGGAACCGTTGCAGAGCGTCCGTTCAGTATTGAGGGAAATCGAGCCTTTGGCCCCGGTGTGTCAGATATGAAAAGCGGCTTGCTCAATATTCTTTGGGCGCTACGTGGAATGGATAAAGCCACACTGCAACGGCTGTCCATTGGTGTCGCCATGAATCCTGATGAGGAAACCGGTTCGGTGCACTCTCATCACTGGATTGGCGAACTGGCAAAACGTAGCCGCTGTGTGCTGGTCTGTGAAGCTGCAAGGGCTGACGGGTCTTTAGTGAAAGCGCGTAAAGGGATTGCTGGCTATAAACTGACGTTTAAAGGCGTCGCGGCGCATGCCGGTAATGACCCTGAATCAGGCCGCTCCGCTATTAAAGCATTGGCGCGTGCCGTTCTGGAAATCAGTGATCTGGCGGATATCACCAAAGGAACCACCATCAATACAGGTGTCATTTCCGGAGGCGTAGTGCCAAATATCGTGCCTGACCATGCGGAGATGATTGTTGATGTCCGCTTCCAGGATAACGATGAATATGCGCGCGTACATGCGGCAATTGAGGCATTCGGCAAACGCGAGTTCGAGCGAGAAGTGAAAACCCTCGTTCAATTGCAGTCTCAAAAACCAGCCATGACGCCCTCTGCCGAAACAGAACAACTCATGCAACTGGTTGAACAAGCGGGGGCCGCAGAAGGTATCGACGTGCGCTGGAAGTCCGTCGGCGGCGGTTCCGATGCGAACCATACCGCAGCGTTGGGGATCCCTTCTCTGGACGGTTTTGGGCCAATAGGGGCTGGTTTCCACAGTGCGTCTGAGTATCTGGAACTGGACAGCATTGAGCCAAGAATTCGCTTACTCAAACGGGTGATTCAGTCGCTATAAACGCAAATGGCCGGGATATCCCGGCCATTTTTAGTTAATCGCTAAGCTTACTTCTTGGTTTTAAAATCAATTACCATGCGGCCTTTGATTTTACCGTCTTCCATTTCTTTGAAAATAGCATTGATATCTTCAAGTGGGCGCATTGTGACTTTAGGCACCACTTTCCCTTCAGCAGCAAACTGGAAGGCTTCAGCTAAATCATGACGCGTTCCCACTAATGAACCCACCACTTCGATACCATCGAGTACCAGACGCGGAATATTCAGGCTCATGGACTCAGATGGCAGACCCACAGCAACAATACGTGCACCGGCACGAACGGCGTCTACCGCTGAGTTAAACGCCGCTTTCGCCACAGCAGTCACGACCGCCGCATGCGCGCCACCCACTTTCTCCTGGATGACTTTGGCTGCATCTTCATTGCGTGAGTTGATGACTAAATCCGCCCCACACTCTTTGGCGAATTCCAGCTGAGCATCATTCACGTCGATGGCAATCACTTTGGCATTAAAGACATTTTTCGCGTATTGCAACGCGAGGTTGCCAAGGCCGCCCAAGCCGTAAATCGCAATCCACTGGCCCGGTTTAATGTGCGAGACTTTTACCGCTTTGTATGTTGTCACGCCCGCACAAGTCACGCTACTGGCAGCAGCAGACTCGAGGCCATCAGGTACTTTTACCGCATAATCAGCAACAACGATGCACTCCTCAGCCATACCACCATCGGCGGTATAACCCGCGTTAGTGACGCTGCGACACAGAGTCTCGTTGCCGGTGTTACAGTATTCACAGTTTCCGCATCCACGGAAGAACCAGGCAACGCTTGCGCGATCCCCCACTTTCAGGGACGTCACGCCAGGGCCAACCGTCTTCACTACGCCAATGCCTTCATGCCCCAGCGTAATGCCTGTAACGTCACCAAAATCTCCATTTTTTACATGCAAATCGGTATGGCATACGCCACAACATTCCATCGTCAGCAATGCTTCGCCGTGTTTAAGGGCGCGAACGGGTTTATCAATGATCCCTACAGAGTGGTCTTTATTCACAACTGCTGCTTTCATGTCGGTCTCCTGACCTGTGAGTGAAAAGTCCCCGTAAGCCTGGTCGACAGGGGAGGAATCTGCAAACTCTACCCTTTAGCGGATACGTAAATTGTTCAGGGGCCGACAAAAATAGAAATAAAAAAACCCGCCGAAGCGGGTTTTTTGTAAGAATTTAAAGCAGTAACGAATTACTGACCTTTAACTTCTTTCAGACCGTTGAACGGAGCTGGTGTGCCCTGTGCAGCCAGTGCTTCTTCGATACGAATCAGCTGGTTGTACTTAGCAACACGGTCAGAACGGCTCATAGAACCAGTTTTGATCTGGCCTGCAGCAGTACCAACAGCCAGGTCAGCGATGGTAGCATCTTCAGTTTCGCCTGAACGGTGAGAGATAACTGCAGTGTAGCCAGCATCTTTCGCCATTTTGATCGCTGCCAGAGTTTCGGTCAGAGAACCGATCTGGTTGAATTTGATCAGAATGGAGTTAGCGATACCGTTGTCGATACCACGTTTCAGGATTTTGGTGTTAGTTACGAACAGATCGTCACCAACCAACTGGATTTTGTCGCCCAGAACTTTAGTCTGGTGCGCGAAGCCATCCCAATCAGACTCATCCAGACCGTCTTCGATAGAAACGATTGGGTACTGTTTGGTCAGATCTTCCAGGAATGCAGTGAATTCTTCAGAGGTGAAAGCTTTGTTGCCTTCGCCAGCCAGAACGTATTTACCGTCTTTGTAGAATTCAGAAGCAGCACAGTCCATAGCCAGAGTAATGTCTTTACCCAGCTCGTAACCTGCAGCTTTAACCGCTTCAGCGATTACAGCCAGTGCTTCAGCGTTGGAACCCAGGTTTGGCGCATAGCCACCTTCGTCACCAACAGCAGTACCCATGCCTTTAGATTTCAGAACTTTAGCCAGGGTGTGGAAAACTTCAGAACCCATACGGATGGCTTCTTTCAGAGTTTTCGCGCCAACTGGTTGAATCATGAACTCTTGGATATCAACGTTGTTATCAGCGTGCTCGCCACCGTTGATGATGTTCATCATAGGCAGTGGCATAGAGAATTTGCCTGGAGTGCCGTTCAGTTCAGCGATGTGTGCATACAGCGGCAGGCCTTTAGAGGCAGCAGCAGCTTTAGCAGCAGCAAGAGAAACAGCCAGGATTGCGTTAGCGCCGAAGTTAGATTTGTTTTCGGTACCGTCCAGGTCGATCATGATCTTATCGATGTTTGCCTGGTCTTTCGCATCTTTACCAGTTACAGCCGCAGCGATCGGGCCATTAACTGCAGCAACGGCTTTCAGAACGCCTTTGCCCAGGTAGCGAGATTTGTCGCCATCGCGCAGTTCCAGCGCTTCGCGGGAACCTGTTGAAGCACCTGATGGTGCAGCAGCCATACCTACGAAACCGCCTTCCAGATGAACTTCAGCTTCAACAGTCGGGTTACCACGGGAGTCGATGATTTCACGACCGATGACTTTAACGATTTTGGACATTAGATTTTCCTCAGTACAAGTTAAACTAAAACTCCAGACAAACAACGCGCGAAACATTCGCGCGTTGTCGTTCTAACTTTCTGCTTACTTCGCCTGACGCTTTTGGTACTCACCGGCCGCTTTAACAAAGCCTGCAAACAGTGGGTGACCATCACGCGGGGTCGACGTAAATTCCGGGTGGAACTGGCAAGCAACAAACCACGGATGATTTGGCACTTCGATGATTTCTACCAGTTGGTCATCACCGGAACGGCCCGCAACGCGCAGACCTGCTGTTTCAATTTGCTTCAACAACATGTTGTTGACTTCATAACGATGGCGATGACGCTCAGTAATTGTCGGTTCACCGTACATCTGGCGCACCAGACTACCATCGGTCAACTGACACTGCTGGCCGCCAAGACGCATAGTTCCGCCTAAGTCGCTCTTTTCAGTACGAACTTCAACGTTACCTTCTTCATCTCGCCACTCGGTGATTAAGGCGACCACCGGGTATTTACAGTCTGGCACAAATTCAGTTGAGTTGGCGTTAGCCATGCCCGCAACGTTTCGTGCAAACTCGATCAGCGCAACCTGCATACCTAAGCAAATACCCAGGTAAGGAATGTTCTGCTCACGAGCATAGCGCGCGGTGGCGATTTTGCCTTCCACACCACGGTAACCGAAACCGCCAGGGATAAGGATAGCATCCAATCCCTTCAGCATTTCTTCAGTACCGCGAGTTTCAACATCCTGCGAGTCAATCAGCTTGATGTTAACGGTCAGACGATTTTTCAAACCACCGTGTTTCAGCGCTTCAATCACAGATTTGTAGGCATCTGGCAGTTCAATGTACTTGCCAACCATACCAATCGTAACTTCGCTTGTCGGATTCGCTTCTTCGTAAATAACTTGTTCCCATTCGGACAAGTTAGCTTCAGGAACGTTCAAGCTGAATCGTTTACAAATATAATCGTCCAGACCCTGTGATTTCAACAGACCTGGAATTTTATAGATGGAATCGACATCTTTTAGAGAAATAACCGCTTTCTCCGGGACGTTACAGAACAATGCAATTTTTGCACGTTCGTTTGCCGGAACCACGCGGTCAGAACGGCAGATCAGCACATCTGGCTGAATACCGATAGAAAGCAGTTCTTTTACGGAGTGTTGAGTCGGTTTAGTTTTCACTTCACCGGCAGCCGCCATGTATGGCACCAGAGTCAGGTGCATATACAGCGTGTGCTCACGACCCACTTCTACAGCCATCTGACGAATCGCTTCGAGGAACGGCAGGGATTCGATATCACCTACTGTACCGCCGATTTCTACCAGCACGACATCGTAGCCTTCGCCACCTTCAAGGATGCGTTCTTTGATAGCGTTCGTGATGTGTGGAATAACCTGGACAGTCGCGCCCAGATAGTCGCCACGGCGTTCTTTACGCAGAACTTCTGAGTAGATACGGCCAGTGGTGAAGTTGTTACGACGCGTCATTTTGTTGCGAATGAAACGCTCGTAGTGACCTAAATCCAGGTCGGTTTCAGCGCCGTCTTCTGTAACGAACACTTCCCCATGTTGAATAGGGCTCATGGTACCCGGATCGACGTTGATGTACGGATCGAGTTTCATGATGGATACGTTGAGGCCACGGGCTTCGAGAATAGCTGCGAGGGAGGCTGCGGCAATGCCTTTACCCAGAGAGGAAACGACCCCGCCGGTCACAAAAATATAGTTCGTTGTCATGCTGAACCTGAAGAGTTAGGTTTAAAGACGATGGAAGTACCAGGACGGGAAAGTAGTATACCCGAACAGTATCGGCGTCACAAACTTTCATTCTGTCTGCAAAGCCCTGACCTCGCACTTTGTCAGGGCACTGAAAATAGCCCGTTTGGCATAAATGTTTTTGACGTAAATCAAGCGCTTGTTAAATTGAAATTGCCATAACGTGCACCTGATCCAAAAAACACGTTAGATATCAGAATCCTTGCGTTTAACTTGTTGCCAGGCATTTTCCATCTGATCGAGTGTGGCTTGCTCCATTTTCAACCCTTGCGCGGCAATAATTTGTTCCACTTCGCGGAAACGGCGCTCGAATTTCAAGTTAGCTTTTTGCAATGCTGTCTCAGCTTTCGTGCCTAAATGGCGTGCAAGATTAACGGTGGCGAACAATAAATCGCCGACTTCTTCTTCCAGTCTCGCCTCGTCAACAACGACCTGTTTAGCTTCAAACATCACTTCGTCGATCTCTTCGTAGACTTTGTCTAACACGGGGCCCAGCGTCGTCCAATCGAAACCAACCGCTGAACAACGTTTCTGGATTTTGTGCGCACGCATTAAAGCAGGCAAAGCATGAGGAATATCATCAATTGCGGAATGCTGAGCTTTTTCAGCACGTTCATCGCTCTTGATTTGTTCCCAACGAGCCAGGACTTCGGTGCTGTTTTCAGCAGTAGCATCGCCAAAGATATGCGGGTGACGACGTTCAAGTTTGTCGCTTATCGCTTCGCAGATATCGTCGAAATTAAAGCGCTCTTCTTCCTGAGCCATCTGTGCGTAAAACACGACCTGGAACAGTAAATCTCCCAGTTCACCGCGCAAATCATCAAAATCTTCACGGTTGATGGCATCAAGCACTTCGTAAGTCTCTTCCAGGGTATAGGGAGCGATGGTCGCGAAGGTTTGCTCTTTATCCCATGGGCAACCTGTTTCCGGGTCACGCAGGCGCTTCATGATGCCCAGAAGGCGGGTAATTTGGTCCATATTAAATCCTTGTAGAATTTTTCCCCTCACCCTGACCCTCTCCCTGAGGGAGAGGGGATTGATCGGGTTCAAGGTGAACTTCGGTTTTCCCCCTCACCCTTTTAGGATAAAGGGGATTGATCGAGTTCAAAGCGAATTTCAGTTTTCCCCCTCACCCTTTTAGGGAGAGAGGGATTGATCGGGTTCAAGGTGAACTTCGGTTTTCCCCCTCACCCTTTTAGGGAGAGGGTCGGGGTGAGGGGTAATCAACTAACCGTGTAATCGCTTCGCATCGATTATATCCGGCACCTGATTCAATTTGCCCAGCACGCGGCCCAGCACCTGAAGGTTGTAGATTTCGATATTCATATCAATCGTCGCCAACTGCTGCTTAGTATCACTACGACTCGCAACCCCCAGCACGTTGACCTTTTCGTTCGCTAGAATAGTCGTGATGTCACGCAATAAACCGCTACGGTCATTGGCTGTCACACGCACCACCAGCGAATAGCCACTGGAATAGCTTTCGCCCCACACGGCATCAACGATACGTTCAGGCGCATGTGATTGCAGCTCCGCAAGCTGATCGCAGTCAGCACGGTGAATAGAAATCCCACGCCCTTGAGTGATGAAACCGACAATCTCGTCGCCCGGAATTGGTTGGCAGCATCGCGCAATGTGGTGCATCAGATTGCCAACCCCTTCCACCACGACGCGACCATTGTCTTTGCTACGCGATTGCGGCGCGTGCGTTTTTTGCTTCAGTTGGCGAAGCGCTTGCTCATCCTGTTCTGCCGCAGTCGGCTTGTTAAACTGCGCTTGCAGGTAGTTACTCATCTGGTTAAGACGAATATCTCCGCCGCCAATTGCCGCCAGTAACTCTTCAACTTCATTGAAGTTATAACGTGGCAGCAGCGACTTTTCAGCCTCTTTCAGGCTGATACCCAAATGCTCAATTTCATCATCAAGGATTTGACGCCCCGCCAGAATATTCTTGTCGCGGTCCTGTTTACGGAACCAGTTGTGAATTTTGGCGCGCCCACGGCTTGTGGTGATGTAGCCCAGGTTTGGGTTCAGCCAGTCACGGCTCGGGTTCGGCTGTTTCTGGGTGATAACTTCAATCTGATCGCCCATTTGCAACTGATAGGTGAACGGCACAATACGCCCACCGATTTTTGCGCCGATACAACGGTGCCCAACATCGCTGTGAATGTGGTAGGCAAAGTCGAGCGGCGTGGAGCCTGCTGGCAAGTCCACCACATCGCCTTTTGGGGTAAACACATACACGCGGTCGTCGAAGACCTGACTGCGGACTTCATCTAACAATTCGCCAGAATCAGCCATTTCTTCTTGCCAGGCGATCAGCTTACGCAGCCACGCGATACGATCTTCGTGGCCTGAACTGCCGCTCTTCGCATTGCCTTCTTTATATTTCCAGTGGGCGGCGACTCCCAGCTCTGACTCTTCGTGCATCTGCTTAGTACGAATCTGAATTTCGATCGTTTTGCCGTTTGGCCCCAGCACCACGGTATGAATCGACTGATAACCGTTGGGTTTCGGGTTGGCAACGTAATCATCAAACTCGTCAGGCATATGGCGATAATGCGTGTGTACGATGCCAAGTGCCGCGTAGCAATCCTGCAAGCGTTCTGCCACAACACGCACCGCACGCACATCAAACAGCTCATCAAAGGCGAGGGATTTTTTCTGCATCTTGCGCCAGATGCTATAGATGTGTTTCGGGCGACCATACACTTCAGCCTTCACACCCTCTTCTTTCATCGATTTGCGCAGCGCACTGACAAACTCGTCGATGTAATGCTCACGGTCGATACGACGCTCATGCAGCAATTTTGCGATGCGTTTGTATTCGGCAGGATGCAGGTAGCGGAAGCAGTAATCTTCCAGCTCCCATTTTAGCTGGCCAATACCCAGACGGTTGGCGAGCGGCGCGTAGATATTGGTACACTCTTTTGCCGCCAGAACGCGTTCGTCTTCCGGCGCGTCTTTCACTTCTCGCAAATGAGCGATGCGCTCTGCAAGTTTGATCACCACGCAGCGGAAATCATCGACCATCGCCAACAACATGCGACGAACGTTATCGACCTGTTCAGCAGAGACTGAATCGGTATGCGCGGCTTTAAGCTGGCGGATTGCTGCCATGTCGCGCACACCGTGAATCAGCGTGACGACCTGGCTATCAATGCTTTCGCGCATCACCTCTTCGGTGACCACACCCGCATCGGCAAGAGGGAACAGTAATGCGGCTCGCAGGGTATCGTTGTCCATACTCAGCATCGACAGGATTTCCACCATTTCGACGCCGCGCCACAACAGCAGTTCAGCGTCTGGATGCCCTTTGGTCTGTTGCTCGCAATACCGCCAGGTTTCGGCTAAGCGTTCACATGACTGCTGGTTGGTGATCCCGAGGCTAGCAATCCATCTATCGGGCGCAAATTCGCCAGCTTTATTGAGATGTGCACTTCTTACCGCAACCATTGTTCTCTCCTGTATACCCTTCATCTTTCAAGACGCAGATGCGTTGGCTGCTCTCGTTTGCCGCCTTCCTGCCTCTTGAAATCTATTGGGTATTAATCAAATCACCCGGTCTGAGCTAACCACTTAAACGCGCTCAAAGAGCGCCATTGACTCAAGGTGCCCAGTGTGGGGAAACATATCGAGCATTGCTAGCCGCTGAATCTGGTAACCCGCAGCCAACAATGCCTCGCTATCACGGGCAAGCGTTGTTGGGTTGCATGAAACATAGACCACTCGCTTTGGAGCAAGCGTAATCACATGTTGCATAACACCCGGCGCACCCGCTCGTGCGGGGTCGAGCAATATTTTGTCAAACCCTTGGGCAGCCCAGGGTTGGCGAGTCACATCCTCTTCCAGGTTCTCATGAAAGAATGTGACGTTTTTCAGCAAATTATACCCTGCATTATATTCACCTTTCGCCACCAGCGCAGCAACGCCTTCCACCCCAACGACACTTTCAGCGCGCGTTGCCAGTGGGAGCGTAAAGTTTCCCATTCCGCAGAATAGATCCAGCACGCGATCCGTTGGCTGGATATCCAGCCACTCAATGGCACGCGCGACCATTTGCTGATTCACGCCGTCATTCACCTGAATGAAATCGCGCGGACTGAACGTTAAGCGTAGCCCGTCTGAGTGATAGCAGGGCTCATCTCCACCCACTGCCGTGAGTGTCTCACTGTCCGGGGCTAAATACAGCGCGACGCCTGTAGAATGCGAAAAGCGTTCCAGTTTTTGCCTATCGTCGTCATGAAGAGCATCTAAATGGCGCAACACCATCAGCGGGCCATTATCTGCCAGTACCAGTTCAACATGACCTAAACGACGAACGGCTTTTAATTCAGAAAGACATTGGCGCAAAGGTTCCAGCAATGCCTCAAGTTGAGGCGCCAAAACCGGGCAGTGGTGAATATTGACCAGTTCGCTGTCGTGAGATTTGCGAAAACCCATCTGTAAGGTCTGTGTCTTAGGGAGATAATTCAACCCTAAACGTGCCCGGCGACGATAACCCCATGGCGAACCAGAAATGATTTCGTCCACCACCGCAGGAGCCTCACGCGTGCCCATCATGCGAGCCAGCGCACGGGATTTTGCTTGCTGCTGCAATTCGATGCTGGCATGTTGCTGTTGGCAGCCCCCGCAAACGCCATAATGTGGACAACGCGGAGCCACACGCTGCGGGCTATCATTTAAACGTCGTTTCACTCGAGCCTGGGCAAAGTTGCGTTTGTCCTCGGTAATCGTGACGTCAACGTGTTCACCAGGCAGTGCGTCCTGGATAAAAAGCGCTTTACCGTTATGGCGTGCGACGCCCTGACCAAACGGATCAAGGTCATTAACGTTCACGGTTATGATTTGACGAGTCGTAACCCGTCGCTTTGCAGAGTAGAATTGCGCCATGAGCCAGAGTGCTCTCTCAAAAATATTAACTATTGCTTCAATTGTCCCATATCGGAACCCCATGACCAACTACAGCCTGCGTGCACGCATGATGATCCTGATTCTGGCACCGACATTAATGATCGGTTTATTGCTCAGTATCTTTTTTGTCGTTCATCGTTACAACGACCTGCAGCGTCAGCTCGAAGACTCGGGTACCAACATTATCGAACCGCTGGCAGTCGCCAGCGAATATGGCATGAGTTTTCACAGTCGTGAGTCCATACGCCAGTTGGTCAGCGTGTTACACCGCCGCCATTCCGATATTGTGCGGGCGATTTCGGTATTTGATGAGAACAACAAGCTGTTTGTCACCTCCAATTATCAGCTCAATGCTTCAGCCTTGAAGTTACCAAACAATGAAAAACCGCCGCACAGCTTAAGCATTACGCGGCATGGCGATTCGATAATTCTGCGTACCCCGATTATTTCCGAGAGCTATTCCCCGGACGAGTCAGAAGTGACCGATGCGAAACCGGCGGGCAATTCGCTCGGCTACGTCGCGATTGAGCTCGACTTAAAATCGGTACGTTTGCAGCAATACCGAGAAATTTTTATCTCAACGTTGATGATGCTGTTCTGTGTCGGCATTGCGATGCTGTTCGCCTATCGCCTGATGCGCGATGTCACTGGGCCAATCCGTAATATGGTGAATACGGTCGACCGGATACGTCGCGGCCAACTTGATAGCCGCGTAGAAGGTTTCATGCTCGGTGAATTAGATATGCTGAAAAACGGTATCAATTCGATGGCGATGTCGTTGACCGCCTATCACGAGGAGATGCAGCATAATATTGACCAGGCGACGTCTGACTTGCGCGAAACACTTGAACAGATGGAAATCCAGAACGTTGAGCTGGATCTCGCCAAGAAACGCGCTCAGGAAGCCGCACGTATTAAGTCTGAGTTCCTCGCCAATATGTCCCACGAGCTGCGCACACCGCTCAACGGGGTAATTGGATTTACCCGTTTGACGCTGAAAACAGATTTGAACCCCACGCAGCGCGATCATCTGTATACCATTGAACGTTCAGCCAATAACCTGCTAACCATTATCAATGACGTGCTGGACTTCTCTAAACTGGAAGCAGGCAAACTGATACTGGAAAGCATTCCCTTCCCGCTGCGTAATACGCTCGATGAAGTGGTGACGTTGCTGGCGCATTCGGCCCATGACAAAGGGCTGGAGCTGACGTTAAACATCAAAAATGATGTTCCGGATAACGTGATTGGCGATCCACTGCGCTTGCAGCAAGTCGTAACCAATCTGGTGGGGAATGCGATTAAGTTTACCGAGAGCGGCAATATTGATTTGGTCGTCGAGAAGCGTTCGCAAGGCAACAACAAAGTCCAGGTTGAGATGCGGATTCATGATACCGGCATTGGCATTCCTGAGCAGGAACAATCGCGTCTGTTCCAGGCATTTCGTCAGGCGGATGCCAGTATTTCACGGCGTCATGGTGGCACTGGATTGGGTCTGGTGATCACCCAGAAATTGGTCAGCGAAATGGGCGGGGATATCTCGTTCCATAGCCAGCCAAATCAGGGGTCTACCTTCTGGTTCTACATCAATCTGGATCTGAATCCTAACGCGGTTCTTGACGGTTATTCGACTGAGAATCTGGCAGGCAAGCGCATTGCGTATATCGAGCAAAATGCTTCCGCTGCGCAAAGCACGCTCAATATTTTGGCCAATACGCCGCTTGAAGTGGTGTATAGCCCAACGTTCACGGCCCTCGCCGAAGCGCACTACGATATTATGTTGCTCGGAATGCCGGTCACGTTCCGCGATACGCTCTCCATTACAAATCCAAAACTGGCAAAAGCCGTCACGATGACAGATTGCCTGATTCTGGCGCTGCCAAGCCATTGCCAGATCGATGCGGAATCGCTTAAAAAAGAAGGTGTTGCCGCTTGTTTATTGAAGCCTGTCACCGCACCACGTCTGCTGCCACTGCTGGCTGAACACATCTTCAATGCGCATCCCGCACTGGCCGATAACGTTGAAAACAAAAAGCTGCCGCTCACTGTAATGGCCGTTGATGACAACCCGGCCAACCTGAAACTGATTGGCGCATTGCTTGAAGATCATGTGCAAAACGTTGAGCTGTGCGGAAGCGGTTTACAGGCTATTGAGCGGGCGAAACAGATGCAAATAGACATCATCCTGATGGATATTCAGATGCCTGAAATGGATGGTATCCGCGCCTGTGAGGTTATTCGCCAGATGCCACACCACCAGCAAACTCCGGTTATCGCGGTGACGGCACACGCCATGGCGGGGCAAAAAGAGAAGCTGCTGAGTGCAGGTATGAATGACTATCTTGCCAAACCTATTGAAGAGAAAAAGCTGTATAGCCTGCTGCTACGGTATCAGCCGGGTGCCATCACCGCGCTCGCTCAACCATTAAACATAGAAGTGACAACGCAAACCAGTAACCAAAATCAGACTCTGGATTGGTCGCTGGCGCTCCAACAAGCGGCTAATAAGCCTGATCTGGCGCGTGATTTGCTGCAAATGCTGTTGGTGTTCTTACCTGAAGTTCGCAACACCGTTGAAGAACAACTGGTCGGGGAAAACCCGGAGAAGTTGGTCGATATCATTCATAAACTTCACGGCAGTTGTAGCTACAGCGGTGTGCCTCGGTTGAAAAACCTATGCCTGATTCTGGAACAACAACTGCGCAATGGCGTGAAGCCAGAAGATCTGGAACCCGAACTTTTTGAGCTGCTTGATGAGATGAATAATGTTTCAAAAGAAGCGCAACGTATGTTTGGTTAACACTGCAAAGTTATCTGTCGGGAAACTTATTTCTCCCGACAGAACAACCCGATAGCAATTGTCGCCGCACTGTTACGCGAAGCCATGCGCAGATTATCTCCGGCATTTTCCAGCGCTTCTTCCAGCGTACAGATACGGTACAGCACGCTGAAAACCGCCCCCATCAGCAACGGGCAGCTTCACATAGCAGGCATTCGGAAACACTTCCCGAAAACCGGCTTCGATTTGTGTCGCCACCTCGAGAGCGCTAAGGCTCTCTTTGTATGAATCTGGTGCGGTGATAATTTTCATATGCCGTCCGTCGCGATGTGGGTCAGGTCATTAGGGTTAAGATTACCTGACCATGCATGGGCGCTTATTATTAAACGTCCAGTCTGGGATCAAATACTGCATCGCCATCGCATCATCGCGTGCGCCCAGTCCGTGCTGCTGATAAAGCTCATGTGCTTTCATCACTTGATCCATATCCAGCTCAACGCCCAGCCCTGGTGTTTTCGGCACCTGCACCATGCCGCCTTTGATTTCGAACGGCTGTTTGGTCAGGCGTTGATTGCCTTCCTGCCAAATCCAGTGCGTGTCGATGGCGGTGACTTTCCCTGGTGCTGCGGCTGCAACGTGGGTAAACATCGCCAGAGAGATATCAAAGTGGTTGTTGGAATGCGATCCCCACGTCAGTCCAAATTCGTGGCACATTTGCGCGACGCGAACCGAACCTTGCATGGTCCAGAAATGCGGATCGGCGAGCGGGATATCGACCGATTGCAGGGAAAGCGTGTGGCCCATCTGACGCCAGTCGGTAGCAATCATATTGGTCGCGGTTGGCAAACCAGTCGCACGACGGAATTCAGCCATAATTTCACGGCCTGAATAACCCTGTTCCGCACCACACGGATCTTCGGCATAAGCCAGTACGCCACGTAATTGCTTACCAATGCTAATCGCTTCATCAAGCGACCAGGCTCCGTTCGGGTCAAGCGTAACGCGAGCTTGCGGGAAGCGTTTTGCCAGTGCCGTCACGGCTTCGGCTTCTTCGCTTCCAGCTAATACACCGCCTTTCAGTTTGAAGTCGTTAAAGCCATATTTCTCGTAAGCCGCTTCTGCCAGACGCACCACAGAATCTGGCGTCATCGCTTCGTCGTGGCGAATGCGATACCAGTCGCATTTCTCATTAGGCTGGCTCTGATAAGGCAGCGGAGTCTGTTTGCGATTACCGACGAAGAACAGATAGCCGAGCATTTCGACTTCACTGCGCTGTTGCCCATCACCCAGCAAAGAAGCGACGTTCACGCCCAGGTGCTGACCAAGTAAGTCCAGCATGGCCGATTCAATACCGGTTACAACATGAATGGTGGTGCGCAAATCAAAGGTCTGCAAACCCCGCCCGCCGGAGTCACGGTCAGCAAATTCGGTACGTACCAGGTTCAGAATGTTTTTGTACTCGCCCAGCGTTTTGCCAATGACCAACGCTGCCGCTTCTTCAAGTGTCTGGCGGATCTTTTCACCACCGGGGATTTCCCCCACACCTGTGTGGCCAGAGTTATCCTTGATAATCACAATATTACGGGTGAAAAACGGCGAGTGTGCCCCACTCAAATTCATCAGCATACTGTCATGGCCCGCAACGGGAATAACCTGCATCGCAGTGACTACTGGGGTAGAAGTAAATGTGCTCATCGTTAATTCCTTTTCAGCAAGAATGTTTTATCCGCGGCCAAATGCCGGACGTTTACGATCGAATTTCCAGCCCGGCACCAGGTATTGCATGGCTGTGGCGTCATTGCGCGAACCACCCGAGAGGGATTTATACACTTCATGAGCTTTCTGCACCTGTTCCCAGTCAAGTTCTACGCCTAAGCCTGGCGCATCCGGCACCGCGATTTTGCCGTTAACGATTTGCAGCGGGGATTTCGTCAGTCGCTGGTCGCCTTCCTGCCAAATCCAGTGGGTGTCGATAGCCGTGGGTTTGCCCGGTGCCGCAGCCCCCACATGGGTGAACATCGCCAGGGAAATGTCGAAATGGTTATTGGAATGACAACCCCACGTCAGGCCCCATTCGTCGCACATTTGCGCGACACGAACCGCGCCGCTAAGCGTCCAGAAATGTGGGTCGGCTAACGGAATATCGACGGCGTTGAGCATGATGGCGTGGTTCATCTCGCGCCAGTTTGTCGCAATCATATTGGTCGCTACCGGTAAGCCCGTTGCACGGCGGAATTCAGCCATCACTTCGCGCCCTGAATAACCTTGTTCCGCGCCGCAAGGATCTTCGGCATAGGTCAGGACATCGCCCATTCCCTTACACAACGCGATAGCCTCATCCAGCAGCCAGGCGCCGTTCGGATCGACGGTGATACGCGCATCCGGGAAGCGTTTTTTCAGCAAGCAGGCGGCATCCAGTTCTTGCTCACCGGGTAAAACTCCGCCTTTGAGTTTGAAATCTTTAAAGCCATAACGATCTTGCGCCGCTTCAGCTAGCCGCACGATCGAGTCGCTGGTTAGCGCTTCCTGATGGCGTAAATCGTACCAGGCGTGGCCGGTATTTTTACCCTCAAGGTAAGGCAAATCCGTTTTCTGGCGATCGCCGATATAAAACAGATAACCCAACACGGTGACTTCATCGCGCTGTTTCCCCGGCCCCAATAGCTCGCAGACCGGGACGTTTAGCGCCTTGCCGAGTAAATCAAGCAGTGCGGCTTCCAGTGCTGCGACCGCATTAACACGTAATTCAAAGGTCCATGCACCTTTACCGAAGGTATCAAAATCTGCTGACTGATTACCTTTATGGACGTTTTGCACCACACGATTCATGCGCGCAATTTCCTGGCCGACAACCTGCGGGATTGAATCGACCAGCGTCTGATAAATCACGTCGCCACCCGGCGCTTCACCTACGCCGGTATGCCCGGCGTTATCGGTTAATACAACAATGTTACGAGTGAAAAAAGCACCGTGCGCACCACCAATATTCAGCAGCATGCTGTCATTCCCCGCCACGGGAATCACTTTCATATCTGTAATAATCGGGCTTGCCTGAGTATTCATCATTAGCGTCCTGTGGCTGCGGGTTTGAGTTCAACACGTTTGATGTCGCCGACAATCACCAGATAGCTCAGTACCGCGATAACAGCATGCACCCCAACGTAAATCAGCGCGCCGTTGAACGAACCGGATGTCCCAACGATGTAACCGATAGCAATTGGCGTCACGATACCGGAGACGTTACCGAACATATTGAACAAGCCACCGCTCAGGCCGCTTATCTCTTTCGGCGCGGTATCAGCCATCACCGCCCAGCCCAGGGCACCGATGCCTTTCCCGAAGAACGCCATCGCCATAAAGCCGATAACCATCATTTCTGATTCAACATAGTTACAGAACACCATGCTGACCGAGAGCAACATCCCCAATACGATTGGCGTTTTACGCGCGATGTTTAACGAACCGGTGCGGCGCATCAGCCAGTCAGAAATAACCCCGCCCAGCACGCCGCCGATAAATCCACAGACTGCCGGAACCGAAGCCACAAAACCGGCTTTCAAAATCGACATGCCTTTTTCCTGAACCAGATACACCGGGAACCAGGTAATAAAGAAATAGGTTAAGGCGTTAATGCAGTACTGGCCGATATAGATCCCGATCATCATGCGCGAGCCAATCAGCTGTTTGATCTGGCCCCATTTCTGCGCGAAAGGTACCCGCTCTTTGGTTTGCTTCTGATCCATATTGATCAGCGCGCCGCCTTCTTCGATGTACTCCAGCTCTTTCTTATTCACACCCGGATGGTTATTCGGCTCATGAATCACTTTCAGCCAAACAAAACTGATGATGATGCCTAAGCCCCCCATGAAGAAGAAGACGTGCGACCAGCCCACTTCATGAGTCAGCCAACCCATGATTGGCGCGAAGATTACCGTCGCGAAATACTGTGCGGAGTTAAAGATGGAGACTGCCGTACCGCGTTCCTGTGCCGGGAACCACGCTGCGACTATTCGGCTGTTGCCGGGGAAGGAAGGCGCTTCAGCCAATCCCACCAGGAAGCGCAGGGTAAACAGCGCGATGATGATGCCAAAACCACTGAAGATATCGACGAAACCTTGCAGCAAGGTAAACAGCGACCAAATAAAAATCGACCAGAAATAAACGCGTTTTGAGCCGAAACGGTCAAGCAGCCAGCCACCTGGGATCTGCCCGATGACGTATGCCCAGGAAAATGCGGAGAACACATATCCCATGCCAATCGGATCAAGGCCGATATCTTTCGCCATTTCTGAACCGGCAATAGATAACGTGGCGCGGTCGCCATAGTTAAACGAGGTGACGATGAAGAGCATTACTACTATCCAATAACGAGCGTTGGTTCTTTTCTCGGCAACGCTCGCCGTTTGGCTAATGGTGTTCATGTTGCACTCCTGAATCATACCCATCGTCTTTCAAGCTGCCGCCTTCCCGCACCTCGAAATCCATTGGGTATATAGCTTTTAGCTACAATCCATTCTGCACTTGTAGGGTTATCAGAATGAGGTATCGGCCGGTCCGCAGTATTCTTGTGACTCTGACTCTGCGGTTTTATGTTTGGCCGAGGGAAAGTATATGAAGGGAGTGAAAACGCCTCATCGTGCAAAGACACAAGTTTACTGCGCGTTTTGTGAGCACTTTATGGCTTTTGTCCAACGGTCTGGGGGATGGTTCACGGATTTGGGAATTATTGTATAACGCAGAGGAAGGTAACGGATTACGTGGTAATGATTTTAATGCGATGGAGCGTTTGGATAGAGTCGGAGCAGAGCACTTTTTTCATTTTTCCCTCTGCAGTTTTGAACAATGTACAAACATGATTTTTACACCGCAAATATATTTCAACGCCGACCAATCGCGTGTTTAAAAAGTATTTTCAAATAATTAAAAAACATCTCTTTTTCATTTATTTATAATGCTTTTTTTAGATATTAAATGTACAACCACAATTTTTTTGGCTTGTAAAAACCTCACTCAGTGTTATTTCTCCATTGCTATAATTGAATATTATGACTGTACCAAGATTAAATGTCGCTATCGTTGACAGAGCTTTCCTAAGCGATCAATTTGTTTTATGGTTAAGTATCAATTGTTTCGTATAAGAGAGGGTTTTATGTTCAAACCAGGCGATATGGTACAGGCTAAAAAAGGCGGACCGAAAATGAAGGTTCTGGATGTACTTGCTGATGAAGTCATTTGTACCCCTTCAAATCACCTAAGCGATGAGAAGATAACACTGAAAGCTTCCGACGTGGCTTTGTATAAAGAGGAAGGTGATTTCGGCGTCTGTTGATACCAAGTTCCTCACCGTAAATTGCGGTGAAATGCGCTTCCCTGATATACATCAAAATATTAACCAAGGGAATTAATCCACTCAAGAGGCGACACTATGAGCAATAAATATCATAAAGATACTCAGACAATAACAAATTTATCTGAACTACAGTTTAACGTAACGCAAAATAATGCCACGGAGCGTCCTTTCACGGGGGAATATGACAAACATTTCGAAGACGGACTGTATGTCGATATCGTTTCCGGTGAACCGTTATTTTCATCGCTGGATAAGTTTGACTCAGGATGTGGTTGGCCTGCTTTCAGCAACCCGGTAGATGAGAATGTACGTAATATTAAAGATCTGAGCCACGGGATGATACGAACTGAAGTACGTTCCGTTCATGCTGATAGCCATCTTGGGCATGTATTCCCTGACGGCCCCCAGGAGAAAGGCGGACTACGTTATTGCATCAACTCAGCCGCGCTGCGTTTTATTCCTAAAGCAAATCTAAGTGCTGAAGGATATGGCGAATATCTGGCACTGTTTAATTCTGGAGATAAACATGAAAAATGAAGTCGCAATTCTTGCTGGAGGTTGTTTCTGGGGAGTGCAGGATTTACTTCGAAAAGTTGATGGAGTCATCAGCACCGAAGTTGGCTACACGGGCGGGCAGAATGACAATCCGACCTATGCGTACCATCCAGGCCATGCAGAGGCGGTAAAAGTCGAGTTTAATCCTGAGCAGATTAGTTTCCGCGATTTGCTGAAATACTTCTTTCAGATCCACAATCCCACTACGCCATTTAGGCAGGGTAATGATGTTGGCTCCAGCTATCGTTCTGCTATCTTTTGGCTTACGGATGAGCAGATGCACCAGGCCAACCAGTTGATCGAGGAAATAGACGCATCAGGTATTTTGCCGGGTACAGTCGTCACTGAAGTGAAGGAAGCGACCCCCTTCTGGTCAGCAGAGCCAGAGCACCAGGACTATCTCGTGCATAACCCAAATGGCTATACCTGCCATTTTGTCAGACCAGACTGGCAACTCCCTGAATAGTTGTGCGGCAATTGCATTGCTGGCAGGTGATGACCCGCACCCAGCCCGCTGGGTGTAATATCATAGGCGGCGACACCCAAGCATCCCCGCCATTGATTCTTGCTGTCACTTTAACAGCGTTTCCCACTGCTCGACCCACGGGTTCGAAACAGATTCGGGCTCAGGATGATCATTGGCATCAATCGCTAACACGGTGCCAATACGTTTTGCGCCCTGCTCTTGCAGCAAGGTATCGAATTGTTTACCACCGCCACAAAAATGTTCGTAGTTGCTGTCGCCCAGCGCAATCAAACCGTAACGCAATTCAGGTTGGTATCCGACTTTGTCTTTAATTGCCTGAAACAGAGGAACAATGCTGTCGGGTAAATCGCCCTGGCCGGTTGTTGAAGTGACAATCAGCACATATTGGTCGCGATATTTCTGCCAGTCTGCAAGCTCAGGATCTTCGAATACTGTGGCTTTATGACCTTTCTTTTTTAGAATCGCTTCGGCTTCTTCCGCCACCAACAGCGAGTTTCCATACATCGTTCCTACAAAAATCCCCACTTCGGCCATCAGTTAACTCCTTGCGTTACGGCTGTATTATTCATCCTGGCCGTTGCGTGCCACAAACTCAACCTTTTCGATATCACTCAGCAATCCACGCCAGCCAAACTGTGACATCATCTGCATCCAGGTATCGTCGAGCGTTGCGCGCAAGCATAACGGCTCACCGGTAACAGGATGCGTTAACGAAAGCTGGCTTGCATGCAGCATCAGGCGTTGGCAGCCAAAATGTTCTGCCGCAGCACGGTTTTGGCGCAGGTCGCCATGCTTAGAATCGCCAATCATCGGATGACGCAAATGGGACATATGGCGGCGTAGCTGGTGCTTGCGACCGGTTTTCGGTTCCAGTTCCACAAGGCTGTAGCGCGCTGTTGGATATCGACCAACCGGGACCGGCATTTCAACCGTTGCCAGACCGCGATAATGCGTGACCGCAGGCTGCGGCGTTTTGTCTTGCGTTGCGTGTTTATCCGCAATTTTATCCAACTCTTCAACGAGCGGATAATCCAGCAAGGCTTCATCTTCAAGCCAACCGCGAGTGACCGCGTGATAACGTTTCTGAATCTGGTGATTTTCAAACTGCTGCGAGAGCAAATGCGCAACTTCGCTGGAGAGCCCCATCAACAAGACGCCAGAAGTAGGTCTGTCGAGGCGATGTACGGTAAAAACGTGCTTGCCGATTTGGTCACGTACGGTTTGCATGACGAACACCGTTTCATGACGGTCCAGCCAGCTTCGGTGCACCAACCAACCCGAAGGTTTGTTCACGGCCACCAACCATTCATCCTGATAAATAATTTCCAGCATCAGTTTTTGTCACTCGCGAACAGAGCATCAAGCTCTTGCAACGCTTTTAAGAGAGGCTCACGCCCGGCATGTGCCGCATCGAGCGCCATTTCGTAGTATGGCGCGATGGCGAAGTCGACTGGCAAAGGATGCCGCGCTTCTATCAGTGCGTGCATGCGTGGAATTAAAACCCATTGCAGCCATTCTGTGGGTTGTAGAGTATCCAGACAAAACGGCTGGGTACTTTCAAAGGCTTCGGCACCCGGCGCACTGCCCTGCCAATGTTGATGGTCACGTAAAACCTGCTCGATGATGTGTAGATGCTGGCGTACCAGCGCGTGACGTTCCATGAAAACCTCAGGCATCAGTGAAAAAGAAGCCGGCAAGCATACCACTTCTAACTTTCTTCATTTCTTACTGTGGGCGAAAAAAAAGCATAAAAAAAGGGAGCACTGTATAAACAGTGCTCCCGGTTCGTTTCGCAGCTAATCCGGCTACTTTTGGTGCTCCCTGCTCGTCCGTGACAACTATGTCCTGTGGTCTCCTGACCTACATTCCGTCGTACTCGCGTCCTGCTACCGTCATCCTGCGGTGATCCGGCATCATCCTGATGCATTATCCTTTGGTCTTCCAGACCCACCGAACATTCCTGGCTCGGCTCTCATTCTCCATCCTGGAGGTGTCCCTTACTCTTCCTGAGTGATCCTTGCTTCAATCCTGAAGCCTTCCTTGTAACACCTTCCTGGTGTCTTCCCGTTCTTCAATGAAGTGACATCATCCTGACATCTCCTTCACTTCCCGACTTCCTGTCGACGGACATAGAATCTACTAATTCGTTCAATCTCGCAAGGCACTCACAACCTATGCTTACGATAACTTTCATTCAAAAGTGACGAAAAACATCATCAAACCTTTGATAATTAATAGCTATTTCATTAATAGCCATAAAAATCTCAAATGAAAAGTTAGAGATCTCTTACAGCTTGTGTAAGAGATCTCTCACAAGCTCAGCAGCGATCAACGGTTAGATGACCTGCGGCTGAAGCTCCTGAAGGAATAAGCTCAGTGAAGGTGCGAGAGTTGTCCGCTGTTTGGTGCCGATTTTCTCCAGCACCACTTCTCCAGTGAGATTGCAAAGTGACACCACCTCCATTTCGTCAGGCGTGGTGGCGAGGAACAGGGTCGGTGAAAGCTTTAAACGCTTTTGTGTGACCAGATGGCCAATCAGGTTTTCCTGAACGCGCTGAAAATCCTCTTCGCTCCAGGCTTGTAATAGCGTTAAAGCCTGGTGACCTGACTGCGCGGGCATGTCGCCAGCAAACTGCGTGGTATAAAACTGATGCGCACCGGGTTGCAGAGTAATATCCATCGCCCGTTCCACAGCGCTGAGATCACCAGCAGGAGTGAAAGGTTGCGGCTGCCAGCGCACATCATTACCGGTTGTCGTCACGATACACGGGGACGGCACACCAAATAATTCTTCACTCGCAGGCCACCCACCCACCTGTTCACGCCACGCGTGACAAAAGCGATTTGTAAAATCTTCCAGCGCCTGACGTACGTCGTTATCCACCAATTTCTCACTCTCTCAAGGTGCGGTACAATAAAGACCAATTGTACCTGCATTCTATCGGTGACACATGTCTTATGAAAAACACCAGGCGCTAAGCGGCCTGACGCTGGGTAAGCCAACCGCTTACCAGGATAAATACCAACCGTCGTTGTTACAGGCCGTTCCACGCAGTCTAAATCGTGACCCGCTTGGTTTACAGGCTGATAATCTGCCGTTTAGTGGGGGTGATATCTGGACGCTTTATGAGCTGTCCTGGCTGAATAGCAACGGTTTACCGCAGGTCGCCGTGGGTCATGTGCAGCTTGATGCAAACAGCGTGAATCTGGTTGAATCGAAAAGTTTTAAACTCTATTTGAACAGCTTTAACCAGACAAAATTTGCCGACTGGGAAACGGTTCAGGAAACGCTAAAGCGTGATTTGAGCGCCTGCGCACAAGGCGATGTCAGTGTTGTGTTATTCCGCCTGCATGAACTTGAAGGCCAGGAAATCGCAGCCTTCACGGGCGAATGCATTGATGAGCAAAATATCACTATTGATAATTATGAATTTAACGCCAATTACCTCAGCGAATCGGCAGGCGTAGAAATTGTAGAAGAAACGCTGGTAAGCCACCTGTTGAAATCCAACTGCCTGATCACCCACCAACCGGATTGGGGCTCTGTTCAGATTCGCTATCGTGGCCCACGTATCGATCGTGAAAAGCTGCTGCGCTATCTGGTTTCTTTCCGCCAGCATAACGAATTCCACGAGCAATGCGTTGAACGCATCTTTAACGACATTCAGCATTTTTGCCAACCTGAAACCCTGAGCGTCTACGCTCGATATACCCGTCGTGGTGGCCTGGACATTAATCCATGGCGCACAAACACCGATTTCCACCCGGCATTTGGTCGTCTGGTTCGTCAATAAGTGCGAAACACCTCGCAGGCTATGGAAGGATTCTTGTTTTCAGGTTGTTAAATTGAACATGGCGAGGCTATTGTAATCATTGGGAGCGGCACTTTACGCTTCGTAAGGAGTTAACTTGATTACACATATTAGCCCACTAGGCTCAATGGATATGTTGTCGCAACTGGAAGTCGATATGCTTAAACGCACGGCCAGTAGCGACCTTTATCAACTGTTTCGCAATTGTTCACTTGCCGTACTTAACTCAGGAAGCCAGACCGATAGCAGTAAAGAGCTGTTGTCGCGTTACGAAAACTTCGATATCAACGTGTTGCGCCGCGAGCGCGGTGTCAAACTTGAACTGATTAATCCACCTGATGAGGCCTTCGTTGATGGCCGCATCATTCGATCTTTGCAAGCCAACCTGTTTGCTGTCTTACGCGACATTTTGTTCGTGAATGGTCAGTTATCCAACGCCGGTCGCTTCCAGAATCTCGATCTGGAAGATCCTGCAAATATCACCAATATGGTGTTCTCTATTTTACGTAACGCCCGTGCACTGCACGTCGGTGAAGCACCAAGTCTCGTGGTTTGCTGGGGCGGCCACTCCATTAACGAAAACGAATATCTTTACGCACGTCGTGTCGGCACTCAATTGGGTCTGCGTGAACTCAACATTTGTACTGGCTGCGGCCCTGGTGCGATGGAAGCACCGATGAAAGGTGCTGCGGTGGGTCATGCTCAGCAACGTTACAAAGAAAGCCGCTTTATTGGCATGACGGAACCGTCAATTATTGCAGCAGAGCCACCAAACCCGCTGGTGAACGAGTTGATTATCATGCCGGATATCGAAAAACGTCTTGAAGCGTTTGTTCGAATCGCGCATGGCATCATCATCTTCCCAGGCGGCGTGGGGACCGCAGAAGAACTGCTTTACCTGCTCGGCATTCTGATGAACCCGCACAATCACGATCAGGTATTGCCATTAATTCTGACCGGGCCGAAAGAGAGCGCTGATTACTTCCGTGTACTGGATGAATTTATCGTCAATACCGTGGGGGAACAGGCGCGTCGTCATTATCAAATCATTATTGACGACCCGGCTGAAGTCGCGCGCCAGATGAAAAAAGCGATGCCTCAAGTAAAAGAGAATCGCCGCGAAACGGGTGATGCTTATAGCTTCAACTGGTCTATTCGCATTGCGCCAGATCTGCAAGTACCGTTTGAGCCAACCCATGAAAACATGGCAAATCTCAAGTTGTACCCGGATCAACCAGCGGAACAACTGGCCGCCTCTTTACGCAGAGCGTTTTCTGGCATTGTTGCGGGTAACGTTAAAGAAGGTGGGATCCGCGCGATTGAACAGTTCGGGCCTTATAAAATCCATGGCGACGCTCAAATGATGAGACGCATGGACGATCTGCTTCAGGGCTTTGTTGCCCAGCACCGCATGAAATTACCAGGTAGTGCTTACATCCCTTGCTACGAAATCTGTACCTAAACCCCGAAGGCGGAGCGACTCCGCCTTTTTTTTCTGATTTTTTCCCGCGCTTACTGACAATCCTCCGTAATTTTTCCCAGCAATCATGTTACCGGTATCAGCCTATTCATCTTCACGAAAAGGGGGGATTTAACGTACAAGCGCGTTAAAAATTGTGTTTATACAGATAATTACGCTACCGCAACAAATTGAAATATCAGTTTATTATCTAATTACCGACATTTTTCAGGGTATAAATATCACTCAAATCCTAAGACACAGACATATAATCTGCTAAAAACCACACAAATAGTGGATTCTTACAATTGCGATCTCGATCACTGATGATTTGGCTTCATATCTGTATCTTTCCGCCCTCTGATTATCACTGGCAAAAATTACTCTAAAAGTGCCAGGAAACAGCAGTTAGTTTCAATTGCCAATGGCAGTACTTCGCGGTTGGCTCGGATTTCGAATCACATGTTCCTTTGGAGAAGTAATAGATGGAAACCACTCAAACAGGCAGTATTGCCTCAACCGAGAGCAAAAGCTCCTGGCGTAAGTCCGATACCATGTGGATGCTGGGCCTGTACGGCACGGCAATTGGTGCTGGTGTATTGTTCCTGCCGATTAACGCCGGTGTTGGCGGTTTGATCCCGCTGTTCATCATGGCAATTCTCGCATTCCCGATGACCTTCTTCGCACACCGTGGGCTGACTCGCTTTGTGCTTTCAGGTAAAAACCCTGGTGAAGACATTACTGAAGTTGTTGAAGAACACTTCGGTGTGGGTGCGGGTAAAGTCATTACTCTGCTGTACTTCTTTGCTATCTACCCAATTCTGTTGGTGTACAGCGTCGCTATCACCAATACCGTCGATAGCTTCATCACCCACCAGTTGGGTCTGGTTTCGCCACCACGCGCGCTTTTATCTCTGATCCTGATCGTGGGTCTGATGACTATCGTGCGTTTCGGTGAGCAGATGATCGTTAAAGCGATGAGCATTCTGGTGTTCCCGTTTGTTGCAGCACTGATGGTTCTGGCGTTGTACCTGATTCCTAACTGGAGCAGTGCCGCATTTGAGACTCTGTCGTTTAGCAGCACTCCGGCAACAGGCAGTGGCCTGTGGATGACTCTGTGGCTGGCAATCCCAGTCATGGTGTTCTCCTTCAACCACTCACCTATCATTTCTGCTTTTGCAGTAGCAAAACGTAATGAGTACGGCGAAGCCGCTGAGAAGAAATGTTCACGCATCCTGTCATACGCACACATCATGATGGTCATTACCGTGATGTTCTTCGTGTTCAGCTGCGTACTGAGCCTGTCTCCAGCAAACCTGGCCGAAGCGAAAGCACAGAACATCTCTATTCTGTCTTACCTGGCTAACCACTTTAACGCGCCGGTTATCGCCTGGATGGCACCGATTATCGCGATTGTGGCTATCACCAAATCCTTCCTCGGCCACTATTTAGGTGCGCGTGAAGGCTTCAACGGGATGGTAATCAAATCCCTGCGCGGTAAAGGTAAGAGCATTGAAGTAAGCAAGCTGAACCGCATTACCGCGATCTTCATGCTGGTAACAACATGGATTGTTGCCACTCTGAACCCAAGCATTCTGGGTATGATTGAAACCCTCGGCGGCCCAATCATCGCGATGATTCTGTTCCTGATGCCGATGTATGCGATTCAGAAAGTCCCTGCAATGCGCAAATACAGTGGTCATATCAGTAATGTATTTGTAGTAATTATGGGTCTGGTCGCAATTTCCGCCATCTCTTACTCTCTATACTCCCTGTTCATCTAACAGCTCTAAACCGCCTGCCCTCGCGGGCGGTTTTTTCGCTTCCAAAGTTACTCAGGCAACGGACGCAACATGATTAGCGTATTCGATATTTTCAAAATCGGTATTGGCCCATCCAGTTCCCATACCGTCGGCCCGATGAAAGCCGGTAAACAATTCGCTGACGATTTGATAGCGCAAGGGATTTTGCAGAAGGTCACGCGTGTCGTCGTCGATGTCTACGGTTCACTCTCCCTGACCGGTAAAGGTCACCATACCGATATCGCCATTATTATGGGCCTGGCGGGTAATCTGCCGGACACAGTCGACATCGACGCTATCCCTGATTTCATTCAAGACGTGAATACACACGGTCGCCTGCTGTTAGCCAGCGGCCAACACGAAGTGGAGTTCCCGGTCGATAGCTGCATGAACTTCCACGAAGCGAATCTTTCGCTGCATGAAAACGGTATGCGCATCACTGCGCTTGCTGGCAATGACGTGGTCTACAGCCAAACGTATTACTCAATCGGCGGTGGTTTTATCGTTGATGAAGCGCATTTTGGCGTGGAAGACACTCAGCAACTTGCCGTACCGTATCCTTATAAAAACGCAGCTGATTTACAGCTTCATTGCAAAGAAACTGGGCTTTCACTGTCTGGTTTGATGATGCATAACGAACGTGCGATGCGTCCACAGGCTGAAATTGACGCACACTTTGCCAACGTTTGGGGCGTGATGCGCAGTGGTATTGAGCGCGGCATTACTACCGAAGGCGTGCTGCCAGGGAAAATGCGTGTCCCTCGTCGTGCCGCAGCGTTACGCAGAATGTTAGTCAGCAGCGATAAAAACAACTCAGATCCAATGGCGGTTGTAGACTGGATTAACATGTTTGCGCTGGCGGTGAATGAAGAAAACGCCGCAGGTGGGCGTGTGGTAACAGCACCGACTAACGGTGCATGCGGTATCGTTCCTGCGGTACTGGCCTATTACGACAAATTCATCCGTGAAGTGAATGCTAACTCCTGCGCACGATACTTCCTTGCTGCCGGTGCGATTGGTTCGTTGTACAAAATGAACGCATCGATTTCAGGTGCCGAAGTCGGTTGCCAGGGTGAAGTGGGTGTTGCCTGTTCAATGGCGGCAGCGGGTCTTGCTGAGTTGCTGGGCGGTAGCCCAACTCAGGTTTGTATCGCAGCCGAAATTGGCATGGAACACAACCTCGGTCTGACTTGCGACCCGGTTGCCGGACAAGTACAGGTACCGTGCATCGAACGTAATGCTATCGCCGCTGTGAAAGCCGTGAATGCTGCACGTATGGCCCTGCGCCGTACCAGTGAACCACGTGTTTGCCTCGATAAAGTCATTGAAACGATGTACGAAACGGGCAAGGACATGAACGCCAAATACCGCGAAACATCACGTGGTGGCCTGGCGATGAAAGTCTCCTGCGATTAAAACAAAAACCCGCTGAGAAGCGGGTTTTTTTATGCATTATCTATTCTAAATAATTCGAGTAGCAGGAAGGCGATGGTCGAGTGAAACCAACGCATCTGCAACTCGAAGTATGAACAGAATTAGCGCAGGTCACCCACTTTCACGTGGTCCATATCATCGAACACCTGATTCTCGCCCACCATACCCCAGATAAATGTGTACGCACGCGTCCCCACACCTGAGTGAATTGACCAGCTTGGAGAAATTACGGCTTGCTCGTTCTGCATCACAATGTGACGCGTTTCTTGTGGCTGACCCATCATGTGGAATACGCAACTGTCCTGCTCCATACCGAAGTAGAAATAAACTTCCATACGGCGCTCATGCGTGTGGCAAGGCATGGTGTTCCACAGGTTGCCAGGTTCCAGCTCAGTCAAACCCATGCTCAACTGGCATGTTTCCAGCACATCAGGAACGAAGTATTTGTTAATTGTACGACGGTTGCTGGTGACACTGTCGCCCAGAGTAACCGGAGACACATCGGCAGGGGTCACACGCTTGGTTGGGTAAGCGGTATGCGCTGGCGCGCAGTTGTAATAGAAGCGTGCAGGGTTCGCAGGATCAATGCTGGCAAACACAACTTCCTTCGCCCCTTTACCCACATATAAACCATCGCGGGTGCCGATTTCATAGCATGTCCCATCAACGGTAATCGTGCCCTGCCCACCGATATTAATAACCCCCAGCTCACGACGCTCCAGGAAGTAGCTCACACCCAACTGTTTGCCCACTTCCCCTCCAACACTCACAGTGCGAGTTACCGGCATGACGCCACCCACAATGATGCGGTCGATGTGGCTGTAGGTCATGGTGTACTGATCGGCAGTAAAAATGGTTTCGATCAGAAACTCTTTACGCAAACCTGCTGTATCCAGGGTTTTTGCATGATCACTATGAATACTTTGACGAATGTCCATTAATTTTCCTTACTGGGAGTGCAGGCGGAAACAAAATAACGCCCGTAACCATTAATAATATTTTAGCAATTAAAATATAGTTTTTTACAAAGAAACTACATTTAACTGCACCACCCAGACAGTTTATCACCTGAACAATTAAATAATGTGATCTAAATTGAAATATTGTTTCAATTTGATTGAATTGTAATTCCAATCGTTAGATAGTTTGAAGCAAGGAAGGCGACGGAACGCAGGAATCACGGCAACCCAGCCCAACCAGGTCAACTCTATTTGCCATAAGAGCAAAAGAATACCTCTGACCCGAAAAGAACATAATCAAATGAAAAACAACGATTTTTCATAAAAACTGTTAAGTGGTTTTTTCATTCAGAATCGATAAGAAATGAAAAAACGATGAGGAGCGAACATGAAGATTAAAGCAACTATAGAACGTATTCCTGGTGGGATGATGTTGATTCCATTGCTGCTGGGTGCAATGTTAAATACCTTTGCACCGGACACTGGCGCATATTTTGGTTCCTTCACAAAAGGAATGATTAGCGGGACAGTTCCCATTCTGGCGGTCTGGTTCTTCTGTATCGGTGCTTCAATAGACTTACGTGCAACAGGAACCGTACTGCGTAAATCCGGTACGCTGGTTCTGACTAAAATTGGTGTGGCCTGGGTTGTGGCAATGATTGCCGCTTCGTTTATTCCTGAAGGTGGAATTCAGACCGGTATGTTTGCTGGCCTGTCCGTTCTGGCTCTCGTTTCTGCGATGGACATGACCAACGGTGGCCTGTATGCAAGCCTGATGAACCAATATGGTACTAAAGAAGAATCTGGCGCATTTGTCCTGATGTCTTTAGAGTCCGGTCCACTAATGACAATGGTTATTCTGGGTTCCGCAGGTCTGGCATCCTTTGAACCCCACCACTTTATCGGTGCCGTTCTACCGTTCCTGATTGGATTCACTCTTGGTAACCTGGATCACGATTTCCGTGCTTTCTTCAGCAAAGCGACTCCAGTACTGATTCCGTTCTTCGGCTTTGCTCTGGGTAACACCATCAACCTCAACGTCATTATGGACACCGGTTTGCTGGGCATCATGTTGGGTGTGGCAGTTATCGTTGTAACAGGTATTCCATTGATTATCGCCGATAAATACATTGGTGGTGGCAACGGAACCGCAGGGATTGCAGCCTCTTCCGCAGCAGGTGCAGCGGTTGCCAACCCGGTAATCATTGCGCAAATTAACCCGGCATTTGAGCCTGTTGCAGCTTCAGCTACAGCGTTGGTGGCGGCAAGCGTTATTGTGACCGCGATTCTGGTACCCATTATTACTGCACTGTATTCAAAACGTGTGGGTGGTACCGTCGCGAAAAAGAAAAACAACGATGAAGTGGTCGAGTTATCTCATTAACTCCGCACTTTAAAACCATAAAAAATGGAGCCTTTCGGCTCCATTTCTCTATCTTACAGTGCGGATTTCAATCGCTGTACCGCTTCATAAAGCTGCTCTTCTGTGGCGGTTGCGTAAGAGAAACGTAGCGTTTTCTTATCCGCGTGATCGCTAAAGAAGAACTCACCCGGCACATACACCACACCTTTTTCGAGAGTCTGTTGTAACCAGCGAGTTGCATCAAACTCATAACGGAATGACGCCCACAAGAACATCCCACCCTGCGGCTGGTTAAAGGTAATGTGCTCATCCAGTTCCTGATGTAAAAACGTAGAAAGGCTCAGGCACTTCTTCTTATACACTTCGCGAATCAGTTCAATCTGCGGGTTCAGGCGATCAAGCGTCAAATACGCTGACACCAGCGATTGCGTGAATGAGTTGGCGTGCAAATCGGTGGCTTGTTTAATGATGGCCACTTTTTGCTTCATCCACTCTGGCAACACAATCCAGCCGACTCGCAGCCCTGGCGCCAGAATTTTAGAAAACGTCGAGGTATAAACCACATTTTCCTGGCTGCCGCGTTCTGTCGCCACTTGCAGTAAGGTCTTTTCGCGTGTTTCAGTGAAGCTGATTGCGCCATACGGATCATCTTCAACAATCACAAAGTGATACTGTTCTGCCAGTTTGACCAACTGCTCACGACGGCTGGCACTTAACGTTGTGCCACTAGGGTTGCCAAACGTCGGAACCAGGTAGACACCTTTGATTCGCGTCGTTTTGAGTAACGCTTCGAGCTCATCGACAATCATCCCGTGCTCATCACTGCCCACCGATTTCACATCGGCTTCATTCAGGCTGAGAATTTGCAGTGCTGCCAGATAAGTTGGACGCTCAACAACAAAAACATCGCCTGGGTTAACCAGCGCGCGCATCAGCAAATCCAATGCCTGTTGTGACCCCGAGGTGATCAGAAGTTGTTCTGGGCTGGTGGTGATTCCACGCTCCTGGCACACCCCGACCAATTGTTGACGCAGTTCAACGGTGCCTTCAGTTAAACCGTACTGGAACGCGTCGTTAAAGTTCTCAGCGACAACTTTTTGTGTCGCAATGCTCAGACCTTCTCTATCAAATAACTCACTGGAAGGAATGCCGCCGGCGAGGGAAATAACGCCTGGCATTTTACTGTGCTTTAACAATTCTCTGATTGCTGAAGGTTGTAGGGCCTGAATGCGTTGTGCGAGGTGTGAACTATGACTCATGTTGTTGTCTCTGACTTGAAATATACATAGTAATCAATAAGCACGACTTTTTTGCGAGCGGCTTTCCTGATTCATCTTCTCGGGTTCGCGGTCAACACACAGAAATGTTAGTGTGTGCAAAGCGAATATCGAAAGCGAAATACCCATGATGATTCATTTACTTATCGTTGATGCCCTGAACTTAATACGCCGTATTCATGCAGTCCAGGGCTCACCTTGTGTTGATACCTGCCTACATGCCCTTGATGCGCTAATCACACACAGCCAGCCGACGCACGCTGTCGCCGTGTTTGATGACGAAGACCGGCGCGAAGGATGGCGACATCAGGTCTTGCCAGACTATAAAGCTGGCCGTGCGCCAATGCCAGAGTCCTTACATCAAGAAATGCCAATATTGCGAGCGGCCTTCGCCAAAAGAGGCGTGGCTTGCTGGCATTCTCAGGGAAATGAAGCAGATGATCTGGCGGCAACACTCGCTGTAAAAATAGCAGCAAGTGGGCATCGCGCCACTATTGTCTCGACCGATAAAGGGTTTTGCCAGTTACTCGCCCCGACAATTCAAATCCGTGACTATTTTCAAAAACGTTGGCTCGATGCGCCATTTATCGCCCAGGAATATGGCGTGTTGCCGGAGCAACTTGCTGATTTCTGGGGGCTTGCAGGGATCAGCAGCAGCAAGATCTCCGGCGTTCCGGGTATCGGCCCAAAAAGTGCCACACAATTGATCAATCAGTTTTCAACGCTTGAAGCACTGTACGAACGGTTGGATGAAGTACCAGAGAAGTGGCGCAAGAAGTTAGAGCAGCATCGGGAAAGTGCTTTTATCAGCCGCCAGGTGGCTCAACTGCAGACGGATTTACAGCTTGATGGGAATTTGCAGCAACTTAGATTGCCGGGTTGAACGCCCTCACCCTAGCCCTCTCCCCCAGGAGAGGGAATAATTCAGCTTTTCTCCCTCTCCCTCAGGGAGAGGGTCGGGGTGAGGGTGGATTCCCCACCCTCGAACAAGATTAACGTTCGTCGCGACGGCCGCCTACAGCAGCCCACATGCGGCGCACGTGTACCGTCACTTCTTCACGGTCGTGATACAGCTGACGCGCCTGAATCTCCGCACTGATACCATTCTCTTCCAGCCTTTCACGTATCAGCGCCAGGTTCTGCGACACCTCTTCGTATCGTTTCTTCATAGGCAGCTTCAGGTTGAAAATGGTTTCGCGGCACCAGCCGTTAACCAGCCAGGTTGCCATCAGACTCGCGACTTTCGCAGGTTTCTCAACCATGTCACAAACCATCCAGGAAATATTGTTTCGTGTTGGCTTATATTTAAAACCATCTTCCTGCAGCCAGGTAACCTGCCCGGTATCCATCAAGCTTTGCGCCATTGGGCCGTTATCGACAGAAGAAACCCACATATTGCGTTTCACTAACTGATAGGTCCAACCGCCAGGGCAAGCCCCTAAATCAATCGCGTACATCCCGTTCGCCAAACGTTCATCCCACTCATCAGCAGGAATAAAAATGTGGAAGGCTTCTTCGAGTTTCAACGTTGAACGGCTTGGCGCGTCAGAAGGTAATTTCAGACGCTGAATGCCCATATAGAAAGGCGAGTTATTAGTGGTATAGGAATAACCGGTGTAACAACATCCCGGTGCAATAAAGAACACATGCACCACTGGGCGTTTTGTTGTTTCGTAGTTGGTCAGGATACCGGCTTCACGCAGGCTGGCGCGCAGAGGCACGGTCAACTTACGGCAGAACTTCATCAACTCTTTACTTTCATTGGTATCAGCGACTTCGACACGCAGATCGCCGCCTTTCTCTACCACGCCAGTCAGCATTCCGGTGATCGGCGTAATACGATCTTCTGGCGGAAGATCTTTGAGCAGTTCACCCGCAACGATCATTTGACGAGCAAAGATCAGATCTTTGAACGGCAATTCACGCGCCAGTTTGTCAGCATCATCTTGCTGATAACATTCGTAAATGACGTAACCGCTGTTTTCTTTAACCCGTGCAAAACCGTAAACGCCATGCTGGCCGGCTTTATCGGTAATCTCTGCCGCACACTCTTTCTCAAAACCTTGTCGGCAGTACAAAATAACTTTATTCATGGCTTGCGCCCCTACGTTTCAGGCGCATTGCACCAATCAACATCAAAATCCAACCGGCAAGAAAACTCATTCCGCCGACAGGAGTAACAAACGCCCACAGGCGTAAGTGAGACAGCGCCAGGCAGTAAAGACTGCCGCTGAATAGAACAGTACCGAGCGCCATAAATACGCTGCTCCAGTAAAACCAAATGCTGATCCGGCGCTGCATCGCAACGGCCAGACCAAAAATCGCTAACGTATGAAATGCCTGGTATTCAAGACCGGTTTGAATCCACCCCATCTCAACAACACCAAGCGTTTTACTTAAAACGTGTGCCCCAAAGGCGCCAAGGGCGACAAAGATAAAACCGCTAATCGCGGTAAAAATCAGCATGAATCGGCTGGTCATGGTGTAACCCTAAAGTTAGGCGTAGCGGCATGCCTACGCGCTGGTTTGCTTACTGATCGTAGCGAAAACGGAATTTTTCTTGTTCGCTCGCTGTTTTCGCCAAAATCCACTGCCTGAAGGCCGCTATTTTACCCAGTTCTGCCTGGCTGTCATGACAAACAAGATAAAAGGCATTTTTGCTCACCAGAACATCATTGAACGGACAAACCAAACGACCCGCTTCAATCTCTGATTGCGCCATAACATTGTTTGCTAAAGCAATGCCTTGCCCGTGAATGGCGGCTTGAAGCACCATTGCACTGTGGCTGAAGATCGGGCCTTGCTGCACATTGATATGGCTTACACCCAATTGGCGTGTATATGTCTGCCAGTCACGACGAGACGCATCGTGCAGCAAAGTATGATGCGCTAAATCTTCTGGGGTTTTGATGGGCTTATCGCCGGTTAACAGCATCGGTGAACAGACTGGTAACAGATATTCCGCGTACAATTTTTCCACACGCAGACCCGGCCAGTTGCCGCGCCCGTAAAAAATCGCGACGTCGACATCATCCGAAAGTTTATCTTCCTGGCGGTCAACGGCCTGTATACGAACGTCGATTCCCGGATAAGCTGTATTAAAGCTTGTTAACCGCGGTACTAACCAATGAATGGCAAAACTAGGCAACAAACTGACCGTTAAAGCCCCTTTGGCGCTACGCGCCTGCAGCTTACGGGTTGCCTCGGTTAACTGCGAAAATATCTCTTTGATGTCCAGATAGTAACTCTGACCTTCTTCCGTCAGCAGCAGCGAGCGGTTGCGGCGGCGGAACAATTTTAGGCCAAGAAAATCCTCCAGAGACTTAATCTGGTGGCTGACGGCGGCCTGAGTCACGAATAATTCTTCGGCTGCTTTAGTAAAACTCAGGTGACGAGCTGCAGCGTCAAATACACGTAAGGCATTTAATGGTGGTAAACGCTTGGACATAGTTGATTGGCTTAAATGTTAGAGTCCGTTAACAAACAGATTAACTTAGTTAACCTATTAGTTTTTTTTATCTGAGCCATTATAAATTGTCCGTTGAGGATGCACCAGCAAATACCTATAGTGGCGTCACTTCCTGAGCCGGAACGAAAAGTTATCTGAAATGCGTGTTTCGGAGGGCTTTTGGCTTACGGTTGTGATGTTGTGTTGTTGTGTTTGCAATTGGTCTGGCATTCCAGACCCCGGTAGCTAAGCTACCCCTTTTTCACTTCCTGTACATTTACCCTGTCTGTCCATAGTGATTAATGTAGCACCGCAAATTGCGGTGCTTTTTTTTGCCTGAAATTTACTGATCCAACTCAACCATCTCTTTTACATCAGTACGGTTAATCTGCTGTTTATTCCCATTAGCATCTTTGTACTGAATCATCCCTGTTTCATCATCGGTTTGAGGCTTGCCATCGGCGACAATGCTACGTCCGTCATTGGTGTGCATCACGTAGTTCGGGCTTGAACAGGCTGAAAGAGCAAAAACCATTAGACCTGCTGATACTGCTGCGGCTGCCTTATTCATATTCTTCTCCTTAGTAGCGATTAATGCTGAATTACTCTTAAAAATAACCAAAGTTAAACATTCACCTAACAGTAATCAGCATAACCCTCTTTCACCAGGTTTGCCTGGCGAAGCAGAATATTCCGAAGGTTATTGATCCCTTGTGCGATTAAGACAAATGCGCCACGATCGCTGCATAGTGATATGAGGAAAATCATGAAAACATTTAATCCCGCCAGTTTTCGCAGCCTGTTTCCGGCGTTGGCTGATGCTGGTGTCTATCTCGACAGTGCCGCAACCACACTTAAACCACGCGCCGTTATTGAAGCGACTCAGCAATTTTATAGCCTGAGCGCAGGTAATGTTCATCGCAGTCAGTTTGCCGAGGCGCAGCGCCTTACCGAGCGTTATGAAGCGGCTCGCGATAGTGTGGCAGCTCTGCTCAATGCCCCTTCTGGAAAAGATATTGTCTGGACGCGTGGCACAACCGAAGCCATAAATCTGGTCGCTCAGTGTTACGCACGCCCGCGCCTGCAACCCGATGATGAAATTATTGTTAGCGAAGCAGAACACCACGCGAATTTCGTGCCGTGGCTAATGGTCGCCGAGCAGACCGGTGCGAAAATTATCAAATTGCCGCTGGGCAAAAATCTCCTTGCCGATCTCAGCAAGCTGCCTGCGTTACTTAACCCGCGGACCAAAATCCTGGCGTTGGGCCAAATGTCTAATGTCACAGGCGGCTGCCCGGATCTCGCCAAAGCCATTACGCTTGCCCACGAAGTTGGCGCGGTCGTTATGGTCGACGGCGCACAAGGTGTTGTGCATTGCCCGCCGGACGTACAGGCGCTGGATATCGATTTTTACGCTTTCTCAGCCCACAAATTGTATGGCCCAACCGGAATCGGGGCGCTCTACGGTAAAAGTGAGCTGCTGGAAGAGATGTCGCCCTGGCTAGGCGGCGGCAAAATGATTACGCATGTCTCATTCGAAGGATTTAAAACTCAACCCGTACCGTATCGCTTTGAAGCCGGTACGCCAAACGTTGCAGGCGTCATTGGCCTGAGCGCGGCACTTGAGTGGCTGGAGTCGGTTGATTTGACTGAGGCTGAAACCTACAGCCGTGGGCTGGCGACACTCGCAGAAGCAGAGCTGGCAAAACGTCCTGGTTTTCGCAGTTTCCGCTGCCAGGACTCGAGCCTGTTGGCGTTTGATTTTGAAGGTGTTCACCACAACGACATGGTCACGCTGTTGGCTGAATCAGGCATTTCGCTGCGCGCGGGTCAACATTGTGCGCAACCTTTGCTTGCAGCACTTGGCGTCGCCGGCACATTGCGGGCTTCTTTTGCCCCGTACAATACGCAGAGTGATGTTGATGCGCTGGTCAAAGCTATCGACAACGCACTGGAAATTCTGGTGGATTAAATGACAAGTGGATTTTTAGCCGGTCACCCATTCGGGACTGCTATCACCGCCGACAGCTTGCGCAGCACTTTTGCTCCGTTGCAGCAGTGGGAAGATAAATACCGTCAGTTGATCCTACTCGGGAAGCAACTTCCGGCACTTCCTGCGGATCTAAAACGCGATAACATCGAAATTGCAGGTTGTGAAAACCGCGTCTGGCTGGGTCACAGCCTGCAAGCAAATGGGACGCTGCATTTCTACGGTGATAGTGAAGGACGCATTGTCCGCGGTTTGCTGGCGGTGTTACTTACCGCAATAGAAGGGAAAACGGCGGAACAGTTGCTGAATGAAGATCCGCTCGCCCTGTTTGATGATTTAGGGCTGCGCAATCAATTAAGTGCGTCGCGCAGCAGCGGGCTTGCGGCATTAGCACAAGCCGTTCGTGCGGCAGTTCAGGCCTGAGTACGCGCCGCTTTCGCCATCATTTTCTTTAATACATGGGACACCGCCACAAAACCAAAGCTGGCGGTGACCATAGTTGCCGCACCAAAACCGGATGCACAATCCATACGTTTCGGGCCATCAGCGGTACTTTTCATCGCGCACACAGAGCCATCAGCCTGCGGATAAACCAACGCTTCGGTGGAAAACACGCAGTCCACGCCGAGCTTACCTTTACTGTTCTTCACCACGCCAAAATCACTTTTTAGTCTTTCGCGAAGCTTAGCTGCCAGTGGATCCTGAATCGTTTTCGCCAGATCAACCACTTGAATCTGCGTAGGATCGATTTGACCACCCGCGCCACCGGTTGTGACCAGTGGGATCTTGTTGCGTCGACAATATGCGATAAGTGCCGCTTTAGGACGGACACTATCAATGGCATCAATAACGTAACTAAAACCTTGATTAAGCAGCTGCGCCGTATTTTCCGCAGTAATAAAATCATCAACTACCGTGACGCGGCATTCCGGATTGATTTCACGAATGCGGGCCGCCATCACTTCAGTCTTGGCCAGTCCAACGTTATCGCGCAACGCATGGATCTGACGGTTAGTGTTGGTCACGCAAACATCATCCATATCGATAAGCGTAATCGCGCCGATTCCGGTACGTGCCAGCGCTTCTGCAGCCCATGAGCCCACACCACCAATGCCAATCACGCATACATGCGCATCAGCAAACAGTTGCAGAGCATCACGACCATACAAACGAGCAGTGCCGCCAAAGCGTTGCAGCCAGGCATCGGACAAAACAACAGACATTACGTTTTCCTCGGAAAAATCTTTGCGGGTGTTGTGATAAATAAACAGTTGCGGATAAAGTTGACGGGCTGATTATACAGCCCGTCGGGGGGAAATATTAACCGGTAAATACGCTGTTAGTCGTGCCAGGGGCGTTTTTCAGTACCCAAACACGGCCATAGTGGTTGTACCAACCCGCACGGTGGCCGGCATCAGCCCCAATTCCCTGGTAAATGTCGAAGTGCTGGCCTTTAATCGCACCGCCAACATCCAACGCCACCATGACGCGCAATTCATACTGCCCACTGAATTTCCCATTGTTATCGAGTAACGGGACTTCAGCCAGAATCGTGGTGCCAGCAGGAATAATGGAGCGGTCAGAAGCCACAGACGCACGGCCAATTAACGGCACGGCGCTCGCCCCTTTCACCGGTGCGAAGCTCGCAGGCTTAAAGAATACGAAGGATGGGTTCTGCTCAAGCAGCTCCTGCACTTCAGCCTGGCTGTGAGTTTCACCCCAATGGCGAATAGCCTGCATCGACATATCTTCTTTCTTTACTTCACCGCGATCGATAAGCACTTTGCCGATACTGCGATAAGCATGGCCGTTCTTGCCCGCGTAACCAAAGAAGGTTAATGGCTGACCATCACCAAAATCGATATAGCCGCTGCCCTGCACATCCATAATGAAGTTATCCATTAAGGAGTTGCTGTAAGCAATAATGTAGCTGTCGCTCAGTGCGCCATTGTAGATCTCGGCACGGGAAGGTAAACGCCCGCGTTTTGGCGGCATGCGGTAAATCGGATACTGGAATTCACCCTGACGGGTGTAACGCGCCTGCACCACCGGCGTGTAGTAGCCTGTGAATTGCACGTTACCGTAGTTGTCTGCGCCTTCCATCTGCCAGGCGTCAATGCCGTACTGGCTCAGCTTACTGGTATCGCCACCGGCCTGTAGCCACTGTTGAACGGCACCGTAAACATCACTCTTGCTATTATAGAGGCGAGGAGATGCGGAACGAATTTGGTTAACTTGCTCAGCAAAGTCGCCGCCGTTGATCGGGGCCCCTACCGCATCAGGTCGGTTGACGAGGGAGAAAGGCTGGGTGAATTTCCCGTCCTTATATTGCTGACCTTTATCTGTCGGTTTCGAGGAACAGCCAGCCAGAATGGCAACCATCACTCCTGTTACAATGTACTTAGTCCAACGTCCTATCATCACTTCCTCGCCAGGTTTATGCCGCTATTCCCGACGGGAAGATAGCAAACGTGCCACAAGAATTAAACGTGTCGTGGCCCATAGATGCGGGATGTGCTCACTATTTATACTTAAATTAAATTATTATCAGTTACATGAGACAAATCGAGCATTTATTAAAAAAAAGGTTGCATCAAAAGCCGAGCAGAGTATAGTGCGCTTCCACGGACGCGGGGTGGAGCAGCCTGGTAGCTCGTCGGGCTCATAACCCGAAGGTCGTCAGTTCAAATCTGGCCCCCGCAACCAATTAAAAAGTCGCTGATAGTAGCCCGGTGATGAAAATCATTAGTAGTAAATAGTTATACGGACGCGGGGTGGAGCAGCCTGGTAGCTCGTCGGGCTCATAACCCGAAGGTCGTCAGTTCAAATCTGGCCCCCGCAACCAACTAAGTCGCTGATCATTCGCGCAATGATGAAAATCATTTGGGTACTAAAGAAGTTTACGGACGCGGGGTGGAGCAGCCTGGTAGCTCGTCGGGCTCATAACCCGAAGGTCGTCGGTTCAAATCCGGCCCCCGCAACCAACATTAAACACCTTAACGGGTGTTTTTTTATATCTAAAATTCATAGAAACACTCCGCAATACCCTAAATAATTTGAGTTGCAGCAAGGCGGCAAGGACGTGAGCCCAGGAGCTTACTTGAGTAAGTGACTGGGGTGAACGAACGCAGCCAACACGGCTGCAGCTCGAAGTATGAAGGGGATTATCCGCGTCGTGCCAGGCGCGAGCTATCTGCGAAGTATGCTCTGATCCCCGCCAAAATCGACTCTGCAACTTCCTGCTGGAAGGTGGCTGTACGCAGCTTTCGCTCTTCTTCAACGTTACTGAGAAATGCCGTTTCCACCAAAATGGAGGGAATATCTGGCGCTTTAAGCACTGCAAACCCCGCCTGATCGACGCTATTTTTATGCAGTTTATTGACGCGCCCCAATCGGGTCAGCACTTCTTTGCCGAATTTAAGGCTATCGTTGATGGTCAATGACTGGACCATGTCGAACATTGTATGGTCGAGATATCGGTCGCCACTCTTGCTCACCCCACCGATTAAGTCGGCGGCGTTCTGTGTTTGAGCGAGGAATTTTGCCGCGGTACTGGTTGCCCCTTTGGTTGAGAGCGCAAACACTGAAGAGCCTCGCGCTGCGCCAGAGGTAAATGCATCCGCATGAATAGAAACAAACAAATCAGCACGTTGCTTCTGCGCCTTTGCCACCCTGACTTTTAACGGGATAAACACATCCTCGTTGCGCGTCATATAGGCTTTCATATTCGCTTCTTTATCAATCAGCGCTTTCAGGCGACGAGCGATTTGCAACACGATATCTTTTTCACGCGTCTTGTTCGGCCCAATCGCACCGGGATCTTCACCGCCGTGACCTGGATCCAGCATGATAATGATCGGTCGGTCGCGACCCGCCTTGCCAGGCTTCGGCCCTTGTTCCGGTGATGGCAGTGAATCTTTATCCAACTTACCGTTGTTGTAATCTTCCAACAACGCCAGCAGCGGATCTTGCTCGCTGTTCATATTGGCCGGATAGAGATCCATCACCAGGCGTTCTTTGAATTCAGCCACCGGAGCCAGTGCAAACAAGTGCGGTGTTACGTTTTGCTTAAGTTCGAAAACCATGCGCACGGTTTGAGGATCAAACTGACCCACACGCGCGGACTTAATGAAAGGATCGTCACCACGAATCTGGGCACCGATGCCCTTCAATACTGAATTTAAATTCACACCTTCTATGTCGACAACCACCCGATCAGGATTGCTTAACGCAAATTGTCGGTATTTAAGCTCCCTGTTCGATTCCAGTGTGACTCGCGTGTAAGACGATGCGGGCCAGACACGAACCGCAATGACCAGGCTTGAGGCCGCAAAGCCAACCTGGCTAACACTCAGTAGCCACAAAGCGCCCGCGCCCTTTAGCAAGCGGCGGCGACTAATTAACGAACGGGAATCTGACATAGCTCTCCTGAGCGGTGTGTTTCCGTGAACCGAATAACCAATTTTATTTTTTTGAGCCGAAAACTTTAGCGAATCGGGCTTAGGCTGTCACTCATAAAAGGGTAAACATTCGCAATCAAGTACCTGGCGACAGCGGCACAGAAATTTCTGCTTTGCGGTAATTGCTGCTTGCACCGAGAGCAATAAAAGAATAAAAATACAGAAATTACGAATAATCATGCAGTGAGGGCTTGCCGTGGTGAAGGAACGTAGAACCGAACTGGTACAGGGATTTCGCCATTCTGTTCCCTATATAAATGCCCATCGGGGAAAAACGTTTGTCATTATGCTTGGCGGCGAAGCCATTGAACACGAGAACTTCTCCAGTATCGTCAATGATATTGGGCTGTTGCACAGCCTGGGGATTCGTCTGGTGGTGGTGTATGGTGCGCGCCCGCAAATTGATGCCAATCTGGCTTCGCATAATCATGAACCTGTCTATCACAAACATACGCGTGTTACTGATGCAAAAACCCTTGAGCTGGTTAAACAAGCCGCCGGTTTATTGCAGCTGGATATCACAGCGCGTTTGTCCATGAGCCTTGGCAACACGCCGTTGCAAGGGGCGCATATCAACGTCGTCAGCGGTAACTTTATTATCGCGCAGCCGTTAGGCGTAGATGATGGTGTGGATTATTGCCACAGTGGTCGTGTTCGTCGTATCGACGAAGAAGCCATTCATCGCCAGCTTGATAACGGGGCGATTGTATTGATGGGCCCAGTTGCGGTTTCCGTTACAGGTGAAAGTTTTAATCTCACCTCCGAAGAAATTGCCACGCAATTGGCCGTAAAACTGAAAGCCGAAAAAATGATTGGGTTCTGCTCTTCCCAGGGCGTGATCGACGATACCGGCAATATCGTTTCTGAACTCTTTCCTAACGATGCGCAAAAACGCATTGAAGATCTGGAAGAAGCGGGTGATTACCATTCTGGCACCGTGCGTTTTCTGCGAGGCGCAGTCAAAGCCTGCCGTAGCGGCGTGCG